>DAIRGH010000005.1:0-53264 GCA_036794585.1 Solirubrobacterales bacterium | reverse complement strand
ATGGCGACGCTCCTCGGCGAGCTCGCCGGCGCGACCGCGGGGCCGCTGGCGAGCGAGCTGGGCGACACCGTCGCCTCGATCGAGGCCGGGGCCCCGGTCCGGGAGGCGATCGACGACCTACGGCGGCGGGTTCGCTGTGCCGAGGTCGGCGCGCTGGCCGCCGCGGTCGAGCGCTCGCGCGCCTACGGCTCGCCGCTGGCCGCGCAGCTCCACAACCAGGCGACGGCGCTGCGCCGCGACGCGCGCCGGCGGATCGAGGAGCGCGCGGCGCGAGCGGCGCCGAAGATCCAGCTCGTCGTCGCGCTCGTGCTCGTGCCGTCGGTGCTGCTGGTGATCTGCGCGACGATCATCGCGCACTCCGAGACGCTGCTCGGGGGCCTCTAGCGAAACAACAAAGCGCCCGGCCGCGGGGCCGGGCGCTTCGTTGGGGTCGTTCTCCGGTGTGAGTGAGACTTACTTGGTGAAGCTGGTCGACCAGGAGGTGCGGCTCCAGCTCGTCCGGCTCCAGCTCGTCCGAGTCGGGTCGACCTCGCTGAGCAGGTCCGAGCACTGCTCCTGGGCCCACGCGATGTCCTCGGCGGACCAGCTCGTCCGGCTCCAGCTCGTGCGCTCGAAGTCGGTGCAGGACTGGGCCGACGCGCTCCAGCTCGTCCGGCTCCAGCTCGTGCGGCTCCAACTGGTGCGGCTCCACGTCGCCTGCAGCTCCGGCGGCGCCTCCGACCAGCTCGTGCGCGACCAGCTCGTGCGCGTGTAGTCGATCAGGCCGGTCGCGGGGTCGAGCAGCAGGTTCGGCAGGAGGTGGCGGTTGGCGTCCTTGCGCACCTGGTCCTTCTCGACCGCCTTGTCGGCGGCGGCCTCGGCGCCCACGGCGGTGGCGCTGCGGTCCTCGTCCTGCGGCGGCACTGGGTCGCCGGTCGCGTCGACCAGCACGCCCGAGGACTCCGACTCGGTGACCGGGCGGGTGCGCCTGAGCATCTGCGCCTTGACCTCGTTGGGCGTCAGCGTCGGGTCGGACCCGATCAGCAGCGCCGCCTCGCCCGCGGCGACCGCGGCCGCCATCGAGGTGCCGCCGACGCGGAAGTACTGACCGTCGGTGACGCAGTCCGGGCAGAGCTGGAGGTACTGCGCGTTCGCCGGGATCGTCGAGACGATCTTTGCACCGGGCGCGAGGATGTCGGGCTTCTCGAAGCCGTCCTGGGTGGTGCCGCGGCTCGACCAGGAGGCGAGCGTGTCGTCGTCGATCTTCTTGGTGCCCTGGTCGTCGACTCCGCCCACCGTGATGATGAACGGGTCGTTGCCCGGGGCGTAGGAGACGGCGTCGGCGTCGGCCCCGGAGTTGCCCGCGGCGGCGACGACGACGAGGCCGCTGTTCCATGCCGCCTCGACCGCGGCGTCGAGCGGATCGGTGCGGTAGGACTCGGCCTGCGTCGACTTCAGCGAGAGGTTGACGACGCGGATGTTGTAGTCGGCCTTGTGGTCGACGACGAACTGCAGCCCGTCGATCACGTCGAGCACGGTCGCGTCGCCGTTCTCGTCGGCGGCCTTGACCGCGATCAGGTTGGCGTCGGGGGCGACGCCCACGTACCTGCCGCGCAGCGGGTCGCCCAGCGGGCGGTTCATGCCGTTGCCGGCGATCAGGCCGGCGACGTGGGTGCCGTGGCCGAGGCTGTCGCCGGCGTTCGAAGCGCCGGGGTTGACGACCGCCGAGGCGATCACGCGGGAGCTCGTGTTCGTCCGCGAGACCTGGAAGTCGGGCAGGTTGCCGGCGATGCCGGTGTCGATCACGGCGACGCCGACGCCCTCGCCGGTGAGGCCGTCGTTCCAGACCCTCGGGCTGCGGATCGACTGGTTGTAGGAAGTGGAGAGCGCGGTCGGGTCGATGCCCTGGCTCTCGACCGGCGCGTTCAGCGAGACAGCGTGCACGGCCGGGTTGAGGCTCAGCCGCTGGGCCTCGTCAGCGGGAAGCACCGTGCCGAGCCCGTTGATGATCGGCAGCTCGCGCGAGATCGTGCCGCCGGCGGCGCTGACGAGCGCCCGCCCGGTGGCCGGGTCGGTCCCGGGGCGCAGCTGGACGATCACCTCGACCGGCCGGTCGGGGTGGTCGGCGGCGAGCTGGGCGAGCGGGCTGGCGGTGCCGGTTGAGACGGAGGCCGGTGAGCCGAGGTCGAGCGCGCTGCCCGCACGGCCCGCGACGAGCGCCGCGAACGAGAGGACGGCCGCGAGGCTCGCGGCCACCATCCAACGCCAGGCGCCGCTGGTCGTCATCACACCACCCACAACCGACACTCCTTTGGCTTGGCCTTCCATGACAGGCCTCCCATCGGAGGGCTGAGGGCGGGGCTTCATAGGACATCCGTCCGACCTCCCGCTTTGCGGTAGGGACAGAACGGGGTGCCTACCTCAAACGCCGCCGGCGGAGGCCGGAACGCGGCTCAGCCGTGCGAGAACTTCGCCAGCTCGGGCTGCGAAGCGGAGGCCTCGAGAGCGGCGAGGAACTCCGGCCTGTCCCTCATGAGCGCCGCGAGCACGCCGACGACGCGGGGACAGAACTGGGTGCCCGCCTTGTCCTGGATCTCCGCTCGGGCCACGTCCAGCGCCAGCGCCTTGCGATACGGACGGTCACTGGTCATCGCGTCGAGCGCGTCGGCGACCGAGAGGATCCGCGCCGACAGCGGGATCTCCTCGCCGACGAGGCCGTCCGGATATCCGCCTCCGTCGAAGCGCTCGTGGTGGCTGCGGACCATCTGCTTGACGATCGCCGGCAGCTCAAGCTCGGCGACGATGTAGCTCGACATCTCGGGGTGCTTGCGCATCAAGTCGAGCTCCTCGGGGTCGAGCGGGCCGGGCTTGAGCAGGATCTGGTCGGGAATCCCGATCTTGCCGATGTCGTGGATGATCGCGCCGACGCGGACCGCCGGCAGCTCGGATTCGTCGAACCCGAGCTCTCTGGCCAAGAGGATGGCGATGTCGGCGACCCGCTCGGTATGTCCACTGGTCAGCGGGTCCTTGGCCTCGACGGTGCGCGCCAGCGAGGTGATCGTTGAGATGTAGGAGCGGTGCATGCGCCCGAGCAGCTGGCGGTTGTCGTCGAGCAGCCCACGCAGGCGCGCGTTGGCGGTCTCGAGCTCGTCGTTGGTTGCCCGCAGCTCGGTGACCGAGGCGCGCGAGCGGTCCAGGTACTGCTTCTCGGCGATCCAGAGCATCAGGACCGGCAGCCCGAAGACGGCGAACGCGTACAGGCCGAGCCCGAGCTCGGAGACCACAAAGGTTCCGGCGAGCAGGCCGAAGGCGACGTAATGCGGGGCCATCCAGGCGAAGCGTTCGCGCCAGACCGCGAGCGCGGCGCGGCCCTCGGCGAGGCCCATGACGATGGCGAGCAGGCCGTGGTTGACCGCGTAATAGGCGATGCCTGCCAGCGCGGCGACCGCAAGCAGCGCCGCGTCCTGGGCGTCCGGGAAGGCGCTGAAGACGCCAGCCGCCGCGGCGCCCGCGAGCGAGAGGGCGCCGAAGTCGAAGCCGAACTTCAGTAGGGGGTCCCTGCGCACGAAGCGAATCGCGGCGATCACGCCCTCGGCCGCGATCGGTCCCAGCGGGCCGAAGAAGTAGGCGAGTGCGAGCACGGGCACCGCGGCGGGCGAGAGGTTGGCGCGCTCGAAGACGTCGATCCTGACAGCGTCGAGCAGGACGACCGAGGCGATCAGCAGCACGAACAGCCACGGCTCCTCGGGGATCGCCGCGCGATCAGAGAGCGCGCCGATGACGAGCGCTGTGAGGCAGACCGCGCCGATGTAGAGCGAGATCAGGCGAGACCGCGCGGGGGTCGGTTTCGGCGCCGGCTCGGGCGCCTCGGCCGGCTCGGGCGCCGGCAGCGGCTGATCGCCGTTGACCGAGGCATTGGCTGCCGGCTCGGGGACGATCGTCGGCCGATGGCGCGCGACGCCGTCGGGCGAGTCCATCGCCAGGGTCTCGCGGGCGGCCGGCGGCAGCGCCAGCCGGGTCCGGTTGCGACCGCCGAGCTTGGCGTCGTAGACGGCGGCGTCGGCGGCGCGCAGTAGGGCGTTGGCGCTGTCGGCGTGCTTGGGGTAGGAGGCGACGCCGGTGCTGACGGTGATCGTGAGCCGCTCGACGACGCCCTCGAAGGGCAGCTCGATGTCCTCGATCTCGGCCCGCACGGTCTCGGCGAGCCGGCTGGCGGAATCCAGTGGCTCGTCGGGCAGCAGCATGCAGAGCTCGTCGCCGCCAAACCGCGCCGCGATTCCCTCGCGCGCGGTTGCCGCCTCGCTGACGACGTCGGCGACGGCGCGGATGAGCTGGTCGCCGGCGAGGTGGCCGTGGCGGTTGTTGATCAGCCGCAGCTGGTCGAGATCGATCATCACCACCGAGACGCTGCTCCCGTGACGGCGGGCGGAGGTCAGCGCCGCCTCGAGCTCCTCGGTGAAGTACTCCGAGTTGTAGAGGCCCGTCTTCGGGTCGGTGCGCGACTTGTGCTCGAGCATCGGCACCCAGAGGGCGCGGTAGATCAGCGCCATCGGCGCGATCGCCAGCACCGCCAGCGCCGGTGTGAAGGTCCAGAGGGCGACGAGGCAGGCACCGGTCATCGCCAGAGCGATGTCCATCGGCATCACCTCGACCATGTCGGCGACGCTCCTGCGAAGCGGCCGTCCGCGGGCAAGCGAGACGACCATCGCGATCAACGCGTGATTGACCACGACGAACGCAAGTGCCGCCCCCGCGAGAGCGACGGCGGTAACGGCGTCGGCGGACCACCCGGTGCCGACAGCGCCGGCCTGCTCGGCGATCTCATGGGCAGCGAGTCCGGCCAGGATGTAGTTGCCGACGTTGAACGCGACCATGTACCACCGGGAGCGGTGCATCACCGCGCCCGGGACGAAGCAGCAGACGGCGAGCACAACGATCGCCCACGGGGGCAGGAGCAGCGTGCCCATGAAGAAGATCGTCAGGTTCGGCTGGAAGGAGAAGTTCGCAGGGGCGAAGACCTCAAACAGGTTGCCCGCCGCGCAGAGAGCGGCGATGACGGCGAGCAGCGCCAGGTCGGCCTCGGTCCTGTCCTGCGTGAGCGCCTCGGCGGCGACCAGCATCGCCGCGCCCACCAGCACCGCCAAGATGAGGATCTGGGCAGGGGTCGGCAGGCCACGGAACGTGGGCGCGCTGGACTTGGACATACCACCCACGGGCATCGGCATCCGCACGCCCGGCCTTGATGCTTTCAGGCGACTTTTCTCAAGCCTGGGTGGGCGTGCTCAGCTCCAGCGCTTCTTCCTGGAGGCGGCGCGCGACCCCAGCCGTCGCTTGGCAGAGCAGATCGAGCTCTGCGGCGCTCTTTGAGTGGCCCTTGACGTTGGCCACCAGCGAGCCGGCGACGAGCTCGAAGGCGAACTCCTCGGCCGAGTTCTCCTCGAGCCAGACGAGGAAGGTGGGGGAGAGGATCTGCCGGGCGCGGTTCATGTCGTCGCCCTCGCCGATGAAGATCTCGAACTCCTTGTCGACGGCGGCCGACTCGTGCTCGACGCGCTGGCGGCGGCGAAACGCGTCCTCCATCGAATCCATGAACCGAAAGCCGAGGCGGCGCTGGCAGAAGAGCTCGCGGATCAGCGGCGCGGTCGCCGGCAGCTGGGTCATGACGATCGTGAAATGGACGTAGGTCGTCTGCTCGTCGCCGTCTGAGTCGGTGCTCTCGTCCTCGTACGTGTACAGGCACAAGCTGCCGTCGATACCGCCCGGCAGCACCCCGTTGAAGCGCTGCTCCGCGTAGCGGTGGTCGCCCTTGCGCAGCAGGGGGGTGATCGGCGGGAGGTTTGAGCGTCCGTCGAGCCGGGTGAGGCCGCGCCCGTGCGCATACGCGGTGAAGAAGTCGTCCGCGGCCCGCGACGAGGCCAGCAGCCAGACGACGAGCAGGGCGACGAGCAGCATTCCCCCGGCGGCTGCGGCGCCGAGGCCGAAGCCGGCCTGGGTGCCCACGGCGACCAGCACGATCGCGGCGAGGATCGCGCTGACCCCGAGCACGACCACGTTGCCCAGCAGCCGGCGAAAGTGCCAGCTGCGCGTGTCGCTCGCGTCGTCGGGAACCGGCGGCAGGTCGGGCGGCGCGGGCAGATCGGGCACAGCCGGCTCGGGGTCACCGGGGGGCGGCTGACTCACGGCGGGCAGCCTATCTGCAACCGCGCTTGCATCCACGGAGCGCCGGCGAGCGGGGAGCCGACCTGATCGGATCGCCGCCGAACCCGCATCGCAATGGGCAAAACCCGCTGTTCCTGCCCCCGGCTAGCAAGTCCGTCCGACGGAGCGGTTCCAATTCTCACCAACGTTGTGTTGCAAAGTGGGGCACAGTGGGTTAGCGTGGCGACACGAGTTGACCCAAGGACCGGGGTGGTGAGTCTCCTCCCACCTCGCCACCCCGGTCCAAATCTTTTCTCCCCACTTGACAGATGGCCTTTCGCGGTCAGCACGAGCACAGCCTCGACTCCAAAGACCGTCTCACCGTCCCGGCCAGGTGGCGGGCACAGCTCGCGGAGGGTGTCGTTCTCGTCGCCGGCCTGGACCCCTGCGTCGAGGTCTACTCGTCGCAGGGTTATGAAGACTTCAGCCAGCGGTTTCTGGCAGACCTCAACCGGCTCGGGCGCAAGGGTCGGATGATGTATCGCCGGTTCAACGCCTCGGCATCCGACGAGACCCTCGACTCCGCCGGCCGGCTGCGGCTCGCCAAGCACCTGATCGAGCACGCCGGGCTCGACGGGCAATGCATCGTCGTCGGCGTCTCCGACCACCTCGAAATCTGGAACCCGCAGCGCTGGGCCGAGCACTACGCCGAGCTCGACGAGCAGGCCGAGCGGATGGCGGAGGAGCTCGCCGAACCGGGCACCTCGAGATGACCCATGCGGCGATGGCCACACTGACTCAGATGCCCACCGAGCACGTACCCGTCCTGGCCCCCGAGCTCGTCGCATTGTGCGACCCGCAGCCGGGCGAGCTGGCGATCGACTGCACCTTCGGCGGCGGCGGGCACGCGCGCCTCGTCGCCGACCGCCTGGGGCCGACCGGGAGCCTGATCTGCATCGACCGCGACCCGGCCGCGGCCGAGCGGTATGCCGAGATCGAGCCCGAGCTTGCCAGCAACGCTCGCTTCATCCGCGCCGACTTCTCCGCGGCGCTCGAGCAGCTGGCCGCCGACGGCGTACGCCCAGACCTCGTCTACATGGACCTCGGGATCTCCTCCGACCAGCTCGAGCTGGCCGAGCGCGGCTTCTCTTACACCCACGACGCGCCCCTCGACATGCGCATGGACAGCTCGCAGGCGCTCTCGGCGCGTGAGGTCGTCGACGAGTGGCCCAAGGAACGGCTGGCCGAGACCCTGCGCGAGCTCGGCGAGGAGCGTCACGCGCGCTCGATCGCCGCCGAGATCGTCCGCCGCCGGCCGCTCGAGACGACCGCCGAGCTGGTCGAGGCGATCCGCGCCGCGGTCCCGCCCGCGTACCGGTTCGGGCGGGGCCACCCGGCGAAGCGCAGCTTTCAGGCGATCCGGATCGCGGTCAACGGCGAGCTCGACTCGCTCGACCGCGCCCTGCCGCGGGCGTGGTCGATGCTGGCCGAGGGAGGTCGCCTGGCGGCGATCTCATTCCACTCGCTCGAGGACCGGCGGGTGAAGCGGTTTCTGGCCGACCGCGCCCGCGGCTGCGTGTGTCCCCCCGAGCTGCCGGTGTGCGTGTGCGGTCGCGAGCCCGAGGCCGAGTTGCTGACCAGGCGCGTGGTGAAGCCGAGCGTCCCCGAGATCGAGCACAACCCGCGCTCGAGCTCGGCGCGGCTGCGCGCCGCGCGCAAGCTCGACGCAGGAAGCACGGCCCCCGAGCACGAAACCCCGCGCAGGTAGGTTGACGATGGCGGCGACTGCGACAGCGAGATCGACGGCACCCGCGCGGCGGGCGCCCGCCCGCCGCACGCCTGCAAAGCGCCGGCGCCAGCACACCCCGAGCGTCGGATTCGTCGTCCCCGCCGCCTTGCGCACCGCGGGCGCGGTCGGCGGGATCGCCGACTCGGGACTGATGGTCAGGTTGACTCGCGGCCGCCTGTGGATCGGGATGCTCGCGGCGCTGCTGGTGGGCATCGTCGCGCTCAACGTGCTCGCGCTCAGCTTCAATTCCTCCTCCAGCGAGGCGGGCCGCGCGGCCGAGGCGCTCGCGCGCCAGAACTCGGCTCTGCGCGCGCAGATCGCCGGGCTGACGGCAAGCGAGCAGGTCCACCAGACCGCCGGCAGGCTCGGCCTGCACGTGCCCAACCCGGATCAGATCGGTTACCTGCGGCCGTCGCCCGACGACGCCGCGACCGCGGCGAAGCGGCTGCGCGCCGGCGAGCTGAGCGTCGCCGAGTACCCGCCGACGACCGAGGTCGTCGTGACCGAGGCGCCGGCCTCCTCGACGACGGTGCCCGCCGCCGAGACGGCCGTGCCGGAGTCGACGCAAACGGCGCCCGCGACAGAGACCGCGCTTGCCACCGAGGCGCCGGCGACGGCCACCGCGACGGCGCCCGCGGCGAGCGGCGGAGGCGTCTCCTCGCCGTGACCCTCGTCGACCGCCGCGTGGGACTGCTGTTCGCGGCGTTCGTCGGTCTTCTCGCCCTCGTGCTCGTGCGCGCCGTATGGGTGCAGGGCGTAAACGGCGCCAAGCTGGGCGCCGAGGCGCAGAGCCAACAGACCGAGAGCGTCGTCGTGCCGGGCTCGCGCGGCACGATCCGCGATCGAAACGGCAACAAGCTCGCCGTATCCGAGGACGCCGTGACCGTGTTCGCGACGCCCTATCAGGTCACCGATCCGGGGGAGGCGGCCCACAAGCTCGCAAAGCTGATCGACGGCAGCTCGGAGACCGAGATCCTCGAGAGCCTCGCCGACCGCGAGTCGGGGTTCGCATATCTCGCCCGCAAGGTCGACCTCAGCACGGCCCAGGAGATCCAGGAGCTAGACCTGCCCGGGATCGCGATGCTCCCCGACAGCCGTCGCATCTATCCGCAGGGCGAGCTGGCCTCGCAGGTGATCGGCTCGGTGGGTGTCGACAACCAGGGGCTCACGGGCCTCGAGGCCTCCGAGGAAACGGTCCTGCACGGGACCGACGGCGAGCGCGAGGTCGTCCGCGATGCGCTCGGCGACGAGCTCGAGCGCAACACGATCGCGGGCGCGCAGACCGGTGCCGATCTCCGGCTCACCCTCGACGCCGACCTGCAGGCCGAGACCGAGCGCGTGCTCGCCGGCATCGGCGAGAAATACCAGCCCGACGGCGCCACCGCGATCGTCATGGACCCGCGCGACTCCGAGGTCCTGGCGATGGCCAACTGGCCGAGCTTCGACCCGACCGCCCCGGGCGAGGCCGAGGACGAGGAACTGCGCAACATGGCGACCGGGTTCACCTACGAGCCGGGCTCGACCTTCAAGGCTTTCACGGTCGCCGGCGCGCTCGAGGATGGCGTCGTCACCCCGCAGACGACCTTCCCGCTGCCCGCCTCGATTCAGGTCGCCGACCGGACGATCGAGGAGGCGCACGAGGGGGTCAGCTACGGGACGCTCTCGGTCTCCAAGATCCTCGCCTACTCCTCGAACGTCGGCGCGGTTACGGTCGGCCTCGCGCTCAACGACGAGTTCGGCAGCCCCTACTACAGCGACCGCTTCGACACCTGGATCCGCCGCTTCGGGTTCGGCGAGCCGACCGGGATCCCGTACCCGGGCGAGGAGCGGGGGATCATGATCCCGCCCGACGCCTACTCCGGCTCGACGATGGGCAACCTGCCGATCGGGCAGGGTCTGTCGGTGACCCCGATGCAGATGGCGGCCGCCTACTCGGCGATCGCCAGCGACGGCGTCCTGCGCCCTCCCCGGCTGATTCTCGAGGAGGACGGCGAGCCCGTCGATCCCGGCCCGACGAGCCGCGTGATCACCCCCGAGACCGCGGCGAAGCTGCGCGAGATGCTCGAGGGCGTGCTCGCCCCGGGCGGCACCGCCCAGGAGGTGAGCGTCCCCGGCTACACGCTCGCCGGCAAGACCGGCACCGCGCAGAAGGTGGTCGACGGGACCTACTCCGACACCCAGTTCGTCGCCTCGTTCGTCGGCTTCGCGCCCGCGGAGGACCCGCAGCTGCTGGTCTCGATCGTCGTCGACGACCCGAAGGGCGACATCTATGGCGGTACCGTCGCCGCCCCCGGCTTCGAGGAGATCGCCAACTACGCGCTTCCATATCTCGGCATCCCGCCGTCCTAGACTCCGCCAAATGGAGCTTCGCGAGCTGCTCGCCGGCGCCGACGTGATCGAGGTCGTCGGCGACGCGGGTATCGAGATCTCGGGCCTCGCCTACGACAGCCGCCAGGTCGAGCCGGGATGGCTGTTCTTCGCCGTGCCCGGCCACACGTCCGACGGCCACGCATTCGCGCCCTACGCGGTGCAGGCCGGCGCGTCGGCCGTCGTCGTCGAGCGCAAGCTGGATCTGGAGCCGTTCGTCGTCCAGGCCGTTGTCGCCGACGCGCGCGCCGCGATGGCCCACGCGGCCCACCGCTTCTACGACGATCCCACTGCCGAGCTTCGGGTCGTGGGGGTCACGGGCACCAACGGCAAGACGACGACGGCGTTCCTGGTCCGCCACATCCTCGAGCAGGCCGGGATCCAGGCCGGGCTGCTGGGCACGGTCAAGCGCGTCGTCGGCGGGGTCGACGAGCCGGTCGAGCGGACGACGCCGGAGGCGATCGACATGCAGGCGGTGTTCCGTCGCATGGTCGATTCCGGCGACCGGGCCTGCGCGATGGAGGTCTCCTCGCACGCGCTCGCGCTGCGCCGCTCGGACGGGATCCGCTTCGCCGTCGCCGCCTTCACCAACCTGACCCAGGACCACCTCGACTTCCACGCCGACATGGAGGACTACTTCCTCTCCAAGCGGCGCCTGTTCGCGGGCGGTGCGGCGGAGCGCGCCGTCGTCAACCTCGACGATCCCTACGGCGACAAGCTGGCCGCCGAGTTCGACGCCATGACCTTCTCGGCGAGCGGTGCAGAAAGCGCCGACCTGCGCGCGCTCGACGTGCGCTTCGACGCCGGCGGCGCCACCTTTCTCTGCGTCGGACGAGACGGCGAGGCCGAGGTCGCGCTGCCGCTGCCGGGCCGCTTCAACGTCGAGAACGCGCTCTGCGCGATCGGCTGCGTTGCCGCGCTGGGTGTCGGGCTCGGCGACGCGGCATCGGCGCTCGCCGGCGCCGACCGCGTTCCGGGCCGCTTCGAGCCGGTCGAGGAGGGACAGCCGTTCGCGGTACTGGTGGACTACGCGCACACCCCGGACTCGCTTGAGAACGTGCTCGACTCGGCGCGCCAGATCACCGACGGGCGCTTGATCTGCGTCTTTGGCTGCGGCGGCGATCGCGATCGCGACAAGCGCCCGCTGATGGGTGCGATCGCCGCCCGGCTCTCCGACCTGGCCGTGGTCACGTCCGACAACCCACGCTCCGAGGACCCTCTGGCGATCGTCGGCGAGATCCGCGAGGGGATGAGCGCCGGCACCGCCGCGATCGAGGTCGAGCCCGACCGGCGAGCTGCGATCGCGCTCGCGCTCGGGGCGGCGCGCGACGGCGACACGGTGGTGATCGCCGGCAAGGGCCACGAGCAGGGCCAGGAGTTCGAGGGCGGACGGAAGATCCCGTTCGACGATCGCGACGTCGCCCGCGAGGAGCTCCTTGCGATGAAGGTTTGATCGAGCTAGCCGCCGAGCGGATCGCCGCCGAGGCGGGCGCGAAGGTCGTTCGCGAGGGGTCGCCGGGCCGTCCGCGCGGCGCCTCGATCGACTCCCGCACCACCGCGCCGGGAGAGCTGTTCTTCGCCCTGCGGGGCGAGCGCGAGGACGGTGGCCAGTACGCGCCGGCCGTGCTTGCCGCGGGCGCCTGGGGGGCCGTCGTCGAGCCGCGCCGCGCCGAGCAGATGGCCGAGACGTCGGCGCCCGGTTGGCTGTTCGCCGCCGACGACCCGCTGGCCGCGCTACAGCGACTGGCCCGCGGCTGGCGCCGTGAGCTCGGCTGCCGCGTCGTCGGGATCACGGGCTCGACCGGCAAGACCTCGGTCAAGGACATCTGCCGGGCGCTGCTTCCGTTCCGCACCCATGCGAGCCCCGAAAACTTCAACACCGAGGTCGGCCTGCCGCTGGCGATCCTCGGGGCGGAGCCGGAGACCGAGGTCCTGGTGCTGGAGATGGCGATGCGCGGGCGCGGGCAGATCGCCGAGTTGTGCGCGATCGCCGAGCCCGATGTGGCGGCGATCACCAACGTCGGGCCGGTCCACCTGGAGCTGCTCGGCACGGTCGAGGCGATCGCCGAGGCGAAGGCCGAGATCCTCGGCGGGCTCGTCAACCGCGGCCGGGCCGTGGTCCCGGCCGACGCCGACGCGCTCGCCCCGCACCTGCGCGACGAGCTCGAGACGATCACCTTCGGCCCGGGTGGTGAGGTGTTCGCGCGTCGCGCGTTGCGTGCCGGCGCAGGGCTCGAGGCGGCGATCGCGACGCCGCGCGGCGAGGCGACGTTCTCGCTGCCGTTCACCGAGCAGCACAACCTCGTAAACGCGCTCTGCGCGGTGGCGATCGGGCTCGCGCTCGACGCGCCCCTGGCCGAGATGGCGCGTCGGGCGCCGGGAATATCCTTCTCGCGGCTGCGGGGCGAGCTGATCGAGCTGCCCGGGGGCTCGGTGCTCGTCAACGACTGCTACAACGCCAACCCGATCTCGATGCGAGCCGCGCTCGACCACCTCGCCTCGCTCGAGGTGAAGGGCCGCCGGCTGGCGGTGCTGGGCGGCATGGGCGAGCTCGGCCCAGACGGCCCCGGCTATCACCGTGAGATCGGAGCCCACGCGCGCGGGCTCGGGATCGACGAGATCGTCGGCGTGGGCGAGCTCGCTCGCGACTACGCGCCCGCCCACTGGGCCGAGGATCCCCAGGCCGCCGTGCCGATCGTGCGCGAGCTCCTCGGCGGGGGCGACGCGGTCCTGGTCAAGGGCTCGCGCGCCGTGGGGCTCGAGGCGTTCACCGAAGCGCTGGTCGCCCGCCTCGGGAGCTGACGTTGCCGGTCGCCCAGTTCTCCAGCGAGGTCGTCGACGCGACGATCGACCGTGGCGAGGTGCTGATCGCCGGCATGGCGGCGATGCTGCTCACGATCTTCCTCGGTCCGAAGTTCATCGAGTTCCTGCGGGTCAAGGAGTTCGGCCAGCAGATTCGCGAGGAGGGCCCGCAGGAGCACCACGCCAAGGCCGGCACGCCGACGATGGGCGGCCTGATCATCTTCCTGGCGATCGCGATCCCGTACCTGGTCCTCTCCGAGCGCGACACCGCCAGCCTCGCGGTGCTCGGCGTCGCCTTCGGCTGCGCCGCGATCGGGTTTGCCGACGACTTCATCAAGATCTCCAAGCGCCGCTCGCTCGGGCTCGGGGCCCGCTACAAGCTGCTCGCCCAGATCGCGCTCGCGCTCGCGCTCTGGTGGGTCGCCTACCACGAGCTCGAGCTCGCCCCGGCTCTGGAGTCGCGGATCTTCGACACCGAGATCCACGTCGGCCCCGTCCTCTATCTGATCTTCATCTACTTCGTGATCGCCGGGGCCTCGAACGCGGTCAACCTCACCGACGGCCTCGACGGGCTCGCGGCGGGCTCCTGCGCGATCGTGCTTCTCGCCTACACGGCGATCGCGATCACAAGCGGCGAGGAGGGGTTGGCGCTGATCTCGGCGTGCTTCGTCGGCGCCTCGGTCGGGTTTCTGTGGTTCAACTCGTTTCCGGCTTCGATCTTCATGGGCGACACCGGTTCGCTCGGCCTGGGGGGCGCGATCGGCGCGCTCGCGGTGATGACGCGGAGCGAGCTGCTGCTGATCATCATTGGCGGGATCTTCGTGATCGAGGCGTTGTCGGTGGCGATCCAGGTGATCGCGTTCAAGATGTTTCGCCGCCGGGTGCTGCTGATGGCCCCCGTGCATCACCACTTCGAGCTGCTCGCCTGGTCGGAGACCAAGATCATGCTGCGGTTCTGGATCGTCGCCGCGGTCTGCGCCGGGATCGGCTTCACGCTGTATCAGAACAGCGTCGGGTCTTAGCTAGCCGCCCACCAGCTCTCGCTCGCGCTCGACGAAGCCCGCGACCGACTCGCGCATTCGCTTGCGCCCGAGCATCAGCGCCCAGAAGCCGGAGAGCGGCCCTTCGAGGTAGAGCCGGTGAGTGACCTCGACGCCTGAGCCGGCCGGCTCGATCCGGTGCTCGTGTCCAAGCCGCGCTCCCGGGAAGCCGGCCTCGTCGACGAACAGGCGCTCGGGCTCGAGCGCGGTGACCTCGAAGCGCACGGTGCCGCCGCGGCGAAACTTCACCCGCGCCCGAGCGCCGACGCGCAATTCGCCGTCGAGCTCGGCGCTCGCGATCTGCTCGTTCCACTCCGCCCACCGGCCGGGATCGGCCCAGAGCGCCCACACGTCGGCGGCGTCGGCGTTCACGCGTTCGGTGTGAGCGGCCTCGAACAGGATCAGCTCGGCAGCGGCGAGCCGGCGAAGGCGAAGAACCAGATCAGCATCGCGATCGAGGCGACGATCGCGGTGCCGACGAACACGGCCTCGACCGGGCTCAGCTTGCTCGTCCCGGGCCGGTAGGGCTCGTCGCGCATGCTGCGCGTCCAGGGATAGCGGGTCGGGCCCGCGGTCTCGGTCTCGTCCTGCCCGCGGGCCTGGATCGCGCTGGCGATGAACAGCACGACCACGTAGCTGACGAGGATCCCGACGACCATGATCATCGCGGTGCTCGCCTCGACCGACTGAGCCCCGCGCGATCCCTGGATCAGCGAGCCGATCCAGACCCAGAGCAGCGGCACACCGGCGCCGACGACGACCGCGGCGCCGATCTCGATGAAGAAGCGGCCGGTCTTGCCCGAGGCGCGCTTGACCCTGCTGTCCATGGCAGTCAGGAAACTACCCGGCCGTGGACTCAGAGCACCGCAGACCCGCCCTGCCGGACGGGCCATATCTGGTCGTGGGGCTCGCGCGCTCAGGGCAGGCGGCGGCGCGAGCGCTGGCCGATCGGGGCGAGCGGGTGATCGGTGTCGATTCGAGCAGCCCCGAGGGGGCGGCAGGGCTGCGGGACCGCGGCGTCGAAGTCCTCCTGGATGTGGACGGAGTCGACGCTTCAGAGCGCGCGCGCTGCGTGGTCAAGAGCCCCGGCGTGCCCGCTGACGCGGCCGCGGTCGCCGCGGCGCGCGACCGTGGGCTCCCCGTCATCGGCGAGCTCGAGCTCGCCTGGCGCCTGCTGCCGAACCGGTTCCTCGCCGTGACCGGCACAAACGGCAAGACGACGGTGACCGAGCTGCTGGGGCACGTCTGGCGCACCGCGGGCGAGCCGGTCGCCGTGGCGGGCAACGTCGGCACCCCGCTGGCGTCGCTCGTCGACTCGGTCGACCCCGAGACGACGATCGTCTGCGAGGCGTCGAGCTTTCAGCTCGAGGACACCGAGGCGTTTGCGCCCGAGTGCGGGGTGTTGCTCAACATCGCTCCCGACCACCTCGACCGCCACCCCGACCTCGAGCACTACATCGCCGCCAAGCTGCGCCTGTTTCGCAACCAAGGCCCCGACGACGTCTGCGTCTACAACGGCTCCGACCCGGCGCTGAGTCGCCGCGACCTCGGCGGCCGCGGCCGCAGGCTCGACTTCGCGCCTCGGGTCGGTGTGTTCGAGACGTCGCTCCCCGGTCCTCACAACGCGGCTAACGCGGCTGCCGCGGCCGTCGCCGCGGGGGCGATGGGCATCGACCGCGAGGCGATCGCCAGCGGGTTGCGCGACTTCCCCGGCGTTTCGCACCGCCTCGAGCGGATTGCCGAGATCGACGGCGTCCTCTACGTCAACGACTCCAAGGCGACCAACGTCGCCGCCGCAGCGGCGGCGCTGCGCTCCTTCGACCGGCCCGTCCGCGCGATCCTCGGCGGCTCGCTCAAGGGTTGCGGCTTTGCCGAGCTCGCCGAGCCCGTGGCCGAGCGCTGCGCCGCCTGCCACCTGATCGGCGAAGCCGCGGCGGCGATCGAACGTGACCTCGAGCCGGCGTGGAGGGCGGGGGTCGAGCACAGCATCGACGGCGATCTGGCGACCGCCGTCGCCGCGGCGGCGAAAGCGGCGGTTGCCGGCGACGTCGTCCTGCTCGCGCCCGCCTGCGCGAGCTTCGACGCTTACCGGGACTTCGAGGCCCGCGGCGAGCACTTTCGCGAGCTGGTCGAGGGGCTGCGGTGAGCACGCCCAAGGCGGGCACGCAGTCGATCGAGTACTCGCTGCTGCTGACCGCGACGCTTTGCCTGCTCGCGTTCGGCGTGGTGATGGTCTTCAGCGCCAGCTCGACGACTTCGCTGCTGGGCGAATCCGGCGACGGCGCCTACTACCTGAAGCGAACCGCGCTGTTCGGCGTGCTGGGGCTGCTGATGATGCAGTTCCTCACCGGCGGCGGGGTCAAGCTGGTGCGGGCGCTGACCCCGGCGATCCTCGCCGTCGCGTTTGTGCTCTGCTTCGCCGTGCTGCTGCCGGGGGTCGGGATCGAGGTCAACGGCGCGAAGCGCTGGATCGGCGTCGGGCTGATCCAGATTCAGCCCTCGGAGGTGATGAAGGTCGCGCTGATCCTGTACGGCGCGCAGCTGCTCGCGACGCGGCCGAAGATCACACGCAGCGTGCGCACGATGGTTCCCTACCTCGCCGTCGTCGCGTCGGCCTGCCTGCTGGTTGTCGTCGAGCCGGACCTGGGCACGGCCATGGTCGCCTGCCTGGCAACCGGCGCGCTGCTGGTCGCGGCCGGGGCGCGGCTGCGCGACCTGGCTCTGATCGGGGCCGCGCTGGCCGCAGTCGTGCTGATCGCGATCGCGATCGAGCCGTACAGGATGGAGCGGCTCACCGGGTTCATCAATCCCTCGGCCGACCCCAGCGGGGTCGGCTTTCAGTCGATCCAGGCCGAGATCGCGCTCGGCTCCGGGGGCATCTTCGGGGTCGGCCTCGGCGAGAGCCTGCAAAAGGCGTTCTACCTCCCCGAGGCGCACACCGACATGATCGCCGCGGTGATCGGCGAGGAGCTGGGGATGATCGGGATCGCGGGGCTCGTCGGGCTCTACGGCATGTTCGGCTACGCCGGGCTGCGGATCGCCAAGGGCGCGCGCGACCGCTACGGCAAGCTGCTCGCCGCCGGGCTCACCTCGCTCGTCCTGGTCCAGGCCGTGATCAACCTCTTCGCCGTGCTCGGCCTGGCGCCGCTGACCGGCGTCCCGCTGCCGTTCGTCTCCTACGGCAACTCGAGCATGCTGGTCCTACTCGCCTCGGTCGGCCTGCTGCTCAACATCGCCCGCGGCGGCAGCGTCGGCTCGGCCGCGAGGCCGTCGAGCGGCGGTGGGAGACTGCGCGTCGTCGATGGCAGCGCCACGGGTGGTCATAGCCGCGGGGGGAACCGCAGGGCACGTAGTTCCCGCACTCGCAGTCGCCGACGCGCTACGCGATAACGGCGCCCGGGTCTCCTTCCTCGGAACGTCCGAGCGCGTCGAGGCCGAGCTCGTGCCGGCCGCCGGCTACGAGCTCGACCACCTCCGGGTGCGCGGACTCGACCGCACGAACCCGTTGCGCGCGGCCAACGCCGCGCGTCTGGCCGCCGCGGCCGTGCCTGCAGCTCGGCGCGCCCTGCGCCGTCGCGAGGCACAGGCGGTCCTCGGCGGCGGCGGTTACGTCGCCGGACCGGCCGGCCTCGCGGCGGTGTCGCTGGGCCTGCCGCTGGTGCTGACCGAGGCCGATCGCCATCTCGGCCTCGCCAACCGGCTGCTGGCGCGGCGAGCCCGGCGCATCTGTCTCGCCTTTCCGATCGAAGGCCGCAGCAGCGACCGCTACCTGGTCACCGGCCGCCCGGTGCCGGCGGCGATCGGCGCCAGCGATCCCGCTGCTGCCCGCGAGCGCTTCGGGATCGCCGCCGGCGATCGCTGCCTGCTCGTCTTCGGCGGCAGCCAGGGGGCGCGCTCGATCAACCTCGCCGCGCTCGGGGCCTTCGCCGCGGCCGACGCCCCGCCGCGAGACTTTCACGTCCTGCACATCACGGGCGACCGCGACCACGACCTCGCCCGCAGCCGTCTCGCCGAGACTGGAGGAGCGGAGCGCTACACGCTGATCGCCTACGAGCCGACGCTCGCCGACGCGCTCGCCGCAGCCGACCTGGTGCTCGCTCGCTCCGGTGGCTCGATCTTCGAGATCGCGGCCGCGGGCCGGCCCGCGATCCTGGTCCCGTATCCCCACGCGGCGGCCCGGCACCAGCACGCCAACGCCGAGTGGATGAGTGCCGCGGGCGCCGCGCTGGTGATCGAGGACGCAGCACTCGAGCCGCAGCGCCTGCGCGCCGTGACCGCGGAGCTGCTGGGCGATCCCGAGCGCCTGGCCGAGATGTCGGCAGCCTCGCGGACGCTGGCCCGACCCGACGCCGCCGAACGCGTCGCCGACGAGCTGCTGGCGGCGATCAGCGAACCTTCCTCGCGATGAGCGAGGAAAGCCTCAGCGATCGCACGCTTCACTTCGTCGGCATCGGCGGCGCCGGGATGAGCGGGCTGGCGCTCGTCTGCGCCCGCCTTGGGGCCGCGGTGAGCGGCAGCGACCGGGCCGAGAGCTCGTACCTGCGGCGCTTGGTCGAGCACGGCATCGACGCTCGCGTCGGACATGACCCCGAGCAGGTCCCGGCCGGGGCCGAGCTGATCGTCTCGACCGCGATCGACGAAGGCAACCCCGAGCTGGCTCTCGCGCGCGAGCGCGGCCAGCAGATCGTTCATCGCGGCGCGCTCCTCGCCGAGCTGTGCGCGCTGAAGCGCCTGATCGCCGTCGCCGGCACCCACGGCAAGACGACGACCGCCGGAATGCTCGTGCACGCAATGCGGGCGATCGGCGCCGACCCGGCGTTCTTCTTGGGGGGCGAGCTGCCCGGCGCGGGGGAGGGGGACGAGCCGGCCAACGCCGGCTGGGGCGCGGGTGAGTGGCTCGTCGCCGAGGCCGACGAGTCCGACGCCAGCTTCCTCGAGCTGAGGCCGGAGGTCGCACTGGTCACCAACCTCGAGCTCGACCACCACTCGCGCTGGGCCTCGCTCGCCGAGCTCACCGACGCCTTTGGCCGCTTTGCCGCCGCCGCGGAGGGCGTGGGCGTGCTTGCCGACGCCGAGCTCGAGCCGCTGGCCGATCGGCTCTCCGGATCGCGGTTGCTGCGCTTCGACGCCCGCCGACCGGGGCCCGAGCTCGAGCTGGGCGTGCCGGGTCGCCACAACGTGCTCAATGCCCGCGCCGCCCTGGCGGCGCTCGAGCTTGCCGGCTTCGCGCTCGAGCCCGCCGCCGACGCGTTGACGAGCTTTCCGGGAATCCTGCACCGCCAGCAGCGAGTGGGCAGCCGCAACGGCGCGGAGATCTACGACGACTACGCCCATCACCCGACCGAGGTCGCGGCGACGCTCGAGGCCCTGCGCGGGCTCGGACCTCGACGGCTGATCGCGGTCTTTCAGCCGCACCTGTACTCGCGCACCAAGGCGCTTGCGACCCGCTTCGGCTCGGCGCTCGCGGCCGCCGACGAGGTCGGCGTGCTCGACGTCTACGCGGCGCGCGAGCAGCCGCTGGGCGAGCTCGCCGGCGTGAGCGGGCTCGACGTCGCCAGGGCGACCGCCGATCGTGCCGGCGGGCGACCGGTGTGGTGGCTTCGCGACGCCGCCAGCGCCGAGCGCGCGTTCGCCGGCCGCCTCGGCGACGGCGACCTGCTCGTCACGATCGGCGCGGGCGATGTGTTCGAGCTGGCCGAGGCGCTGGCGGATAGCTCATGAGCGTGCCCGAGGGCATCGAACGCGACTACTCGATGGCGCGCCTGACGACGGTTCGGGCCGGCGGCGACGCCGAGCTCTTCGCCCGCCCGCAGAGCGAGGCCGAGGTCGTCGAGCTGCTCGCGTGGGCCGCCGGAGAGGGCCTGGCGGTCGAGGTCGTCGGCTCCGGGTCCAACCTCCTGGTCGCCGACGCCGGCGTTCGCGGCCTGGTGCTGAAGCTCGCCGGCGAGCTGGCCGCGATCGAGCGCGAGGGCATGATGCTCGTCTGCGGCGGCGGGGCCCGACTCCCCTCGGCGACGGCGAAGGCCGCGGGCTGGGGAATGGGAGGGCTGGAGTTCGGGATCAACATTCCCGGCACCGTTGGCGGAGCCGTGCGAATGAACGCCAACGCCTACGGTGGGCAGCTCGCGCGGGTGCTCGAGTGGGTCGACGTCTGCACCGCCGCGGGGACCGAGCGGCGGGAGCCGACTCAGCTCGGCTTCGCGTATCGCAGCTCGGCCCTCGCGCCGGGCGAGGTGGTCGCGCGTGCCGGCTTCGCGCTCAGTGAGGCCGAGCCCGCCGCAGTGAAGGCGATCCTCGCCGAGATGCGCGCCAAGCGCCGCGAGGCCCAGCCGTCCGGGATCAAGACCTTCGGCTCGACCTTCAAGAACCCTGACGACCCGCGGGCCGAGGGGCGCACCGCCGGCCAGCTGCTCGAGGCCGCCGGCTGTCAGGGTCTCGCGGTCGGCGGCGCCCGGCTTTCGCCCAAGCACGCGAACTTCGTCGAGAACACCGGCACGGCGACCACGGCCGACGTGCTCGCCGTGATGGCCGAGGGCCGCCGCCGCGTCTACGAGCGGTTCGGGATCGAGCTCGAGCCGGAGGTGCAGGTGCTGGGCGAGGTCGAGTGGCCGTCCGGCTGGGAGCTGGCCTAGACCCCGGTTCGCCGGGGCAGGAACGCACGGCGGCGACGGCGAATCCCTCCTGGATGAGCCGTACCCGGGCCGCGACCCCTGCCGGAAGGACCCGCACCACCAGGACCCGCCGCGCCCCGGCTCGATCTCCGGCAAAGCGCGCGCCGGCAAAGCGCCCTGCGGCAAAGCGGGCGCCCGCGAAGAGAAAGCCGGCCAGGCGCGCCGCGCCGAAGCGCAAGCGCGCCGCACCCAAGCGCTCGCGCACGGTCCGCGCGAAGACGAGCTGGCGGTTCAGGCTGGTCGCACTGGCGGCCGCGATCCTGGCCGCCGGCGGCGGATACGTGTTCTGGCTGCGGGACTCCTCGCTCGTCGCCGTCACCGACGTCGAGGTGGTCGGGGTCACCACCAGCGACCGCGGCGAGATCGTCGCCGCGCTCACGAGCGTCGCCGAGGGGATGACCACCCTGCACTACGACGCCGATCGAATCGAGTCAGTTGCAGCGCGCTTTCCGACCGTGGCCGCGATCGACATCGACCCGAACTTCCCGCACGGCATGAGGCTCGAGATCCAGCAGCGCCCGCCGAGGCTCTTCGCCGAATCGGGAGGCCAACAGGTTCCGGTCGCCGCCGACGGCACCGTGCTCGCCGGCGTCACCGTCCCCGAGGAGCAGCCGTTGCCGGTGCTGGAGCTGAGCGAGCTGCCGACCGGCGAGCGACTCAGCGGCGAGCCGCTGGAGCAGGCGATGATCATCGGCGCCGCCCCCGACCCGCTCCTGGGCCTGGTGGAGAGCAGCGACTACGGCGAGGAGTTCGGGACGGTGATCACTCTGCGCGGAGGGCTCGAGGTCCGCTTCGGCAGCGGCGACCGGGCCGCCGACAAGTGGGCCGCGGCGGCCGCGGTGCTCGCCGATCCGAAGCTAGACGTGGCGACCTATATCGACGTGCGCGTGCCCGAGCGCCCCGCGGTGGGTGGCGCGGCCTAAACGGCCAAGTCTCGACCTCTCCTTTAGACTTCGCCACGTCCGTGAACCCTCGACTCCCGATAGAGGGTCCGTTCCGTGCATGATCCCCTGCCGGCGATCGCCACGGGGTTTGACACCAAAGGCGCAATGTCGTACGGTCGCGTTCACGTCTAGGTCGCTGTCGCGGAGAACACTCAAGTCCTGCTTCAGCCTCGGACGGTAGTCAGTAAAGGGTCAAACTCAGGAACGGGAGACATGGTCGAGTCGTCCTACCTCGCTGTGATCAAGGTCGTCGGCGCCGGAGGCGGGGGCACCAACGCCGTCAGCCGCATGGTCGACGCCGGGCTCAAAGGCGTCGAGTTCATCGCCATCAACACCGACGTCCAGGCGTTGCAGGCCTGCGAGGCCGACATCAAGCTCTCGATCGGTCACAACCTCACCCACGGCCTCGGAGCGGGCGCGAACCCCGACGTCGGCGCGGGTGCCGCGGCGGAGTCTCGCGACGACATCAAGGAGGCGCTCAAGGGCGCCGACATGGTCTTCGTCACCGCCGGCGAGGGCGGTGGCACCGGAACCGGCTCGGCGCCGGTGATCGCCGAGATCGCCAAGGAGGAGATCGGGGCGCTCACCGTCGGCGTCGTCACCAAGCCGTTCGAGTTCGAGGGCGGCCGGCGGATGCAGCAGGCCCTCGACGGCATCGACAAGCTGCGCGCCAAGGTCGACACGCTGATCATCGTCCCGAACGAGAAGCTCCTGCAGGTGGTTGAGCGCCGGACCTCGGTCCAGGAGGCGTTCCGGATGGCCGACGACATCCTGCGCCAGGGCGTGCAGGGGATCACCGACCTGATCACGACCCCAGGGCAGATCAACCTCGACTTCGCCGACGTCCGCACCGTGATGGCCGACGCAGGCTCGGCGATGATGGGCATCGGCGCCGCCTCCGGCGAAAACCGCGCCCAGGAGGCGGCGAAGATGGCGATCTCCTCACCGCTCATGGAGGAGTCGATCGAGGGCGCGACCGGCATGCTGCTCAACTTCACCGGCTCGGAGGACCTCAACCTGTTCGAGGTCAACGAGGCCGCCGGGATCGTCGTCGACACCGCCGACAAGGGCGCCAACATCATCTTCGGCACCGTGATCGACCCGAGCATCGGCGACGACGTGCGGGTGACGGTCATCGCCACCGGCTTCGAGGGATTCGAGACCATGGCGCGCAGCCCGATCCGCGTGCGCGAGCGGGGCCGCCGGCGTCAAGTGGAAGGGCTCGGCGACCGCGAGCGCCGCGAGCTCACCGTCTCCGACGACGACATCGACGTTCCGCCCTTCCTGCGCGACTCATAGGCGCATCCGCAACTCCGTGGAGGCGTCGCGGTTCTATCGGCGAACTACCTCGCATTGCTAGAACGCGGGAACTCGAACGAGAGGAGCAACCCAAAGTGAAGAGGCTGAGCACGTTGCGCCCCACACCGGCGCTGATCGTCGCGATGACCGCGCTGGTCATGGCGATGTCGGGCGCCGCGGTGGCGCTGCCGGGTAAGGGCGACGTCGAATCGAACGACATCGAGAAGAACGCGGTGCTGTCGAAGCACATCGCCAAGAACGCCGTCGCCTCTCAGGAGGTCGCGGGCAAGTCGCTGAAGGGCAACGACCTCAAGGACGGCGCCATCAACACCAAGCAGCTCAAGGACGACGCTGTCGACTCTGCGAAGGTCGAGGCCGGAGGTCTCAACGACTCTGACATCGCCGACTACGAGCTGATCGGCGACAGCTTCGTGCGCGTGACCGCTACCGACGGGGCCACGGAGGCGGCGGCGCAGACGGCCGCGCCCGAGACGCAGCTGTTCAGCAAGGGCCAGGTCTCGATCTACGCCAAGTGCTTCCGTGACACCAGCGTCGTGCCCGCGGTTCTTCACGGCGAGGTCTATGCCCGCACGACCGCCAACGGCGCGATCCTGCAGGGCAACGACACCCTGCCGTCAGGCAACGCGACGCTGCTGGACACGACCACGGCCGAGGAGGACCGCGAGATACACACCCTCACCGTTGGGGTCGCGGACGCGGGCAACGTCGCCGAGACGGAGGGCGTGCTGATCGCCCCCGACGGCACCGACCTGCAGATCCTCACGCACATCGCCGTGAAGCAGGGCACGTTCCCGGGTGGGAACGGCGCCTTCGGCGACGGCAACGTCTGCCTGTTCGGCGGCCCGATCGCCGGCTAAGCAACGGGTAGCCTGAAGCGCCGTGGAAACCGCCACGGCGCTCAGGCGAACCCCCCTGTACGGCGCGCACGTCGCCGCCGGGGCGCGGCTCGTCCCGTTCGCCGGCTGGGAGATGCCGGTTCAGTACGAGGGCGTGCGGGCCGAGCACATCGCGGTGCGCCGCGCCTGCGGCGTCTTCGACGTCTCGCACATGGGCGAGATCGAGACCTCCGGCCCCGGCGCGCTGGACCTCCTCCAGCGTCTCCTCTCCAACGACGTCGCCAAGCTCGAGCCGGGCGGCGCCCAGTACTCGGTGCTCTGCCGCGACGACGGGGGCATCCTCGATGACCTCTTCACCTACCGGCTCGACGACGACCGCTACTTGACCGTCACCAACGCCGCCAACCACCGGCGCGACTACGACTGGTTCAAGGACCACGCGGACGGCTTCGAGGCCGAGGTCGCCGACCGGCTCGACGACTACGCGATGCTCGCCGTGCAGGGGCCGGAGGCGCGCGGGATCGTCGCCGGGCTCGCGGATGGGGAGCTGCCGGCGCGCCTGCACGCCGCGACTCTCTCGCTCGCCGGCGCCGAGGCGCTCGTGTGCGGCACCGGCTACACAGGTGAGGACGGGGTCGAGATCCTGGTCGAGCCCGGCACCGCGCGGGGGCTGTGGGACGCGCTGATCGCCGCCGGCGCGACGCCGGCCGGGCTCGGCGCGCGCGACACGCTCCGCCTCGAGGTCTGCTTTCACCTCTACGGCAACGACATGGACGAGCACCGAAACCCGATCGAGGCCGGGCTCGGCTGGTGCTGCAAGGAGGAGACCGGGTTCATCGGGGCAGAGGCGGTGGCCGAGGCGCGCGAGAACGGCACGCGGGAGAAGTTGGCGCCGTTCGCGCTCACGGACCGGGGCATCCCGCGCCAGGGCAATGCCGTGCTCGCCGCCGGCGAGCCGGTCGGCGCGGTCACCAGCGGCACGCTCTCGCCGTGCCTCGAGCGCGGGATCGGCATGGCCTACCTGCGCAGCGACCTGGCCGACCCGGGCACGGAGATCGAGATCGACGTTCGCGGCACGGTGCGCCCTGCCCGCGTCGAGACGCGCCCGCTGCTTAAGCGACCTTGACATCGCCCCCGAAGCCCGAGAGGGTGGGGACGACGGCCTTGCACCGGCGGGCCGAGACCCACCAACGGGAGTGACCCAATGAAGCTATTCCGAGGCGCCCGGCCTTCGCCGGCGATGCTCATCTCGATGATCGCGCTCGTGTTGGCGCTTGGCGGCACGGCGCTCGGCGCGTTCGACCCGACGAAGAAGAACGTCAAGAGCGTCGCGAAGAAGCAGGCCAACAAGGCGATCGACGCCCAAGAGGCGTCGCTGAACGTCAACAGCGCGAAGACCGCCGACAACGCGACCAATGCAACCAACGCGACGAACGCGACGAACGCGACGAACGCGAACGCGGTCGACGGGGTGTCGGCGACCAAGGTCGACCTTGCGCTCGCGGCGTCGTCGGGCGCAACGGTCTTCCAGGGCAGCGGCATGACCCTGACGGTCGCCTGCAGCGCCGGCTCGGCGCTCTCGTTCAACGCGACGACCACCACCGAGGCCAACTACGCCGCCTCAGTTCACGAGCTCGGCGGCAACACGTTCGTGGCCATCAGTGAGACCAATGGCCTGTTCGATCCGGGTGACAACCTGAATCCGACCGGCGCGGCCAACCTCAACGGTGCGCTGTTCTCGTTCGAGTACGGCAACTTCGGCGGAGGCACGGCGAGCGGCCGCCTGTTGACCGACGAGTTCGCCGCCGGGGGCGCCAATTGTCGGGTGACCGGCACGATCCTGAACGGCTGACGCCGGAATCGCGTCGCGCCCCAAGAGGCGTTACACAGATCAAGGGAGCGCCCCGGCATCGCCGGGGCGCTCGTCATAGAGTCCGCGAGCACCCCGCAAGCGCCAACGAAATGGAGCCCGACTTGCCCGAGGAGAGCTACCCCGACGACCTCAAGTACCACGCAGAGCACGATTGGGCGCGAGTGGAGGACGGCGAGGCGACCTTCGGAATCACCTGGTACGCCCAGGACGCGCTCGGCGAGGTCGTCTTCTACGAGCCACCTGAAGTGGGCGCGACCGTGACCAAGGACGAGCCGTACGCCGAGGTCGAGTCGGTGAAGGCGGTGTCCGACGTCTACGCGCCGCTCTCGGGCGAGATCACGGCCGTCAACGAAGCGCTCTCGGGTTCGCCGGAGAAGATCAACGAGGACCCCTACGGCGAGGGCTGGCTCGTCAAAGTGCGGCTCAGCGACCCCGGCGAGGCCGATCAACTCATGGACGCCGCCGTGTATCGCGAGCTGCTCGCCGGCGACGGCACTTGACAAGAGCCGACTGAGCGCAGAGGGTAGGCCAGCCCATTCAGAGCAGGGGTCGCGGCCCAGGCTCGCAATCCATGGAGGATCCATTGAACGTCTTTAGAGGAGCCCGGCCGTCGCCGGCGATGATGGTCTCGATGATCGCGCTCGTGTTGGCCTTTGGCGGCACGGCGATCGCCGCGTTCGACCCGACGAAGAAGAACGTCAAGACCGTCGCCAAGAAGCAGGCGAACAAGGCGATCGACGCCCAAGAGGCATCGTTGAACGTCAACAGCGCCAAGACTGCCGACAACGCGACCAACGCGACCAACGCGACCAACGCGACCAACGCGAGCGCGGTCAACGGTGTGACCGCGAGGTCGGTCAGCTTCGCAGTCGATGGAACGGTCGGCAACACCGTGATCCTCAACGACTTCAACGGCTTGACGCTCACCGGGAGCTGTGCGGCTGGTCCGAACCTGAGCGTAAGCGCCTCCAGCTCGAACGCAGGGGCGCAGCTCCAGTCGCACTCGCTGAGCGGTACCACTGTGACCAACGCAACAAGTACCGACAGCTTCGACCCCGCCACGCCCATCGACCTGCTGCCGAACAACCAGGAGTTGCAAAATGGGAAGACCGAGTACCTGAACACAAACGGAAAGCACGTCACGGTGAGCTGGGCCGCTGACGAGTTCGACCTATCAGGGCCTGACTGCGAGTTCAACGGAATCGCGACCGGTTCCAACTAGGTGGCCTGATGGCGGCGGGAAACCCTCTCGGCGCCTGTAAGAGGCTGGTCATCGCGTATTCGGTGGCCAGCCTCTGCGTCTGCCTGGCCGCATGCGGAGGTTCTGATCCACCGGCTCCTGCCGGCGACCGTGCCGCAGCGACCGGGCCGGCGATAGCGGGCGACCACGGGGACGATGGGGCCGAGCCGGCGGGCGAAAGGAAGACCCCCGCGCGTAATCGAGACCGGGAGCCCGAGCGCCGCCGGGCCGACGCCCGCGAGACCGCCAACGTCGAGGAGACCGCCAACGTCGAGCGGCCCGGTCGGTCGAGCCCGCGCGGCCAAACCGCCGAGCCCGAGCGCGCCCAGGATCGCCATTCCGTGGACCCGCTCGATCCCGAGGAGGCGCAGGAGCTGGAGGAGATGCAGGCGGCGCTTCGCAACGGCGAGGTGGTCTCGCCGCCGCCCGGGACTGAGCAGCAGACGCGCAGCAACTAGCCAGAGCGAGTAGCGCTCCCTCTAACGGATTCCTGTTCATCCACTGGGCCGCTAGCCTCACCCGGGTGAGCCGCTACACGTCAGCGACTGACGCCGATCGCGAGGCGATGCTGGCCGAGATCGGCGTCGACTCGGTCGCGGAGCTGTTCGCGGACATCCCCGCCGACCTGCGCCTCGCCCGCCCGCTCGAGCTGCCCGACGGGCTCTCCGAGCACGAGGTCTTCGACGAGCTGCGCGCGCTGGCCGCCCGCAACGCCGATGCCGACGCGGAGGTCTGCTTCATCGGCGCCGGCATGTATGACCACTACGTCCCGGCACTCGTCGAGGCGATCATCTCGCGCTCGGAGTTCCTGACCCCCTACACGCCGTACCAGGCCGAGGTCTCGCAGGGCGGCCTGCAGGTGATGTTCGAGTTTCAGACCGCGATCTCCGAGCTGACCGCGCTGCCGGTCGCGAATGCGTCGCTGTACGAGGGACCGTCCTCCGTGGCCTCGGCCGCGTATCTGGCGCTCGGGGCGAAGCCGGGCCGCGGGAAGCTGGTCGTCTCGCGCGGATTGCATCCACACTCGCGGACGACCCTTGCCACCTACGCGCGCGGTTTCGGCGCCGAGGTGGTCGAGGTCGGGCTGGGTGGGGGCGTCACCGACGGCGAAGCGCTCGCCGAAGCGGTCGACGACGACACCGCTGCGGTTTTCGTCCAGAACCCGAACTTCCTCGGTGCGATCGAGGATCTCGAGGCGCTGGCGGGTGCCGCGCACGAGGGCGGCGCGTTGTGCGTCGCATCCGTCGATGCGCCGACGCTGGGAGTGCTGCGCCCGCCCGGCGAGTGCGGCGTCGACGTCGCGGTCGGCGAGGGGCAGCCGCTCGGCAACAGGCTCGACTTCGGCGGGCCCTCGTTCGGGTTCTTCGCTGCCACCGAGGAGCACCTGCGGCGGATGCCCGGCCGGATCGCCGGCGAGACCGCCGACGTCGACGGACGGCGCGGATTCGTGCTCGCCCTGCAGACCCGCGAGCAGCACATCCGCCGCGAGAAGGCGACCCACAACATCTGCACCTCGCAGGCGCTCAACGCTCTCGCCGGCACCATCTACCTCGCCTGGCTCGGCCGCCGGGGGATCGTCGAGCTGGGGGAGCTCTTGGTCCGGCGCACGGCGTACGCGCGGGAGCGGCTGGCGGCGGTCGATGGGGTGGAGCTGCTGCACGAGGCGCCGGTGGCGCGGGAGTTCGCGATCACCCTCGACGCGCCCGTGGGCGCGATCCTGGATCGAGTCAGTGAGGAGGGGATCGCCGCGGGGTATGCGCTGGGACGGGATTACCCCGAGTTCGAGCAGGGTCTTCTTGTGGCAATAACGGAGCGGCGCTCGAAGGAGGACATCGACCGCCTCGCCGACGCGCTCGCCCGCGCGATCGCCGAAACTCGTTCACCGGCCCGAGTCGAGGTCCCATCGTGACGGCGCCACCACGAACGGCCGAGGTCCCCACCGCCGCCCAGCGCGACACCGCGGTCACGATCTACGAGCGCTCCGTGCAGGGCCGGCGCGCCGCCACCCTGCCGCCCGCGGGGGTCCCGGAGCCGCCGCTCTCCGACCTGATCCCGCAGCAGCTGCTGCGCGCGGAGGGCCCCGCGCTGCCGGAGGTCTCCGAGCCCGAGATCGTCCGCCATTACACCCGGCTGTCGCGGCGCAACTACGACCTCGACACTGGCCCGTACCCGCTCGGGTCGTGCACGATGAAGCACAACCCGCGCCTGAACGAGAAGGTCGCGGCGCTGCCCGGCCACTCGCGGCTGCACCCGGCGCAGGACCCCAAGCGCGCCCAGGGAGCGCTGGAGCTGATGTGGCGACTCGAGCGGGCGCTCGCGGAGATCTGCGGGCTTCCGCACGTCTCGCTGCAGCCCTCGGCCGGATCGCACGGCGAGCTCGCCGGCCTGCTGCTCACCCGCGCCTACCACGAGGACCGCGGCGAGCGGCACACGAAGGTGCTCACGCCCGACACCGCGCACGGCACCAATCCGGCGACCGTGACGATGGCGGGCTATGAGGTGGTCAAGGTCGCGACCAACGAGCGCGGCGGCGTCGACGTCGACGACCTGCGCGCGAAGGCCGACGACCAGGTCGCCTGCCTGATGCTCACCAACCCGAACACGCTCGGCGTGTTCGACGAGAACATCGCCGAGATCGCCGGGATCGTGCACGGGGTCGGGGGCACGCTCTACTACGACGGCGCCAACCTGAACGCGATCATGGGCTTCACGCGGCCGGGCGACATGGGCTTCGACATCGTCCACGTCAACCTGCACAAGTCGTTCTCCCAGCCGCACGGCGGCGGCGGCCCCGGCGCCGGCCCGATCGCCGTCTCGGATCGCATCGCCCCGTTCCTTCCGGTTCCCAGGATCGTCCGTTCCGAGGGCGCTAACGGGGCCGGGCCGGGCTTCGACCTCGACCACGAGGCGCCGAAGTCGATCGGTCGCCTGCGGGGCTTTCAGGGCAACTTCGGCGTCTTCGTCCGCGCCTACGCCTACATCTCGAGCCTCGGCGGCGACGGCCTGCGCGAAGCGTCGGAGACCGCGGTGCTGAACGCCAACTACCTGCTCGCGCGGATGCGCAAGGGGCGCGCCGGGCGCTACCTGCCGCTCGCCTTCGACCGTCACTGCATGCACGAGTTCGTGCTCTCCGGCGCGCCCGCGAAGCGCGAGCTTCAGGTGAAGACGCTCGACATCGCCAAGCGCCTGCTCGACTACGGCTTTCACCCGCCGACGATCTACTTCCCGCTACTCGTCCACGAAGCGCTGATGGTCGAGCCGACCGAGACCGAGACCAGGAAGGCGCTCGACGAGCTCGCCGACGCGTTCGAGCGCATCCTCGCCGAGGCTGAGGAGGATCCCGAGATCCTTCGCGGCGCTCCGTACACCACGCCGGTCCGCCGTCTGGACGAGGCCGAGGCCTCGCGGCGACCTATTCTGCGCGCTCGCCCTGCGTGATCAGGTAATCGCCGTCGAACGCTACCCCGCCGTCCTCGGGGTAGGTGATGCGCTCGAACGTGTCTGCGAGGTCGTCGCGCAAGGCCTCCCAGCGGCCCTCGGGCTCCAGCGCCGCGCGCAGCGTGACAACCGGCCCGAACTTGGTGCCGTACTCCTCCACCGCTTCCGCCACCGAGTCGAATCGCCAGTGGGCGACGGCGTCCTCGAAGCTCAGCCTGAGCGGCGTCCCGGCGAACAGCGACTCGACGTGGTCGCGGACTCCCCAGAGCGGCGGTGGCTGAAAGCCCTCGGGTGGCGGCGGTGCGTGCTTGGAGACGGTCTGGAAGAACTGCCCGATCCCACCCTCGGGGCGCCAGCACGCGATGCCCATCCGTCCGCCGGGCCGCAGCACCCGCGCGATCTCCGCCGCGGCGGCATCGTGGTTCGGCGCGAACATGCAGCCGAAGGTCGAGAGCACGACGTCGAAGCTCTCGTCGTCGAACGGGAGCGCCTCGGCGTCTCCCTCGACCCATTCGATCTCGACCCCGGCCTCGGCGGCGCGCCGCCGGCCGTCGTCGAACAGCTCCGGGGTGATGTCCAGACCGATGACCTCGGCGCCGTTGACCGCCGCCGGGATCGCGGCGTTGCCCGTGCCGCAGGCGACGTCGATCACGCGCTCGCCCTCCTTGACGGCGACCCGCTCGACGAGGTCGTCGCCGACTCCCCAGATGCGCTCGGCGATGTCGTCGAACTTGCCCGCCGACCAGACGGCTCGCGCGCGCTCGCGCTGCTCTGCGGTGCTCACAAGCCGATGCTATCCGGCTTTGGCCGGCAGCTCCTGCTTCAGCGCGAGCACCGGAGCGAAGAGGTCGCCGTGCTCGGCGACCCGCTCGAGAACCTCCTCGGCTTCGAACTTGACCGAGTCGGGGTCGCCGTCGTCGGCCAACGCCTCGACCTCCTCCCACTTGAGCGGCGTTGACGCCCACGGACGCTCGCGGTTGCGCAGCGAGTACACGGCCACGGTCGTCTTCGCGCGGTCGTTCTGGCTCCAGTCGACCAGCACCTTGCCCTTGCGCAGCTCCTTCTTCTGCTGTGAGACCACCAGCTTCGGCTCGGACTTCTCCAGCGCCTGCGCGACCGCGCGCGCGTACGGCTTCGTCTGCTCATAGGTGACCGAGTCGTTGAGCGGCACATAGACCTGGATGCCCTTGGATCCCGAGTGCTTGGGAAAGCTCTCGAGTCCGAGCTCGGAGAAGAGCTCTCGCAGCCGCAGCGCCACCTGCGCGCACTCGACGGCCGTCGCCGGCGCGCCCGGGTCGAGGTCGAAGGCGACGACGGTCGGCTTGTCCGGGTCGTCGGCCAGCGACAGCGACGGGTGCAGCTCCAGCGCCGCGAGCTGCGCCAGCCAGATCAGGGTCGCGCGGTCGTCGGCGACGATGAAGTCGAGCGTTCCCGCGGTGCCCATCTCGATCGGCGCCGTGCGCACCCAGTCGGGGGTGTGCTTGGGGGCGCGCTTCTCGTAGAAGCGCTGGCCCTCGACGCCGTCGGGAAAGCGCACCCTGGTGAGGGGACGGTCGCGAAGGTGCGGCAGGATCGTCTCGGCGATCCGCGCGTAGTAGTCGATCGCCTGTGCCTTGGTGAACTTGGCGGCAGGCCAGAGGACCTTGTCGAGGTTGGTGAGCGAGAGCTCTCGCCCGTCGACCTCTACTTGGCGGCTTTGGCCTTGCTTCGCGATCGCGACTTGGTGGTCTTCTTGGCGGGCGCCTTGCGCGACTTCGACTTCGGCTTCGAATCGCCGTCGCCCTTGACCGCCGCCAGGCTCTCCTCGAGCGCGGCCATCAGGTCGGGGGCCTTGGTCGGCTGCGGCGCCTCGGAGGTCGGGCCACTCACGGTCTCGCCCTTGGCCTTGCGCTCGATCAGTGCCAGCAGCTCCTCGCGGTACTCGTCGCGGTAGCTGTCGTGGTCGAAGTCGGAGGTCAGCGAGTCGATCAGCGCCTTGGCCATCTCGAGCTCGCGCTTCTGCGGCTTTCCGACCTCGTCGTCGTCGAGCTCGCCCGCGATCTCCTCGGGCGAGACGACCTCGTCGGCAAAGCGCATGGTCGCCATCGTCAGCACGCCATCCATCGGCCGCAATGCGGCCAGGTGCTCCCTGTTGCGGAGCACGAAGCGGGCGACCGCGACCTTGCGCGCCTCCTCCATCGCCTTGATCAACAGCCCGTACGCGCGCTCGGCTCCCTTGTCGGGCCCGAGGTAGTACGGCTGGTTGAACAGGATCGGGTCGATGTCGTCGAGGTCGACGAAGTCCTGGATCTCGATTGCCCGCGTCTTCTTCGGATCGAGCTCCTCGAGCTCGTCGCGGGTGAGGACGACGTACTCGTCGGGGGCGATCTCATACCCCTTGACGATGTCGTCGTAGTCGACCTCCTCGCCGTCGGCCTCGGCGACGCGCTTGTGGCGGATCCGCGAGCTGTCGGACTCGCGCAGCTCGCGGAAGCTGATCTGCTTCTTCGAGACAGCGGAGTAGAGCTTCACGGGCACGTTGAGCAGCCCGAAGCTGATTGAACCTGACCAGATCGCGCGCGGCATGGGTATCTAGTACCTCAGACTACCCGCGGGCTCCTTTTTCATCGGCGGGGCGAAAGAAACCTTGCCTCCGATCGCGGAGCCCGCAGGGCGAAGCGGAGGTGCGCCGCTGTTGAGGCGCCTTGTTCGCTAGCCCTCGCGTACCACCCCGCGCGGGTCCTTGTCGTCACGCAGGCCCTTGAACGAGGCGGCGCGCACAGTGTCCTCGTGCGTCCAGCGCAGGAACTCGACCTCGCAGACGACCACCGGCTCGACCCAGACGAGCTCGCCGCGTTCGCGGATCCTGCTCGCGTACTTGACGCGCGGATCCCAGCCGGCCTCGAACGGGCTCGTCTCGCGCCGGTGCGGCGCCAACGCCTCGGTCAGCTCGGCGAGCATCGACTCGGTGAACCCCGTGCCGACGCCTCCCGCGTAGACCAGACGCTGGGGACGGCCCAGGCTCGTCGCCTCGGCCGGGGTTGCGTCCCAGTAGCCGACCAGCAGCGATCCGACCCCTCGCCGGCGCGCGCCCTCGCCCGGCATCCAGCCGCCGATCACCAGTTCCTGGCGCCGCCGGTTCTGGACCTTGACCCAGTCGGCGCTGCGGCGGCCGGGGCGGTAGGTGCTCGCGAGGCGCTTGGCCACGACCCCCTCGAGGCCCCGCTCGCGGACCGCGCCGAACAGCGCCTCGCCGTCGCCGACGTGGTGGCGGGGCGTCTGCCAGGAGGGCCCGTCGAACTCGAGCTCATCCAGCAGCTCGCGGCGGCGCTCGTACCGCTCGTCGCACAGCGAGCGGCCGTCCAGCCAGAGCAGGTCGAAGGCCACGTAGGTGACCGGTGTCTCAGCCGCGCGGCGCTGAATCCGCAGCCGGTCGGTCAGCCCGATGCGCCGCTGCAGCAGCCCGAAGCTCGGACCGCCCTGCTCGTCGAAGGCGACGACCTCTCCGTCGAGGATCGCCTCGTGGCCGGCGAGCGCCTCGCCGATCGCCGCGAGCTCCGGGTAGCGGCTGGTCGTGTCCTCACCGCGCCGTGCGCTCAGTCTGACCCCGCCGCCGGCCGCGAACGCCAGCGCCCGCACGCCGTCCCACTTGAGCTCGTACGCCCAGCCGTCGCCGTCAGGCAACCGCCGTGCGGCCGTCGCCAGCATCGGCTCGAGCGTGTGCGGCATGCGCCGTTCGGTCACCCCTCGATAATCGCAGCGTGCTGTTCGAACTCGAGGGGATCCGGCTGTCTCGCGCGGGCACGCTGGTGCTGCGAGACCTGAGCTGTTCGGTTCCAGCCGGCGCCACCTGCATGGCCGGGCCCTCGGGGTCGGGCAAGTCGACCGTGCTGAGGCTGCTCAACCGGCTCGTCGATCCGGACGCGGGCACGGTGCGCTGCCGGGGCGCCGACGTGCGCGCTCGCGATCCGCTCGAGCTGAGGCGCGAGGTCGCCCTGGTGCCGCAGCTGCCGGCGTTGCTGGACGGCACCGTCGAGGACAACATCCGTTTCGCCGCCGACTGCGCCGGCCGCCAACCCGACGTCGCCCGCCTGCTCAGCCTGGCCGGCCTCGACTCGTCGTTTGCCGAGCGCGACGCGGCGCGGATCTCGGTCGGCGAGCAGCAGCGGGCGATGCTCGCTCGCGCGCTCGCGGTCGAGCCGTCGGTGCTGCTGCTCGACGAGCCGACGTCGGCGCTCGACCCGGACAAGCGCGGCGCGGTCGAGCGGACGCTGCGTGACCTGCGCCACCGCCTCGACATCTCGGTGGTACTCGTGACCCACGACCTCCAGCAGGCTGAGCGGATGTCGGACTGGCTGGTGCGGATCGAGGCCGGTCGAGCCGTTGCGCAGGGTCCGACAGCCGAGCTGCTCGCGGGGGTGGCGGGCTGATGACGCCCGGCATCGACGTCACGATCGGCGAGGTCGCCGCCAGCCTCGTCCTGGTGGCGATCGCGATCGCGGTCTCGTTCTGGCGCCGCACCGGCCTCGAGAACGAGATCGTCGTCGCGGTCGTTCGCTCGTTCGTGCAGCTGATCGCGATCGGCTACGTGATCCAGGCGATCTTCGACGAGGACAGCCTCGTGCTCGTGGTCGCGCTGATCGCGGTGATGGTCCTTTTCGGGGCCTTCACCGCACGGCAGCGCGCCAAGCGGGTGCCGAACGCCTTCTGGCCGCTGCTGATCGGCCTCGCGGTCGCGGGGGCGGCGACCCTCGGGCTGATCGTCGCGCTGGGCGTGTTCGACCCGACGCCGCGCTACCTGGTCCCGGTCGGCGGCATGGTGGTGGGCAACTCGATGACCGCCGCCGCCGTCGCCCTCAACCGGCTCGGCGACGAGATGACCGACCGCGCCCGCGAGATCGAAGCGACCCTGGCGCTCGGCGCCCCGTCCACCGTCGCCGCCGCGCCGAGCCTGCGCCGCAGCCTGCGCTCGGGCACGATCGCGCTCGTCGACTCGACCAAGACGACCGGCCTGATCTTCTTTCCGGGCGCGATGGTCGGCATGCTGCTCGCCGGGGCCGACCCGGTGGATGCGGTCCGTCTGCAGCTGATCCTGCTCTGGGTCCTGCTCGGCAGCGTTGCGCTCTCCGCGTTGATCGCGACCACCCTCGCCTACCGCAACTTCTTCACCCCGGCACACCAGCTGCGGGAGCCGCCTGAGCCCTGAGGGCGCCTGCCGAGCCGCACATATCCGTTGTGGGGCAACGGAAATGTACGTCTCGACGGGATCAGCCCGGCCAGCCCTCATGCGCGGCGCGCAGCGCCTCCACCTCGGCTTCATTGCGAGGGCCGTGAGTCGCGTGCTTGCCCTGGAGCTCGGCGCGGATCTGCTCGAGCTCGCGGCGGGTGAAGTCGCACTCGTCGGTGCGCGGCTCGATCCCGTACACGCGGCCGCCGTTGAGGCCGAGGATCTTCGCCTTGAGCTCGCGGGTCAGCGCCGGGTACCCGTAGCGCTCCTGGAACTCCGGCGAGATCTCGAACGAGCGAAACGTCTGGATCTGGTCCTGGGGCGCGCCGTAGAAGATGCAGTCGGTGCCCCAGAGGACGTTGTCCTCGCCGACGTACTTGATCAACTTGCCGAGCACGTGGGCGGCCTGAGTCGGGTCGCGCATGATCGTCCACCACGTCGACCCGAGCTCGGCGTAGACGTTCTCGTTCGGCCCGACGCCCGCCGCCTTCATCGCGCTGATCAGCCGGTTGACGCCGAGGTCGGCGGTGGCGGCGCTGTACGGGCCCTCGGCCGGGCCGGTGCGCTCGAAGCCGGAGTGGTAGACGATGAACGCGACGTCCGGAAAGTCGCGGGCCGCGTAGGGAACGTCGTCCGGGGTCGCGTAGGGACTGCCGCCGCCGAACCCCTTGTGCGCGCAGATCACCTTGACGCCCAGCTCGCGCGCCTTTTCGATGAACGCGGTCCCGACCTGCGGTAGCGCGGGGTCGCGATCGTCGAGGCGCCAGGCGTTCCCGGGCTCGCCGAAGGCGTCGGGGTAGTGCGTGAACACCTTCCAGGCGGCGATCGGGTAGCGAGCGGCGTTCTTGGCCATCCCCTCGAGATTGGCGTCCAACGAGCCGTAGTTCGGCAGCGCCTGCGCGTGCAGGAGGACCGAGTCCCAGCCGCAGACGAGCTCGGCCGTGTGGCGGGTCTCCTCCATGATCGCCGCCGACAGGGGGCTGCCCTCGGGGGCGATCGGAAGCGCCGACAGCGTCACCATGTTGGTGTCGCTGCGCAGGAACATCTCCTCGAGGAAGACCTCGCGCGAGAAGCAGGCGCGGGGGTCGTCCTCGCCGCAGTTGACCTGGGGGAAGACGGCGCCGAAGAACGGCTCGCCCGGAGGTGAGCGCATCAGGTCGTACTCCAGGTGATGGCCCTGGACGTCGAAGATGAACTCCTCGCCCGTCAAAGCCTCCCGGGCGGCATCCTGGTCGCGATCGGCCTCGGGGGGCACGCGGTAGCGCCCGCCCGGGGTGGTCGTCTCGCCGGCATCGTCGAGGCAACCCTGGAGCGTCAGGAGGGTGGTCGCGGCGGCGCTCAGCGTGAACATGAACTGGCGCCGCGAGAGGCCGGAGCTGCGGGCGTTCGCCGTGCAGGCGGCGCCCGCCCGGCGGATCGCCTCGTGCTCGACGGGAGTCAGCGGCGCGGGAACGTACTCGCCATTCGAGCACGGCCCGAACTTGATCGGCAGGCCGGGATCGTCGTCCGCGTGCACGTCAGCGGCGGGGCAGGAGCCAGCCCGACGGGCGGGGGAAGCGGCCCGCGCCGTTCCCGCCCGGGTCGAACTGCTCGGAGATGCGGTCGATCGGGATCACGTGGCGAGGGCGGTCGGCGTCGATGAACAGCCACTGGTCGGCCGCCGGCCAGCCGACGAGCAGCCAGCGCCCGTCCGGAGACCAGGTGGGGCCGGTCAGGCGACCCGAGGCCGAGAACAGCACGTCGCGATCGGCGCCGCGGTCGAGGATCACTCGCGAACGACCGTGTCCGCGGTGGATGCGGGCCGCCCGCCACGGGTCCCCGGAGACCACCCACCGGTCGGAGAGCTCGCGAACATGGTCGCGGGCGACGAATGGTTTGAGCGGCGCCCCGCGATCGGCATCGACGACGTTCGGTCGCCCTTGCCGGTCGAGGTACGCCAGCACGTGCGTTGCGGCGAGGTCGTCCTGAAGCCACAGGGGAGCGGTCGGTGCGACGTTTCGGGCGAGCCGCCGTTCGCCCGTTCCGTCGCCGGCCACGACCCACAGATCGCCGCCGCTGCGATAGGCGATCCGGGTGTCGCCGTCGACGCCGCCCCAGCGCGGGTCGTGGACGGCGTCCGGGGCGACGATCGACCAGCGGGGGTCGCCGTCGGGTTCGAGGGCGTAGAGCTCGTTGCCGCGGGTGACCGCGACGTAGAGACCGGTGGGCGACCAGGTCGCCTCATCGAACTCGCCGAGCAGGCGCTTCGAGCCGTCCTCGCGCACGATCCACGGACCCTCCTCGGACTCGACCAGCAGCTCGCCCGCGGCGGGCAGCGAGCGCAGCGCCGGCTTTGCGTCTTCCTCGCCGATCCCGACCACGTCCTCGACGAACTCTCCGACCTTGGCGCCCGCCGGGCTGAGGCCGATCGCCAGCGCCGCGGCGCCGCCCGCGGCGATCAGCACCAGCCGGCGCATACGGGGTGCGGGCCGCACGGGCACCCGCTCGGCATAGGCCTCGCGAACCACCGGCCACGCGCGGGCCTCGGCTTCGGCCTCGTCCGGGGCCTCGAGCTCGCGCAGGCGCCGCTCCAGCTCGCGGTCGCGGCTCACTGCTCCTGCCCTTCGATCGCCGGGCGAAGGTGGTCGAGGCCGCGGCGCAGGCGCGAGTTGACCGTGCCCCGCGGCAGGCCGAGCATCTCGGCGATCTCGCCCGGCGTGTACTCGAGCAGGTGGCGCAGCACGACCACAGCCCGCTGCTCGGGGGAGAGCTCGCCCAGGGCGAGCAGCAGGGCGTCCGAGATCTGATCGCGCGGCGCTGCCGCCGGGTCGGGGGTATCGGGCAGCACGCTCTCGCCCCGCAACGCTCGCGCGCGGGCGTAGTCGATCGCGCGGTTGACCGTGATCCTGTGCAGCCACGGCCCGAACGGGCGGCGGCGGTCGAAGCGGTCGAGCGCGCGGATGGCGGCGAGGAACGACTCCTGGGCGATGTCCTCGGCGGCGGTCGAATCGCCGACGACGAGGTAGGCGGCCCGATGCGCCCGCCGCCAGTGGCGGCGAAACAGCTCCTCCAGCGCGTCGGTCGAGCCTCGCTGCGCGTCGCGGATCAGCGCGGCCTCGCGCCGACGACGGGTGAGCCCGGCGGCGAGGATCAGCGGCTTCGTCTCCGAGTCCATCGCGAGCCCGGATTGTCCCGCCGCAGGAGCCGCAATGGGGGCGAAACCGCTCAGAGCGCCGGCTCGCTGGTCACGGCGCTCCGCGCCGGCGCCGCAGCATCATCACGATCGCGAAGGCCAGCAGCCCCGCGCCCGCGGCGAGCGCCCAGATCGCCATCGAGGAGCCGTCGTCGCCGGGCGGCGCAACCGGCGGGGCCGTGGCGGCCGGGATCGAGACCTCGAACGAGCCGGTGTCCACCTGGGCGGCGGGCTCGCCGCGGCGGATCACGGTCAGCGTCGACGGGCCCGGCCCCGACTCGAGCCGCAGCGCACCCATGTCGCGCACGCCCGCGAGCGAGTCGAGGTCGATGCAGACCGCCGCCCCGCGTCCGGCGTCGAGCGCGTGCACGAACGGGTGCTCGTTGCCCCAGTACAGCGTGTACGCCCAGCGTCCCGAGGGGCTGGTCCGCCTTGAGAGCGGGACGCCATACATCTCCTCGCCGGGCTCGTTGGGATCGACGATCGCGCCCGGAACGAGCTGCCCCTTCTCGAGGTCGTAGGCGCGCACCTCGTACCGGGTGTAGTCGCGGGGCGAGAGGTAGCGGATCAGGTACATCCGCGACCCGTCGGGCGAGATCGCGTCGAAGCTGAAGTCGCCGTCGAGGGCGATCCGCTCACGAAGCCGCAGCCGCTCGGCGTCGAGGACCGCGAACTCAGTCGTCGCTCGTGGGAACGACGGGCGCGGCCGGATCAGGACAAGCGTGCGGCCGTCGGCCGAGAGCCCGCTCGGCGAGCCGTCGATGCCGACCGCTGGGATCGTGTACCGGCCGGAGAGCGAGGTGGTGCGGGAGATCGCGCCGCCGTTCTGCACCGTGCGGGCGACGAGCGTGTCCCGCCCGTCGGGCAGGCTGATGAAGCGGTAGACGCCACCCTCCTCCGCGATGCCCGTCAGTCCGGTGTCCTCGACCGGGACCGGAAGGCCGTCGGCGATCGCCGTCGACGGCATGGCCGCGGTGGCCAGCACGAGCAGGGGGAGGGCGAGTCTCGTTCTCATGCCTTCCATACGGCGGCGGCGGCGCGAGAGGTCCCGGCTCGCAGCGGGTGCCTGAAAGACTTGCCGGGTGACGCGCAAGCAGCTGCTGACGCTGATCGCGACGATCCTCGGCTCGACGATCGTCTTCCTCGACTCGACCGTCGTCAACGTCGCACTGCCGGCGATTCAGGACGACCTCGACACCGGGCTCGCCGGACAGCAGTGGATCGTCGAGGCCTATCTGCTCACGCTCGTCTCGCTGCTGCTGGTCGGCGGCTCGCTCGGTGACCTCTACGGACGCCGGCTGATCTTCATCATCGGTCTCGTCGGCTTCGGCGTGACCTCGATCCTCTGCGCGATCGCGCCCAGCGACGAGGCGCTGATTGGGGCGCGGGCGCTGCAGGGCATCGCTGGAGCGATGCTCGTGCCCGGCTCGCTAGCGATTCTCGCCTCGACCTTCGAGGGCGAGGCGCGCGGCCGCGCGGTCGGGCTATGGACCGCGTGGGCCGGAATCTCGACCCTGGTCGGCCCGGCCGGCGGCGGCCTGCTGGTCGAGGTCGACTGGCGGCTGATCTTCTGGATCAACCTCCCGCTGATCGCGGGAACCCTCCTGCTCACCGTGCACGCGGTCGATGAGAGCCGGGACCCCCAGGCGGTCCACGGCATCGACGTCCCCGGGATCGTGCTTTCGGCGATCGGGCTCGGAGGCCCAGTGTTCGCGCTGATCGAGCAGCCGACGTATGGCTTCGGCGACCCCATCGTCTGGGTGCCGCTGGTCGTCGGCATCGTCTCGCTCGCCGCCTTCGTCTGGTGGGAGGGCCGGGCGCGAGCGCCGATGCTGCCGCTGGAGCTGTTTCGCTCGCACAACTTCAGCGCGGTCAATCTCGCCACTCTCTGTGTCTACGCCGGACTGATCGGCGGCTTCTTCTTCATCACCCTCTTCCTCCAGCAGGTGGCGGGCTACACGGCCTTCGAGGCCGGAGCCGCGACGACTCCGACCACGCTGATGCTGTTCCTGCTCTCTGGACGCTTCGGCGCGCTTGCGTCGCGGATCGGCCCCCGCGTGCCGATGGGCATCGGGCCGATCGTCGGCGCCGCCGGTCTGGCCCTGCTGGTTCGCGTCGACGCCGATCCGAGCTACCTGGGCGAGATTCTGCCGGCGACACTTCTCTTCGGTCTCGGCCTGTCGATGACGGTCGCGCCCTTGACCACGACCGTGCTCGACTCGGTCGAGGAGCGCCACATCGGCATCGCCTCCGGCGTCAACAACGCAGTCGCCCGGGTCGCCGGCCTGCTCGCGATCGCGGCCCTTGGCGCGATCGTCTCGGCGCAGTTCTCCAGCTCGATCGACGAGCGTGTGGCTCCCGGGACCGTGAGCGCGCAGGCCAACGCAGCCATCGACGACGCGAAAGCCCAGCCTCTGACCCGGGGCGACGTCAGCGACGTGCCCGCCGCCGAGGCCGACGAGCTCAGCGACGCGCTCACCGACTCATCGGTGTCGGCGTTTCACCTCGGGATCCTGATCGGGGCCGGCCTGATGGTGGTTGGCGGCCTCATCGCGTTGCTCTGGGTGCAGAACCCTGAACGCACGCCCGAGCGCGAGCCGCAGCCGGGTCCGGGGTCCGCCGCGACCGCCGGCGAGTGCGGCCGACTGGCTACTTCATAGAGTCCACGCGGTGAGGATCTTCAGCGGCATCCAGCCGACGGGGCGAAAGCACCTGGGCAACTACATCGGCGCGATCCAGCAGTACGTCGACGGCCAGGACGACGGCGAGGCGATCTACTGCATCGTCGACCTGCACGCGGTCTCGGTCGCCTATGACCCGGCCGAGCTGCGGGAGCGCCTCTATGACACCACCGCGATCCTGATCGCCGCCGGCCTCGATCCCGAGCGCTGCATCCTCTTTCGCCAGTCCGACGTACGCGAGCACCCCGAGCTCACGTGGCTGCTGTCGGCGGTTACCGCCCACGGCGACCTCAACCGCATGCACCAGTTCAAGGAGAAGTCGGCGCGCCAGCGCGAGCTGGTCTCGGCGGCGCTCTTCTTCTATCCGGTGCTGCAGGCGGCCGACGTGCTCGCCTACAAGGCAGACACCGTGCCGGTGGGCGAGGACCAGCGCCAGCACATCGAGCTGATGCGCGAGATCGCCCGCCGCTTCAACGAGCGCTTCGGCGAGATCCTGGTCGAGCCCGAGGCGCGGATCCCGACGACCGGAGCGCGAGTCATGAACCTGCAGGACCCGGAGACGCGGATGTCGACCACCTACGGCTCCGAGCAGGGGACGGTCTACATCCTCGACGACGAGGACGCGATCCGGAAGAAGGTGATGAGCGCCGTCACCGACTCGGGCTCCGACGTCCGCCGCGGCGATGACAAGGCCGGGATCTCGAACCTGATCGAGATCCTCGCCGCCGTCCGCCGCGGCACGCCCGACCAGGTTGAGGCCGACTTCGCCGGCTCGGGCTACGGCGACTTCAAGCGCGCGGTCGCCGACGAGGTCGTCGGGTATCTCGAGCCGGCTCGCGAGCGCTACGACGAGTTGCGCGCCGACGAGTCGGGGCTCGAGGAGATCCTCGCCGCGGGGGCCGAGAAGGCACGGGCGATCGCCGGGCCGACGCTCGCGGAGGTTCGGGATGCAATGGGGATCGGGCCGGGGCGAGCCTGACCGACGGCCTGTCTACCCTGCCGCCTGTGAGAGCCGCTGAGCTCGACCTCGATCTCGACGTCTTCGCCGGGCCGTTTGACCTGCTGATGACCGTGATCCTGCGCGAGGAGATCGCGCTTGCCGAGGTCGAGCTGGGCGAGATCGTGATCGCCTACCTCGAGCACGTCGAGGAGCAGGGCGAGCTCGAGCTCGAGGCGGCGACCGAGTTCCTCGTCCTGATCGCCTCGCTGCTCGAGCTCAAGTCGCGGCTGCTGTTGCCGTCGGCCGACGACACGGAGCTCGAGCTCGCGCCCGAGGAGGCCGCCGAGGAGCTGCTCGCCAGGATGCTCGAGTACCGACGCTACCGCGACGCCGCCCAGCACCTAGCCGAGCTGTTCGCCGATGGGCGCCGCTACCTGTACCGCTCGGCGCCCCTGCCGCCGGAGCTGCGCCGGGTCGCGCTCGACGCCGCCCGCCCCGCGTACGAGCCCGAGTTGCTTGCGGCGGCGATCGGCGACCTGCTCCGCACGCCGCCGCGCCCCGACACCAGCCACATCCGCCCGACGGTGTCGCTCGAGCGCCGTTTGCGGGTCCTGCGCGAGCTGCTCGCCACCCGCGGGCCGATCGACTTCGACGAGAGCTTCGGTTCCGAGGAGCGGCTCACCCAGGCCGTGACCCTGTTCGCGCTGCTGGAGCTCTACAAGCGCGGCGAGGCGAGCTGGAGCCAGAAAAAGGTCTTCGGGCCCATTCAGATTGAGGCGGCATGAGCGAGGCGGCCGGCCTCGAGCGGATCGTCGAGTCGCTGCTCTTCCTGGCGCCTGAGCCGGTGAGCACCGCCGAGCTCGCCGAGGCCTGCGAGGCGACGGAGGCCGAGATCGACCGCGCACTCGATCTGCTCGGCGCCTCGCTCACGGGGCGCGGGGTCGTGCTGCGCGAGGTCGCCGGCGGTTACGCGCTCGCCGCCCATCCCGACGCCGAGCGCGAGGCCCGGCGCCTGCTGGCGAAGCCGAAGACGCCGCCGCTGACCCAGGCCCAGGCCGAGACGCTGGCGATCGTCGCCTACCTGCAGCCCGTCTCGCGGCCCGAGATCGCGCGCATCCGCGGCGTCGCCTCGGAGTCGGCGGTGCAGACCCTGACCGAGCGCGGCCTGATCGAGGAGTCCGGGCGTTCGCGCTTCGGCGCGGTGATCTACCGCACGACCGCGCTCTTCGAGCGCCTCTTCGGGCTCAGCGGGCTGGACGCGCTGCCCGATCCGGCGCGCTTCGACCCCTCCCCCGAGGACGAGGCCGAGCTGCGCGAGCGACTCCTGAAGGCCGGCGAGCAGCGCGCCGCGTAGCTAGCCGACCGCGCCGTTTGCGTCGAACGGCGTGAAGATCACGCTCACGCCCGCCGCGGCGACGGTCCCGTCGTCGACCTGCGCGATCTCGAGATCGACCTTGTGCGAGCCCGCGGCGACCGACCGGGTCGCGTTGGTCGCGCAATCCGAGTCGGCCTCGGCGCCCGAGGACCCGTTGATGTTGCTGACTCTCGACGTGTTCGGGACGGTCGTCTCGTCGACCTCCAGGAAGCACTCGACCTGGTCGGCGGCCGATCCGTAGACGAAGTCAGCTGTGGCGAAGATCGTCAGAAAGCCCGGCACCGGAGCCTGGATAGTGGCCGTCGCGGCGGTGCCGGTTTCCGGCGCGTTGGCCGTACTGCCGGCAGCGGTTCTGACGAGACTGTTCGCGTCGAAGCCGTCGAGCAGGTCGGACGTGCTCGCCTCCGACGCGGAGCCGGCTCGATCGGCCGAGTTCGCCTCGGTTGCGCTCGGGACCCGGCTCAGGGTCGCCTCGTCTACGTCGCCGCCCTTGGCCGCGTCCTTCTTCAGCTCCGAGCTGCCCACCGATTTTGGGGCGAGGTTCTTGGCGGTGACGTCGTTTCGCCCCAGCTCGGTGGCTGCGTAGACGGCGCCGCCACTCACGGCGACGAACATCGCGGCGGTCGCCATCACGTTGGCGTACGTGAGCTTCGATCGGATGCGGGTGAGCATCTGGCGCTAGCTTCGCATCTCCGATGCGCCTCGCCAAGTACCTCGCCCATTCGGGGGTCGCCTCGCGCCGCCGGGCCGAGCAGCTGATCGCCGACGGGCACGTCCGGGTTGGCGGCGAGGTCGTCCGCGACCCAGCCCGGGACGTCGACCACGAGAGCGGGGTGGAGGTCGACGGGCGCCCGGTGAGCCCCGAGCCGCGCGAGGTCTGGATGCTGAACAAGCCCGCGGGCGTCACCTCGACCGCGCGCGAGCCCGGCCGGCGCCGGGCGGTGACCGAGCTGATCGATTCGCCGCGCCGGCTCTATCCGGTCGGCCGCCTGGATGCCGACTCGACCGGGCTGATCCTGCTCACCAACGACGGCGAGCTCGCCAACCGGCTCACCCATCCCAGCTTCGAGGTGCCGCGCACCTACCGGGTCCGGCTGCGGCGGGCGCCGGCCGATCCGGAGCTGCGACGGCTGCGCCAGGGGGTCGAGCTCGACGACGGGCCGACGGCCCGCGCCCGGGTGCGCCGCGTCTCGCCACGGGTGATCGAGCTCACGATCCACGAGGGACGCAACCGGCAGGTGCGGCGGATGGCCGAGGCGGTCGGAAACGAGGTGGTCGAGCTCGAGCGGGTCGCCTTCGGGCCGCTGCGCCTGGGCGGCCTGGCGGAGGGCGAGTCGAGGCGCCTGCGGCCGGCCGAGCTGCGGCGGCTCTGGAAGGATGCTTAGGCGATGAACGACGACCGGTTGTGGGGAGTTCGGGGCGCAGCTCAGGCGGAGCGCAATGCGAGCGAGGCAATCCTCGGGGCCACCCGCGCGCTGATGGAGGAGCTGATGGAGCGAAACGAGCTCGAGGCTTCGGACTTCGTCTCGGTGATCTTCACCGTCACCGACGACCTCAACGCCGAGTTTCCCGCTGTCGCCGCGCGCGAGCTCGGGCTCGACCAGGTGCCGCTGCTCTGCAACCGCGAGATGGACGTGCCCGGGGCGATGCCGCGGGTGATCCGGGTCCTCGCCCACTACTACGGCCCGAGCGACCGCGAGCCCGTCCACGTCTACATCGGCGAGACCCAAAAGCTGCGCGCGGATCTACATTCCGCGCAATGAGCGTCACCTTCGCGCAGAAGCTCGCCGCGATCCCGGGTTATCAGGCCGGCGTCCCCGCCGGCAAGGCGCCCGAGGCGATCGCGGGCTCAGACATCGCCCAGCTCGCCTCCAACGAGTCGCCGTGGGGACCGCACCCTGCGGTCGCCGAGGCGATCGCGCGGGCCGCCGCAGCCGCCAACCGCTACCCGGACCCGGCCGCGACCCTGCTGCGGCGGCGGATCTCCGAGCGCCACGAGGTCGACTCGGCCCAGGTTGCGGTCGCCAACGGCTCCTGCGAGATCCTGCTCGCCGCAGCGCTGGCCCTGTGCGAGCCCGGCGACGAGCTGGTCTACGCCTGGCCGTCGTTCTCCATCTACCCCTACCTCGCACCGCTCTCGGGCGCGCGCGAGATTCGCGTCCCGCTCGCCGAGGGAGACGTGCACGACCTCGACGCGATGCTCGCCGAGGTCACTGCGGCGACCCAGCTCCTGATCGTCTGCAACCCCAACAACCCGACCGCGACCCACCTGCCCGCGGTGCGGATCGCAGAGCTCTGCGAGCGCGCGCCCGGCCACGTCACCGTGATCGTCGACGAGGCCTACGTCGAGTTCCAGCTCCACGACGACCCGGACGCGACTGCCGACCTGCGCCGCGAGTTCCCCAACCTGGTGCTGCTGCGAACGTTCTCCAAGGTCTACGGGCTCGCCGGCCTGAGGGTCGGCTACGCGCTGTGCTCGCCGGCGTTCCGCTCCGCCGTCGACGCGGTGCGCCAGCCGTTCAGCGTCAACGCGCTGGCGCAGGCGGCGGGGGCGGAGGCCGTCCGCCACCAAGACGATGTGACCAAACGGGTCGAGCGCACGATCGTCGAGCGGGTCACGGTGCAGGAGGGCCTGCGCGAACTCGGGCTCGAGACTCCCGACTCACACGCGAACTTCTCCTGGGTCTCGCTGGGCGACCGCGACGAGACAGCGATCGTCGCCAAGCTCGCCGAGGACGGGATCATCGTCCGGCCGGGCACGCCGCTCGGCGGCCCGGGCCACATCCGGGTCACCTACGGCACCACCGAGCAGAACCGGCGCTTCCTCGACGCGCTCGCCGCCGCGCTCTAGCCGCGGCTGCGCCACTCCGGGGCGAGCGCCGAGTAGACGGCGAGGTCGTGACAGCGGTCTCCGACCCACTCGGCCTCGCGGAGCTTGCCCTCCAGGGTCATCCCGAGCCGCTCGCAGATGGCGCGGCTGCGCTCGTTGCCGACCGCGGCCCGGATCTCGACCCGGTGCAGGTCCCACTCGGTGAAGGCGTGATCGATCAGCGCCGCCACCGCCCGGGTCGCCAGGCCGCGCCCCTGCGCCGCCTCGGCGAGCCAGTAGCCGAGCGTCGTCCGGCGGTGCACCCAGTCGACGGCGTGGTAGCCGAATACGCCGGCCAGGGCGGCGTCGACGACGAGCGCCGCCTGAAAGCCGTCGTTCGACTCGAGCTGCGACTGGGCCGTGCGGACGAACTCCCGAGTCGACTCGTGCGTCTGGGCGGGCGCCCATGGCATCCAGCGCGCGAGATAGGCGCGGTTGGCCTCGACGAGGGCGTCGAGCTCGTCGACGTCGCTTTCTGCGACCGGTCGCAGATACGCCGATTCGTCGAGCTGGATGCGCGGCTCCACTACGAGCCGTTGCTGGAGAAGTGCTGGTAGTCGCGCGCGCCCGGCCACGCGCCGCCCCATTCCCAGCCGGCCTTCTTCGCGAACGCCTCGACGACCTCGTCGCCGGCGTGGATCATGCCCTTGGCATTGCGCGAGCGGTCGGCGTAGGGGGCGCCGGCGGGAGGCGATACGCGCGAGCCCGAGACGTAGGGATTCTCGATCGGGTTGACGTCGATCGCGCGACCGTACGCGTGCATCGACCAGCGGGTGGTGCCGGCGACGAAGCGGCAGTTGAAGGCCGAGGTGTTGTCGGCGTTCATCGAGCGGTGATCGTCGGCCCCGTAGCGGTCGATCAGCTCCATGCGGCGGATCGGGTAGCGGAGGTGAAACAGGCGCTTCATCACGGCCAGCACGCCGCCGGCCTCGCGGCGATGGACGACCAGCCGCCCCCTGTGCACGTCGCCGTCGAAGCCCCAGTGCGTGAGCTCGAGCAGGCGCAGCTTGTCGAGCCCGACCGGACAGCCGGGATGCCACGAGCTGCCCTCGATCCTCTCTGCGATCTGGCCGCGGATCGGCTCGGAGTGGCCCTCGAAGGAGGGCCCGCCGCCGCCCGCCATCGAGGCCGCGGCGAGCGCGATCATGAGCTTGAGCATCCAGGCGATCTTAGGCAGCGCGCTTGCTCGATTTGCGGATCTCCCCGCTCCGTGGTACAAACCGCGCGATGAACCACGCCCTCACGCAGGCTGTTTCGACTGCCCGTCCGGGGCTCCAGTCGCGCGCGTGGTTCTCCTATTACTGGCGATTTAGCTAGGCGTCCGGCCCGGCCGAGAGGTCCGTGGAAACGAAGGAAAGCACCGCCGGACGCCGTAGGAGCGCGAAGCCCTTGCCATTTGCCAGTTCATTTAGAGACGGAGACCGAAACAGATGATGATCGTGATGAAAGAGGGGGCGACGGAGGAGCAGATCTCCCACGTCGTCGAGCGAATCGAGGAGGTGGGCTGCTCGGCGCACATCTCCAAGGGTGAGCTGCTGACGGTGATCGGCGCGATCGGCGACCGCGATCGGGTCGCCGCGCTGGGCCTGGAGGGCACGGCGGGCGTTGACCACCTGGTCCCGATCCTGAAGCCGTACAAGCTCGCCTCGGCGCAGTTCAAGAAGGGCGAGCGAACAGTGGTCGACGTCGACGGCCGCAAGCTCGGCGGCGAGCACTTCGCCCTGATCGCCGGCCCGTGCACGGTCGAGAGCCGCGAGCAGCTGCTCGAGACCGCGCGGGCGGTGGCCGACAACGGGGCGACGATGCTGCGAGGCGGCGCCTACAAGCCCCGGACCTCGCCGTACAGCTTCCAGGGCCTCGGCGTGGAAGGGCTGCGGCTGCTGCAGGAGGCCAAGGAGCAGACCGGCCTGCCAATCGTCACCGAGCTGATGGACGTGCGCGACCTCGCCGACGTGGTCGAGGTCGCCGACGTGATCCAGATCGGCGCCCGCAACATGCAGAACTACACGCTGCTGACCGAGGCCGGTCGCAGCGGCAAGGCGGTGCTGCTCAAGCGCGGCCTGTCCTCGACCCTCGACGACCTGCTGATGGCGTCGGAGTACGTGCTCAAGGAGGGCAACCCGAACGTGGTCCTCTGCGAGCGCGGGATCCGCACCTTCGAGACCGCCTACAGGTTCACACTCGACCTGCTGGCGATCCCGGTGCTGCGCGAGCTTTCGCATCTGCCGGTCGTCGTCGACCCCAGCCACGCGCCAGGCCGGCGCGACTGGGTCAAGTCGATGTCGCTTGCGGCCGCGGCCGCCGGCGCCGACGGGGTCATCGTCGAGGTCCACAACGACCCCGAGCACGCGATCTGCGACGGTCCGCAGGCGCTTGCGACCGAGGCCTTCGCCGAGTACGCCGAGCAGCTGCGACGGGTCGCCGACGTGGCGGGCAAGCAGGTCGAGACCGTTTGAAGGTAGCCGTCCTCGGCGTCGGGCTGATCGGCGGCTCGATCGGACTGGCGGCGAGGGGAAGGCTCGAGGCCGAGGTGGTGGGCTTCGACGCCGACCGAGCGAACGCGTCGCGCGCGGTTGAGCTCGGTGCCCTCAGCGAAGCGGCGGCGTCGGTCGCCGAGGCAGTCGAGGGATCGGACGTGGTCTTCTGCGCCGCCCCGGTCGGCGCGCTGCCGGCGCTGGTCGCCGAGGCGCTCGCGGCCGGCGGCGACGCGGTCGTCACCGACGTCGGCTCGACCAAGCGCAGCCTGCTCGATGCGATCCCGGCCGGTGCCGAAGGCGCGCGGTTCATCGGCGGTCATCCCCTGGCCGGAGCCGAGACGTCCGGTGTCGAAGGCGCCCGAGCCGAGCTGCTCGAGGGGGCGCGCTGGTACCTGACCCCGACCGAGGGCTCCAGCGGAGTTCACTACGACCGCCTACAGCGCACGGTCACCGAGCTGGGCGCGCGACCGCAGGCGATCGACCCCGAGACCCACGACCGGGTAATGGCAACGGTCAGCCACCTGCCGCACGTGCTCGCCAACGTCCTGGTCCAGCAGGCGGCGGCCGCGCTGGCCGAGGAGTCCGAGCGGTTGCCCGAGGTCGGACGGAGCTTTCGCGACACGACCCGGGTCGCCGGCGCCAACCCCGCGATCTGGGGAGACATCTTCGCCACCAACCGCGACGCGGTCGCGAGCGAGATCGAGGCGGTCGGCGAGCGCCTGCGCGAGGCCGCGAAGCTGATTCGCGATGGTGACTCCGAGGCCGTCGGCAAATGGCACGACGCCGCGGGCGCGGACCGGCGCCGGCTGCTCGAGTCCGACCTGATCGGCGGCGATCTGCGCGAGCTGCGGATCGGGGTCGAGAACCGGCCAGGGACGGTGGCCGAGATCGCGCTGGCGCTCGGCCGCGCGCAGGTCAACATCGAGGACATGGCGCTCTACCCGGCCCCCGACATGCGCACCGGCGCGATCTCGATCTGGGTCGCGGGCGAAGCCGAGGCCGACCGCGCCGCCACGGTCGTGCGCGAGCTCGGCCACTCCGCCTCGCTGGTCGCCGGCGGCGGATGAACCGGCGCTTCGAGCCCGGCGGCCCGCTGCGGGGAACGCTCACGCCGCCGCCGGACAAGTCGATCTCCCACCGGGCGGCGATCGTCGCTGCGATGGCGGAGGGCGAGACCAGCGTTCGCGGCTATCTCGACAGCGCCGATACGCGCGCGACGCTCGACGCCATCCGGGCGGTTGGAGCAGACGTGGCGGGAGACCGAGACGAGCTGCGAATTCGGGGCGTCGGTCTGCGCGGGGCGAGACCGGCGCGCATCGACGTCGGCAACGCCGGGACTCTCATCCGCATCCTTCCCGGCTGGCTCGCCGGCCAGCCCCAAGGCGAATGGACGCTCGACGGCGACGACTCGATCCGCAGGCGTCCGGTCGACCGGATTGTCGAGCCGCTCGTCGCCATGGGCGCCGACCTCGCGGCCCGCGACGGGCGGGTGCCGCCGCTGAACGTCGGCGCGAACGCGCTGCGGGGCATCGAGTACCGCATGCCGGTCGCCAGCGCCCAAGTCAAGTCGTGCGTGTTGCTGGCCGGCCTCCTGGCTGACGGCGAGACGTCGGTGATCGAGCAGCGCCCCACCCGCGACCACACCGAGCGCATGCTGCGCGCCGCCGGAGCGGCGGTGACGGTCACGAACGCGAGCACGCCGGTGACCGTGCACGGCGAGCTTCCCGCGAAGCGGGTGACGGTCGCCCAAGCCGAGCGGCTGGAACCGGGGGAGATCGCGATCCCGGGAGACTTCTCCTCGGCCGCGTTCCTGATCGTCGCCGCGGCGATCGTCCGGGGCAGCGAGGTGCGGCTCGAGGGCGTCGGGATCAACCCCGGGCGCATCGGGCTGCTCGGCATCCTGACCCGGATGGGCGCGGCGATCGAGGTCGTCGAGACGACCCCGGCCGGGAGCGAGCCGGTGGCCACGATCGTCGCCCGCTCCGGACCGCTTCAGGGCACCCGGGTCGGCGGGGGCGAGGTGCCGCTGACGATCGACGAGCTGCCGCTGGTGGCGCTGGCGGGATGCTTCGCCGACGGCGAGACCGTGGTCAGCGGAGCCGGGGAGCTGCGCCACAAGGAGTCGGACCGGATCGCCACCGTCGTCGCCGGCCTGCGGGCGCTGGGCGGCGAGATCGAGGCGACCGGGGACGGCTTCGCAGTCGCCGGCGCCGGGGGCCTGCGCGGCGGCACCTTGGACGCGGCCGGTGACCATCGCCTCGCGCTGCTCGGCGCGATCGCAGGTGTGGCCAGCACCGAGGGTGTCGAGGTCGTCGGCTTCGAGGCTGCAGGGGTCAGCTACCCCGGCTTCGAAGCCGATCTCACCGGGCTCGACTCGCGGGTATAGAGTCGGCTTGGGCCCGCGGTCGCCGGCCATCGCCCCGAAGGATTGGAGAACTGATGTACGCGAGTGTGCGCAAGTACGGTGTCGATGCGGACAAGGTCGCCGAGCTGATGCAGCGGGTCGACGAGAAGTTCGCCCCGCGGCTCGAGGAGATGCCCGGCTTCGTCGCCTACCAGGCGATCGACGCGGGCGCCGATAGAGGCGGCGAGGGCAGAGTCTTCACGGTCACCATCTGCAGCGATCGCGACGCGGCCGACCGCTCGGCCGAGCTCGCGGCGGAGTTCGTGCGCGACGAGCTCGGCGATGTCGAGATCGAGCGCATCGAGGCGGCGACCGGCGAGGTGAGCGTCAACCGCGCCGTGGCGGAGGTCTTGGAAGCCGCGCACGCCTAGCGCGCCGCTCGCCGGCTAGGCGGGACGGACCTCGCCCAGCGCCGGTCCGCGCGGGGCGTTGTCCCAGTCGATCGCGAGCTTCGATGGGTCCTCGGGATCGATTCGCACCGGCAGCTCGATCCCCGGCTCGAGGTGAACCGCTGCCGGAACCAGATACTCGTTGGCGACCCGATAGGGCTCCCGCGTCCGTGGACGCACCTCGAGGTCGAGCACCAGGTTGAACCAGGTCGCGCCGCGCTCCGGCGTCCCCATATCGCAGACGATCGCCGTTCCCGGCATGCCCTCGGCGAGTAGCCGGCCGGAATCCACCTGCTGCGCGTTGATGTTGTCGACGGTCTCACGCATCTGGCCGATCATCTCGCCCATGCTCGGCCTCGGCGTGTTGCGCTGGAGCTCCTTCGAGGAGCGCATCAGCCCGCGCAGGTCCTTGAACATCCCCATCAGCGCGGGTGGTGGGAGGGATGGCCCTCGCCGGGCCAGGGGGAGAGCAGGAGCAGTACCAGCGCGTCCTCGGTCGCCGCGACGACGCGCCGCTCCTTCGGGGCGAAGCTAGCGAGCAGCCCCGCGCCGCCCCTGACCGCCTCCCCGCCGGGCTCGTTGATCTCGACTGTGCCGCTCACCACCAAGAGCCAGGCGCGCTCGTGCACTTGGTGCTCCTGGAGCCGCTCGCCCGCCGGCAGGTTGATCGCGATCACCCGGCCCTCGTCGTCTGAGCTCAGGACTTCGGGCTGATGTGGCTGAACGCCGAGCGAAGTGAGCTCCCAGGTCTGCATGTGGCCCAACCCTATATTCCATCGCCGCATGGTGATCGCCATCGACGGGCCCGCCGGGGCCGGGAAGTCCACGGTCGCGCGCGGCGTCGCCGCCGCGCTCGACTTCACCTATCTCGACTCGGGCGCGATGTACCGCAGCGTCGCGCTCGCAGCCCTGCGCGCGGGCGCCGGCCTCGACGATCCCGCGGCGGTCGCGCCGATCGCCCGCGGGCTCGAGATCGCCTTCGATGGCGACACCGTGCTCGTCGACGGCGAGGATGTGAGCGAGGCGATCCGCACGCCGGAGGTCTCGGCGGCGGCGTCGCGCGTGTCGGTCCATCCCGGCGTCCGCGAGGCGATGGTCGCGCGCCAGCGCGAGCTGATCGCGGGTGGCCGCTACGTGGCCGAGGGACGCGACATCGGCACCGTGGTCAGCCCCGAGGCGCCGCTGAAGGTGTTCCTGGGCGCAAGCGACGAGGAGCGCGCCCGCCGGCGGGCGGCCGAGTCGGGTGAGCCCGTGGCCGCCGTGCTCGCGGCGCAGGCCGAGCGTGACGCTCGCGACAGCGAGCGCGAGCACAGT
>DAIRGH010000135.1:0-6609 GCA_036794585.1 Solirubrobacterales bacterium | reverse complement strand
GTCGGTGAACGCGACCAGGGGCGCCCGGGCCTCGCGCCAGCCGGCGTTGCGCTGCCGGGCGACGCCGCGCGGCGCGCTCAGGAACCGGACCTCGAAGCCGTCCGGGGGGGACTCGGTCAGCGGGCCGTCGAGCGCGTCCTCGGAGCGGACCACGATCACCTCGTAGCGGTCGTGCTCGATCGTCTGCGCCGCCAGCGCGTCGAGCAGGAACGCCAGGCGGGTCTCTCGAGACCTCGTCGGCACGACCACGGTGATCTCGAGTCCGCTCACGGCGGCGGCGGATCATTCCACACGGCCGGCGGCGGGCTCCGGGGTGGAGCGATCGCTGCGCCGCAGGTAGCCGAGGATCTCGGTGAGCAGCGGGCGCTCGCGGGCGATGGTCATGGCGGCGGTGCAGGCGACGAACGCGACCAGCTCCAGCACCGCGTACGCCGGCTCGCGCGGGCCCGACTCGAGCGCCCTGAGCCCGAGCACGACCAGCGCGCCGGGCAGCACCGGGAGCACGGCGCGGGCAATCAGCCCGACGATGCGGAAGCCGGAGAACAGGCGGCGCAGGTAGTACGCCCGGACCGCGAGCTCGACGACGACTGAGACCGCGGTGCCGACGATGAACCCGTCCAGGCCCCAGGCGATCATCGCCGGGACCGTCACCAGCGCGAAGACGACGAGCAGGATCGCCGCGCTGTACGCGAGCGGCAGGGTCCTGCCGAGGGCGTTGAAGAACGCTCCCCAGTTGAACGCCACCTGGCGCAGGGCGCTGATGATCCCGAGCGCCTGCAGCAGCGGCACCGCCGCGTCCCAGCGGTCGCCGAGGACGAAGTGGACGAGATCGTCAGCAAACAGGGCGACGCCGACGCCGAACGGGATCCCCCAGACCAGCGCCAGGCGGTTGGACTTGACAAACGTCTCGTAAAGGAGCTCGCGGCGCTCGGCCACCGCGCAGATCGCCGGATAGATCGTCCGGGTGATGACCTGATCGACGCGCTCGCTGAAGGCGAGCAGCGAGGTCGCGAGTGTCAGCGCGCCGAGGCCGGCGAGCCCGACCTCGAACGAGCCGACGAGCATCGTGCCCTGCACGATCACCAGCCCCGCGAAGGCGGCGAACAGCAGCGGCCCGGAAAAGCTCACGTAGCTGCGCAGGGTGCCGTGGTCGTAGCGCAGCCGGAGGGGATAGGGCGAGGTCGCGATCGCCGCCGCGGCGGCGGCGAAGTTGCCGATCACGATCCCGGCGACGATCGACCAGTAGCCGGCGCCGGCCGCGGCCAGGCTGACCATGACGATCGTGCCGAGCACGGGGTTGATCGCCTCGAGCGTGCGCTGGCGGACAAAGCGCATGCTCCTGAAGCTGATCCAGATCGGCGCCTGCAGCGCGCCGCCGATCAGCGACAGCGTCAGCACGGCCGCCGGCAGCACGATGTCCGTGTTGTCGTAGAGCAGCGCGAAGAGCGGCAGGCTCGCCAGGACGATCAGGCAGAAGCAGCCGGTGTAGAGGAGCTCGAGCGTGAACGCCTTCTGAAAGGCGAGCTCCTGGTCGGGCTCGTCCTGCTGGACGTACTTGTCGGAGATCCCGACCTGCTTCAGCCAGCTCAGGGTGAGGACGATCACCAGCACGATCCCCCAGAGCCCGAACTCGGCAGTCGTCAGGAAGGCGGCAACGGCAAAGCGCTGCACGAGGCTGAGCCCGGCGAACCCGACCTGAAACGCCGCGTTGATGAGCACGCCGCGGGCGGCGAGCTGGCGCAGGCCGAAGCGAGAGCTGTCGATCCGGTCCGGCGCGGCCGGCAGCTCGGGCGAATCGATGACCCCGGCGGAAGGGCCCGGCGGGGTCGGTGCGCGATCGCTCACCGGTCAGCGACCGGGCGAAGGCACCGTCCCGCCAGAGAGCGACTCGACCGCGGCCGCGCTGGCGAGCTCGGCGACCTCGACCCGAGGCAGAAGCCGGTCGACTTCGCGCGGATCCAGCGCCCCCGCGCCGAAGTGCTGCGTCGACTCCGCACCGCAGGCGACCCCGTAGGCAAGGCAGTCGCGGGGCGAGGATCCTGAGTAGCGGGCCGCGACGTACCCGGCGAGGAACGCGTCGCCGGAGCCGACCGTGGCCACCGGATCGAGCGGCTCGATCCGCGCCTCGTACGAGGCGCGCTCGGCGTTCTCGCCGACGGTCGCCACACAGCCGTCGGGGCGGGTCAGGATCGCCTCGCGAGCGCCCATCTCGACCAGGCTCTGAAGCCCGAGCGCGAGGTCGTCGGCGTCGTTGAACTCGTGGCCCACCGCCTCCTCGGCCTCGCTCTCGTTGGGCGCGACGACGCTCGGCTCGCCGCGCAGGCCGATCCGCATCGGCTCGCCGTCGGTGTCGAGCACCGTGGTCACGCCCAGCGCCCGCAGCTCGGTGATCAGGCGGGCATAGAGGTCGGCGTCGACCCCGGCGGGCAGGCTTCCGGCGAGCACGCAGATCGAGGCGCCCTGCGCCAGGTAGAGCAGGCGCTCGACCAGGCGCTCGAGCTCGGCCTCGCCGATCTCGGGGCCGCGCTCGTTGATCTCGGTCTGCATCCCCGAGGTCGGGTCGATCACCGCGAGGTTGGTCCGCGACTCGCCGCCGATGTGAATGAAGTCGTTGAGGATCTGCTCCTCGGACAGCAGCTCGATCACGCGCGACCCAGTGGCGCCGCCCGCAAACCCGGTCGCGATCACCGGCTTGCCGAGCAACCTCAGCGCCCGGGCGACGTTCACGCCCTTGCCGCCGGCGACGGTTCGCGACTCGACCGCGCGGTGGCGCTGCCCGAGCCGGATGTTCGGCACGGCGACGGTGCGATCGATCGCGGCGTTGAGGGTGACCGTGAGGATCAAGTCAGTTCCCGGCGAGACAGGCTACCGCGCGCGAGTTCGGGCTCAGGCCGATGCGGTCCGCCGCCGCAGCAACGCAACGGCCGTTGCGAGCAGCCCGGCGGCCGCCGCGATTGCGACCACGACTGCCAGCGCACGCGGGCCGGGGACGGCGGCGTCATAGCGCTGCAGCAAGCTCGCCTCGGCGATCGAGCGCGCGGCGCGCAGCGGCACCCGGTCGACCAGCCCGCCGTCCAGGGTGACCGTCGCCCGGCCGAGGCGCTCGCCGCGCTCGATCGGGCCCTCGACCTCGGTGGGGGCGTCGATCGCGACCGCCAGGTCCTGGTCCCGGCGGGCCGCCACCTCGACCCCGTGGCCGGCGAGCAGCGGCAGCGTCTCGTCCTGGTAGCGGATCGCGGCCGAGGCGAGCATGGCGTTGGCATCGACGGGATGCTCTTGCCGGTAGAGCGAGAAGCCGTACTCGAGCAGGTCGAGGGTTGCCTGGTCGCGCTCGGCCTCGCCCGGAGCCCCGAGCACGACCGAGATCAGGTCGACGCCGCGGCGCTCGCCGGAGCCGACGAGCACGTAGCCGGCGCTCAGCGTGTATCCCGTCTTGATCCCGTCGATCCACGGGACCGTGAGGACGAGGGTGTTGCGGTTGACCACATGGCGCGGCCGGACCCCGCTGACGGTGTCGTACTCGGCGGTGTCGAAGATCCGGCGCAGCGCGGGATCGCCGCGCAGCTCCACCGCGAGCTCGGCCAGGTCGCGGGCGCTCGAGTAGTTGCCCGGCTGATCGAGGCCGATCGGGTTGGCGTAGGAAGTGTGGTCGAGACCGAGCCGCCGGGCGCCCGCGTTCATCTTCGCCACGAACGCCTCCTGTGAGCCGGTCGACGCCTCGGCGAGCGTGACCGCGGCGTCGTTGCCCGAGGCCATCAGCAGGCCGTAGAGGAGGTCGCGAACCTGGATCTGCTCGCCGGCCTCGAGCCCCAGCAGCGACTCGGCCGCGAGCGCCTGATAAGGCGGTGCGACCACGGTCTCGCGCAATTTGAGCGAGCGGCGGGCGACGTACGCCGTCATCAGCTTCGTCGCGCTCGCGATCGAGACCTCGCGGTCGGCCAGCTGGCGGGCGAGGACGTCGCCGTCGCGGGCATCGACGACGATGTACGACCTCGCCGCGACCTCCGGGGGCGACTGCGCATGTGCCGGACTGGCGACGAGCGCCAGCACGAGCAGCGCCGCGGCCAGGGGCCGGCGCCACGGGGTCAGCTCTGCGCGAGCGCCTTGCAGCCGTCGACGACCAGGTCGACGCAACCGCCCACGGGCAGGCTGAGCGGGTCGAGGTTCGGGTTCAGGTCCAGCAGCTCCTCGACCGGGATGCAGGTCCGCTCTTCGACGGTGGTCAGGTCCTCGCCCGCTTCGAGCACGTAATAGCCGTCCTCGACCGCGTTCGCGGCCGGCGGCTCGCCGCCGGCGCAGCCCGTCTCCTCGGTCGTCGTCGTCGTGCGCTCGGCGCTCGTCGATTCGTCGTCGGAGCCGTCGACCGCGGCGATCACGATCAGGACCGCAACCAGCCCCGTGGCGATCAGCGCCACGGGAGCGAGCACCCTCAGGGTCCAGCTTCGCGGGCCCGGCTCGCGCCCTCTCGATTCCATCCCAAGGCCATCGTAGGGCCTCGATTGCGCTGCATATCCCCATTCCCAAGCCCTCCGGGCGGGCTATTGCGAGACGCCCCAGACCTCGTCCCGCAGCGTCTCGGCGGCCGCCGCCGGGTCGGCGGCGCCTGCGATCGAGCGCGACGCCGTGACCAGGGCCGACGCCTGGGATGGGCCGAAGGCGGGCCCGAGATCGGCGGGCCTGCCGCCCTGCGCGCCGACGCCGGGGATCAGGAAGATCGAGCGCGGCATCAGCTCGCGCAGCCGGCCCAGATGCCGAGGCTCGGTCGCACCGACGACCGCACCGACCCCGCTGAGCCCATCGCGCCCGGCCAGCCGGTGCGCCTCGGCGTCGACGAGCCGTGCGATCCGCTCGTAGAGCGGCCCGTCGGCCGTCTCGGCGTCGAGCAGATCGCCGGCCCCGGGGTTCGACGTGCGCACGAGGATGAAGACCCCGGCGCCGGTGCCGGCCGCGCCGTCGAGCAGCGGCTCGAGCGCGTCGCGGCCGAGCAGCGGGTTGAGCGTCGCGGCGTCGGCGCCGAGCCCCGCCGGACCGAACAGCGCCTCGGCGTAAGCCGCCGCGGTCACCGGGACGTCGCCCCGCTTGCCGTCGGCGATCACGAGCAGGTTGTGGCGCCGGGCGGTATCGGCAACCGTGCCCACGGCCTCCCAGCCGGGACCTCCGAGTCGCTCGAAGCAGGCGAGCTGGAGCTTGACCGCCACGCACGAGCCCGCCGTGCGCTCGATCAAGTCCTCGCAGCGGCGGACGAGCGCGTCGACCGCCTCGGGCTCCGGGTCGAGCCCGAGGCAGACCTGGCTGCGCCGCTCCGCGACGAGAGCGGCCAGCCGGTCAGCAAACGCCTCGGTCAGCTCCCCTTGACCTTCGACTTCAGGCCCGCGCCGGCCGAGAACTTCGGCACCCTGCCGCCCGCGATCGTGATCCGCTCGCCCGTCCTGGGGTTGACGCCCTGGCGCGGACCGCGCTCGGCGACGCTGAACTTGCCGAACCCGGTGAACGTGATCTCGCCCCCACCCGCGAGCGTGTTGGTGATGCCATCGAGGATCGTGTCGACCGCGTCGGCAGCGGCCTTCTTGCTCTCGAAGCTCCCTGCGACTCGATCGACGAACTCACTCTTGGTCATCGTCTTCTCCTTTGATCTCAATTCATGCCTAAAGCGTCGCGCACCCTAACAGTGCTCGCCGATGCCTGGATCAAACCTGTTCACCCGCGACCCCGTGCGTGGACGACCACATGGGGGACCGCACCGCGCTGCTCGCGAAAGCGCATCCGGAACCGGGCGACGCGCTCGACGTCCTCGAACCCCGCGACGTGGACCATCCGCGCGAGCGTGCGCGGTGACGCCCGCCACCACGTCATCCACGGGCTGTCGCCCCGGAACTCCGCCGCCGCGAACGGCAGCAGGGCCAGCCTGCGGCTGTACTCGTCGGCGACGATCAGGCGACCGCGACAGAGACCGGCGAGCCGCTCGAGCGCCAGCATGGGATCGCGCAGGTGCATCAGCACCGAGCCGGCGAAGACGAGGTCGAAGGGGCCGCCGAGGCGCTCGGGGGTCGCCTCGTAGACCGAGACGGCGACCCGCCGTACGCGACTGCCGAGCGCCTCGGCGGCGAGCTCGAAGCCCTCGCCGCGGCGCGCGCCCGACGCGGGCCGCATGCGAGGCGGCCAGTCGAGGTCGAGGATGTCGTCGACGTCGATCGCGACAACCTCGGCGGCGCCGCGGCGCTCCAGCTCGAACGCCCAGAAGCCCTCGAAGGTGCCGACGTCGAGCACGCGCCGGCCGGAGAGGTCGTCCGGAATCCCGTATCGCGGCACGTAGGGACGCAGATCGAACATTCCCGGCGTGACCACGCCGGGCGCCAGCTCCTGCGTGTGGTACCAGTCGATCTCGCCCAATCGCCGCTCGAGCTCCTGGGCGGGTGGGCGCGTGGCTTGGTCGGCGGCCGCTATGGGCCCAAGCTAGCGACTTAAAGGACCGGGGTGCCGGCGCGGACGCTGCCGGCGAGGAGCGCGGCGAAGCCGACGGCGTCGGCGGCGACCTCCGCTGAGCCGACCAGCGCGGCGCGGCGTCGCTGTGCGGCTGCGAGCTTGGCGATCTCAAGCGCATAGGACGCC
>DAIRGH010000049.1:0-21178 GCA_036794585.1 Solirubrobacterales bacterium | reverse complement strand
AGACGTCGCGCAGCGCCACCGGCCGCGCGGGCTCCGCCGCACGGGCCGCGCCGCGACCCGCGCCCTTGGCGGCCTCGGCCTTCGGCGACTCGACCAGCGTGTTCCACTCGCCACAGCCGCCGCAGCGCCCTGACCACGCGAGCGACTCATGCCCGCAGGACTGGCAGAAGAAGGAACTCCTATAGCGCGCCATGGCCCCAGGCTACGGTCGGCGCCCGACGCATCAACCGGGAGCTGTGCCGAACGAGCTAGAGCTTCTTCTTCAACTTGACCGACTTCGACTCGGTGTTCGCCGTGCCGCCGGTTGGCGTGAACGTGACCTTGACCTTGACCTTGACCCTGCCGGTCTTGTTCAGCTTCCTCTTCTTGTTGCTGGTGGGCTTGATTGGCAGCTTCACGGTCCCGGCGGCGGCGACGGGCTTCGTGCGGGCGGCCCGCGGCGCCAGCGGGCGCACGGACTTGACGCCGGTTCCGCTGAGCCCGATCTGACCGGCGGCGTCGACCGCGACCTCGAGCGTCGCGGTGCCCTTCTTCGTGTTTTTCTTGACGTTGCCGAAGTCGATGTCGTTCGACGGCGTGCCGCCGCCGCCACCTCCACCACCGCCGCCGCCGCCGCCAGAGGTGCCGGTGCCGGTCAGAGGAACATCATGTGGCGACCCGGGGGCATTGTCGGTGAACCGCAGGGCCGATGCGCGTGCTCCGGTCGCCGCCGGCGTAAACGTGGCGGCGACCGTGCAGGTACCGCTCGCGGCAATGGTCGCGCCGGTGCAGGTGTCGCTCGCCGTTTTCTGGAAGTCGCCGCTGTTGCCGGTCGCGACCACGACCGAGCTGATTGTCAGATCCGCGGTGCCGTTGTTCGTCACCGTCACCGTCTGCGGCGGCGAGGGCGTGCCGACGTTCTGGTTGGCATAGTTGAGTGAGGTCGGGCTCGGCGAGAACCCCGGTGCCGGACCGGCGCAGCCGGGAACGATGAAGTTGCCGATCCGCGTCTTCCAAGTGCTCGCCGCGCTGACGGGGTAGTACTCGTTCGTGTACCAGAAGGTGCAGTCGTCAGCCGGATCCACTGACATCGCGCTGTAGTCGCCCCAGCGATTGAAGCCGCCCGTCTGGGCACCGCCACCGGCCTGCAGTACCTGCTCAGCCTGCAGCGTCCCGAGCGGATCGCCCGGCGCCCTGGTCGCGTAGCTGATGTTCGCGAACGTGGTGGCGTTGGAGGCGGAGTAGCCAACCGCGATGTTGCCCGCCTTGTCGATTGCGATGCTGCCCATGTACCGGTTCAGGCCACCTCCCGGGTCGTGGTTGCCCTCCTGAAACAGGGTCCAGCCCGAGCCGGTGTTGCGAAGCTCGAACCAGCGAATTTGCGCCCCCGGGCCGGGCGGGGAGTCCGCGCTCGCGCTTCCCCCGCCGACCGTGAAGGTGCCGACCAGCGTCTGATGAGTCCCGAAGTTGCGGTACGCGAAGCGATGCATCGGCCACTCGCTGACCACGTCGACCAGCTCGCCCCCGGACCCCTGCGGGGCACAGCTGAGGTCGAAGAAGCCGCAGACCGTGTAGGTGTAGGCGGTGATCGGAATCGCGATGCTGGTGAAGGTGCTGCTGGCCGGAGTGACGAAGTCAGGGGTGAGGGTGAAGAGCTCGATCCGGTCGGCGCCGCCGTGGAAGCTGTTGTCCTTGAACGTGTAGAAGAGGCCGCCGCCTGACGGCTGAGTCGGCCCGTCGACGTCCGCCGGCAGCAGGAAGTTCGTCTCGCCGCTGAACCTGACGAACGAGGCGCTGGAATCGCCGGCGAGCATCTTCGTGCGGTCGAAGGCGTACGCCGTGTACGAGTTCTCGTTGGCCGAGACGTAGTAGCCGGTCGGCCAGACCCCGACCTTGAAGTAGTCGGGAAATTCGGGGGTGACGAACTCGAACAGGTGATAGGAGCCGAGCGGGTCCGCCGTCTGCGAGATAGCGAAGCAGAGGCCGGTGGTGACGCCGTCGTCGTAGAACTGCGAAAGCAGCCAGCGGTCGGCCGCCTCGTCGTAGAGCACGACCGGATCGCCGAGGTTGTCGTTGCACGCCGCCGTTCCCGGCCAGAGCGTGCCGAGGTCGAAGGGGCTGCCCGGCTGCAGGGTGCCCGCCTTGTTGTAGATCGCGACCTTCGTCGCGTTGACCATCTGGATGTAGTGGTTCGGCCCGACGTCGCCGATCGTGTCGGGCGGCACGCAGCCGCCGCACGCGGTCGGATTGCCGGTTCCTTCGAACGTCAGTCCGGGCGCCGGGGTGCGTCCGGGGCCGACGCGGGACGGTGCACCGACGGTGTCGCCATCAGAGCCTGCGAGCCCGCGGGAGGGGCCGGCCGCGCCCGCAAGCGGATTGATCCGTGCCGGCGCTTGGTCGCTCGACGCGCCACTCCGGCGCCTGGCGCTGAGATCGCGGACCTCCGGGCTGAGGAAGTAGGAGGCTGCGGTGCCGACGCTCGGCTCGGACGTCGGCGGCGAAGCCTTGGCACCTGCGCCCGGCAAAGCCGCGAGCACCGCGACCGCCAGCGCGAAGCACAACGCCGCCATGAGCGCCCCAACCGGCGACTTCAGGGCGAGGCCGTCGCGAGTGTTGCTCGGCTCGCTCACGTGGGGCCGATCCTTCACCATCCGCCGTCCGCAGTCAAGCCGGACGGCGCCGGCGCTCGCTGATTCGATTCCCCACGCCGGCCGGCTGCTAGCCGGCAGCTTGACTGCGCCTGGGGGCTGTGAGAGGGTCGGCCCGACTCCCACCACGGGAGTCGCGAGGAGGTGCATACGTGGACAGCGCACTCGTGCTCCGTCGTCGCGGCCCGCCCCCAGTCGCCGTGGCCTTGGGTGCCGTTGCGCTGCTGGTCGCCCTACTTGCCTCCTACTCGCTCTCGCCGTCGGCCAGCTCCCCGGCGAGCTACGCCGGCGTCGCAAGCGACTACGGAAACCTGCCGCTGAGCTTCGAACCCAACGCCGGGCGCACCGATCGGCAGGTCGACTTCCTCAGCCACTCGCTCGCCGGCGGAACGCTCTATCTCACAGGTCGCGACGCGGTGATCGCGTTCGAGGACGCCGCGGTCACTCTCCGCTTCGCCGGCGCCGCGACCGATCCGATCCCGCAAGGCCTCGATCGGCTGCCGGGCGAGGCGAACAGTTTCATCGGCGACGAGCCCTCGAGGTGGCGGACGCACGTCCCGACCTACGGCGGCGTGCGCTACTCCAACGTCTATCCCGGCATCGACGTCGACTTCTACGGCAGCCAGCGCAACCTCGAATACGACTTCCGGCTCGCACCGCACGCCCATCCGTCGCAGATCGCGATCGACTTCTCCGGCGCCGACTCGGTCCGGCTGAACGCAAACGGCGATCTGCTGATCGCTTTCGGCGAGCGGACGATCACCCAGCGGGCGCCGATCGCATACCAGCGTGTCGGCGGAGGGCGTCGCGCCGTCGAGTCTGCGTATGTGCTCGAAGGCTCAACAGCCACCCTCGAGCTCGGCTCGTACGACCGATCGCGCCCGCTGGTCATCGACCCGACGCTCGTCTACTCCACCTACCTCGGCGGCAACGCCAACGACTTCATCAATGCGATCGCGGTCGACTCCTCCGGCGCCGCCTATCTCAGCGGCCACACCGTGTCGACCGACTTTCCCACCGTCGGGCCGTACCAGGGAGACCAGACCGGCGGTGACGCCTTCGTCTCGAAGCTGAACCCGGCCGGAACCGCGCTCGTCTACTCCACCTACCTCGGCGGCGACATGAGCTTCGACGAGGCGTTCGGCATCGCGGTCGACTCGGCCGGCGCTGCTTACGTCGCCGGGCGGACGAACTCAACCAACTTCCCGACCCAGGATGAGCTGCAGACCAATCAGCCGTTCTTCGACGCCTTCGCCGCCAAGCTCGAGCCCTCGGGCTCGGCGCTCGCCTACTCGACGTACCTCGGCGGCGCCTTCACCGATGAGGGCTTCGCGGTCGCGGTCGACTCGGCCGGCTCCGCCTATGTGACAGGAATGACCGACTCGGACGACTTTCCGACCGAGGACGTGTATCAGGTCAACCCGCCGAGCCAGGATGTGTTCGTGACCAAGCTCGATCCCGACAGCGGCGGCCAGGTGGCGCTCGCCTACTCCACCCACCTGGGCGGCGCTGACTTCGATCGCGGCTTTGGGATCGCGGTCGACTCGACCGGCGCCGCCTACGTCACCGGCGACACCGACTCGACCGATTTACCGACCCCGGGTGGCTTTCAGGGCAACCAGCCGGATACGGATGCCTTCGTCATCAAGCTCAACCCCGATGCGGGCGCCGCGAACACGCTCGCCTACTCGACATACCTCGGGGGAGACGGCGCAACCGACCAGGGTCGGGCAATTGCCGTCGACTCCGCGGGAGCCGCATATGTCACCGGCCAAACCAACTCCACGAACTTCCCGACCCTGAGCCCGATCCAGGCCGACCAGCCCGACGACGACGTCTTCGTCACGAAGCTCAACCCCTCCGGGAGCGCGCTCGCCTACTCGACCTACCTGGGGGGCAGCTTTAAGGACTGGGGCTTCGGCATCGCCGTCGACTCCTCCGGATCCGCACACGTCACCGGGATCACCGGGTCGTCGGACTTTCCCCAGCAGGACCCGTTCCAGCTCGACACCGCCGGCGACGACATCTTCGTGACCAAGCTCAGTGCTGCCGGAAGCACGCTCACCTACTCGACCTATCTCGGCGGCAACGGCATCGACTTCGGCCGCGGGATCGCGCTCGACTCGGCCGGCGACGCCTACGTTGCCGGCTATACGTCGTCCACCGACTTCCCCTTGCTGGCGACCGCCAGACGCAGCGTGCGGTTCCCCAATGATCCCGCCGACAGCGGCGTGGTCGCAAAGCTCGGGCCGCAAAGCAGCAGCGGATCATGTGCGGGCCTGACCGTAGAGAAGCTCGCTAGCCGACGGAAGCCTGGCCTCTCGGGAGAGCTCGAGGGCACTGCCCATGCGATCGATATCCATAACCAGCAGGGCCTGTCCTTCGAGGTCATCGTCCGCACGACCACCTCCTGCGACGTGGTGGTCACCGAGACGGCCGAGTCGGTGGCCAACTTCGGCAGTTTCTCACAGCCCTTCAACGCGAGCAGCGTGAGCCACCACGTCGTCTCACCCTCCCATCACTTCGGCCCCTACAGCGCCAACAACAAGGCGAGGGCCGGCGTTCTGACCAACACGGTGCGGGTCCAGGCGAGCACCGGCGAGGTGATCTTCGCTTCGGCGACAGTCACGGTCTACAGCAACGAGGCAGACCTGAACAAGGTCCACGGCGACCACATTGAGGGACTAGCGCGCACCTACGACAACGCGTTCCCGAAGCCGCCCGTGGGCGGAAACCCGCCTGGCGACACGATCAAGAAGGTCGAGGTTGGCGTCCTGAGCACGAGCGGAGGGGCGCAGGCCTTCGCGAAGCCGGAGTGCAGGTGGCTGACCAAGCAGGGCGACTTCAAGGACGTCAAGCCGGGCGACGGGGACGTCTGCGACAAGCCGGTCTGGATCAAGGCGGAGCTCGACGGCAAGGCCAAGGACAACAAGCGCGACTGGGAGTACGAGTTCAAGAAGGAGCTCGAGCCCGGCAAGTACATCGCCTACTCGCGCGCCACGAACAAGGCCGGTGTCTCCGAGCCGCTCTTCACGAAGAAGATCGGCAACCTGAAGAAGTTCAAGGTCAAGCCCTAGCGCGCTCGACCGAGGCGCGAGAAGCTAGGACTCGTCCGCGGGGGGCTCGGGCTCGGGACCGGAGTCCTCGTCCGTGTCGTCGGCGTCGCTCTTCGGCGCCCCGACCGCGACGGGCTCCTTCTCCTCTTCCTTCTTCTTCGCTGGGCGCTTCTTCGGCTTGACGAGCTTCAGGGAGAGCGGCTTGTCCTCCTCGTCGCCCGCGGTGTCGCGCTCGACGACCACGCTGGTGCCCGACTCGAGCGTGTCGACGCCCGCGCGCAGCACCTCGTCGGCGAGCGGGTCCTCGATGTAGCGCTGGATCGCGCGGCGCAGCGGGCGCGCTCCCATCGCCGGGTCCCAACCCTTCTCCGCGATCAGGTCCTTGGCGTCGTCGGTGAGCTCGAGCTGCAGCTCGTGCTCGGCGACCTGGGCGCGGACGCGGTTGATCAGCAGGTCGATGATCGAACGGATCTCCTCGCGCGAGAGCTTGTGGAAGACGATCACCTCGTCGATCCGGTTCAGGAACTCCGGACGGAAGACCTTCTTGAGGTCGCCCATGATCCGGTCCTTCATGTCGTTGTACGAGGCGCCGACCTCGTCGTCGGATACCGAGAAGCCGAAGGAGACGTTCTTGGCGATGTCCTTGGCCCCGATGTTCGAGGTCATGATCACGAGCGTGTTGCGGAAGTCGACCGTCCGCCCCTGGGCGTCGGTGAGCCTGCCGTCCTCGAGGATCTGCAGCAGGATGTTGAAGACGTCGGGGTGGGCCTTCTCGATCTCGTCGAGCAGCAGCACCGAGTAGGGCTTGCGGCGCACCGCCTCGGTGAGCTGGCCGCCCTCGTCGTAGCCGACGTAGCCGGGCGGCGAGCCGACCAGGCGCGAGACCGCGTGCTTCTCCATGTACTCCGACATGTCGATGCGCACCATCGCGTCCTCGTCGCCGAACAGGAACTCGGCGAGCGTGCGCCCGAGCTCGGTCTTGCCGACGCCCGAAGGGCCGAGGAAGATGAACGAGCCGGCGGGCCGCTTGGGGTCCTTGATCCCGGCGCGCGAGCGGCGGATCGCCTTGGAGACGGCATCGATCGCGACGTCCTGGCCGATCACCCGCTTGTGCAGCTCCTCCTCCATCCGGACCAGCTTCTTGGTCTCGGCCTCGGTCAGCTTGAACACGGGGATCCCGGTCCACATCGAGACGATGTCGGCGATCTCGTCCTCGCCGACCGCGGGCCGCTCGCCGGCCTCGCCCGAGTCCCACTGGTCCTCGAGCTCGCGCTTCTTGTTGGTGAGCTGGCGCTCCTTGTCGCGCAGGTTGGCGGCCTTCTCGAACTCCTGCGCCTCGATCGCCGCCTCCTTGGAGCGGCGCGTCTCCTCGATCTCCTCCTCGAGATCGCGGTAGACGGGCGGCTGGCTCATCGACTTGATCCGCATCCGCGAGGCGGCCTCGTCGATCAGGTCGATCGCCTTGTCGGGCAGGAAGCGGTCGGAGATGTAGCGGCTGGCGAGCTCGGCGGCGGCCTCGAGCGCGTCGTCGGTGATGTTGACCTTGTGGTGGTCCTCGTAGCGCTCGCGCAGGCCCTCGAGGATCTTCACCGTGTCGGGAATCGACGGCTCGTCGACCTTGATCTGCTGGAAGCGCCGCTCGAGCGCCGAGTCGCGCTCGAGGTACTTGCGGTACTCGTCGAGCGTCGTCGCACCGATCGTCTGCAGCTCGCCGCGGGCGAGGGCCGGCTTGAGGATCGAGGCGGCGTCGATCGCGCCCTCGGCGGCGCCGGCGCCGACCAGGTTGTGAAGCTCGTCGATGAAAAGCACGATGTCACCCCGCTGGGTGATCTCCTTCATCACCTTCTTCAGCCGCTCCTCGAACTCGCCGCGGTACTTCGAGCCGGCGACCAGCGCCGCCAGGTCGAGCGTGTAGATCTGCTTGTTCTTGAGCAGCTCGGGCACCTCGCCGCGGGTGATCCGCGAGGCGAGGCCCTCGACGATCGCGGTCTTGCCGACGCCGGGCTCGCCGAGCAGCACGGGGTTGTTCTTTTGCCGCCGGGAGAGGATCTGCATGATCCGCTCGACCTCGGTCTCGCGACCGATCACGGGGTCGAGCTTGCCCTCGGCGGCGAGCTTGGTGAGGTTGCGGCCGAACTGATCGAGCAGCTTCGAGGACTTCTTGCCCTCGCCCGTGCCGCCGCCGGAGCCTTGGCGCCGGCCGCCCGGGCCGGAGAGCATGCGGATGACCTCGTTGCGGATCTTCTCCGAGTCGGCGTCGAAGTCGAGCAGGATGCGGGCGGCGACGCCCTCGTTCTCGCGCACGAGCCCGAGCAGGATGTGCTCGGTGCCGATGTAGTTGTGGCCGAGCGAGAGCGCCTCGCGCAGCGCGAGCTCGAGCACCTTCTTGGCGCGCGGGGTGAACGGGATCTGACCGGAGGTGACCTCCTCACCGGAGCCGACGATGCGCACCACCTGGGCCCGCACCCGCTCGACGGTGATGTCCAGCGACTCGAGCACCCGAGCCGCGAGGCCCTCTTCCTCGCGCAGCAGCCCGAGCAGGATGTGCTCGGTGCCGATGTAGTTGTGCTTCAGGGTCCTGGCTTCCTCCTGAGCGAGGACGACAACCTGCCGGGCCCTTTCTGTGAATCGCTCGAACAAAACTCGTTCCGCCTCTTGATGCCCTTCTCGTGCCTAAGCTAGCTAGCCGCGGGGACGCAAGATCGCCGGGGGCTCATCCAACATTTCGGCTCTTCGCTGCCGATGGATTAGAACCTCCGGTTGTCGGTTACCGCGAGAGGCCAGTATATCGGGGGCACTTCGCCGTCCTGACGCCTGGAAAACGCAACCCACGGCCCAGCGCGCAACTTGCGGCTTCGCGTGAATATGTTGACCTGGTGAGCGCGTTCGCCGAGTTCGCCGAGGCGCACGGCCTCGAGCTCGAAGCCAAGCCCGAGCTCCCACCGTACGGCGCCCTGCTGACTCGCGACAAGCTCGAGATCGGCGCCGCCGCCAGCGGCGAGCTGCCGGGCGGCGAGCCGGGGACGCTCTGTCACCTCACCTACACGTATACGTCCAACGACACCACCCACACCGCTCGCCGCACCGCCGCCGTAATCCGGGTGCCCGAGTCGATCGGCTTCGCGCCCTACCTCGCCACCCGGAGCGCCGCCATGCGAGGTGCGGCGAGCCTGGACACCAGGGGGGCCGAGCTCGGCAAAGACCTCGACCTGCGCGTTGCCGAGGGCGTCGACGACGGGTGGCTGAACGAGCTGTTCTCGCCCGCGCTGCGCGAGTGGGTCCTGCGCAGCCCCGACGACTTCGAATGGGAGCTCGCCGAGGGCGTGCTCACCGTCTCGCGCGACCAGCACCTCAGCAAGGAGTCCGAGCTGACCGGGTTGTGCGAGGACGCATCGCACCTGGCCGACGCGCTGCGCGAGGAATCGCTGGCGGAGGTCGACTCGGGCGCCGCGGCGATCACGGCCGCAAAGCCCAAGCGAGACGCCAACCAGATCCTGATCGACTCACTGCTGCCGCTGGTCTCCTTCGAGCGACCCCCGGCCGACGTCGCCGAGGCGCGGCCGCGGTTTCGCCAGCTCGTCATCCGCCATCCCTCCACGTACTTCATCGCCCTGTTCATGACGATCGTCTGGATGCTGGTGGTCAACGTCGTCGGCGGCGGCATCTTCGGGCTGCTGCTCAACCTCCCCGACCCCGGTCAGGCGGTGCTGATCTTCGAGCTCTCGCTGCTCGCGATCGTCGGTTTTCTTACCTTCCGTCACGAGATCAACGACCGCTCGCAGAAGCTTGCCAACGAGGCCTTCTGGCGCGAGTACGCCCGCGCCCGCGGGCTGCGAGTCGATGATCCGAGCGTGTTCGCGGCCACCCACGCCAAGGCGAACTTGCCGGGTAGCCCGGTGCGGGTCCTGAACGGCAGGTTCGACGCCGTCGAGGGCGCGTTGATGGTGACCGGCGACGGGTTCAAGCGCGGCGACTCGATCGCACTGGTCGCCGGCCCCACCGGCCCGGTCGCGAGCGCCGACTTCGACGTCTCGGCACCTGGGGCCTCGGCCAAGGCGCTCGACGCGTACGCGACTCGGCTGGCCGGCGAGCTGCGCAGCGCGGCTATCGCTCGCTGACTCGCAGCACCGTCGCCTGGATTTGGCGCTGTCCGTAGGAGCCGCGGTACACGGGCCCGGCGGCCGCGACCAGGTCGCCAGGGGCGGGCAGCGGGTGCGGGCGCAGGTCGCGGGCGACGTCGATCACCGAGATCCCCGGCGCGGTGATCCCCTGCGGACTGAGGAGGATCAGATGGGCGTCGCCGTCACCGTCGGGATCGACGGCCTCGAGCGTGAGCACACTCCCGGTCGCGACCTTGCAGTTGGCGGCCTCGGGCGGACAGCGCGGCGGCCGCGGCGGGGTCGGCGCGTCGGGGGCATCGCGCCGGTCACGTTGCGGCGCCGGGTCAGCGGCCGGCTCCCCGGGGTCGGAGCCGCAGCCGGAAAGGCTCGCGATCACGGCGAGCGCAGCGACGCGGCTCAGCGCAGGGCGGGAAACAGGACCACCTCGCGCAAGGTCTTGGCGCCGGTCAGCAGCATGACCAGGCGGTCGATGCCGAGCCCCACCCCGCTGGTCGGCGGCATGCCCTGCTCGAGCGCGCGCACGTACGACTCGTCAAACGGCTGGGCCTCCTCGTCGCCCCGGCGCAGCTCCTCGGCCTGCTGCTCGAAGCGCCGGCGCTGCTCGTCGGGGTCGTTGAGCTCGGTGAACGCGTTGGCGATCTCGAAGCCGCCGACATACGCCTCCCAGCGCTCGACCAGCCCCTCGTCAGAGCGGTGGCGCTTGGCGAAGGGAGACATCTCGACCGGATAGTCGAGCACGAAGGTGGGCTGGATCAGGGTCGGCTCGACCTGCTTGGAGAGCAGCCCGTCGACCAGCTTGCCCCAGCCCTCCTGCGAATCGGGCTCTGAGTCCATGGCCTCGGCGAGCTGCTCGCGGCTCGGATGCTCGAGCACGTCGATGCCGGTTCGCTCGCGGATTGCCTCGCGCAGCGTCACCCGCCGCCAGGGCGGAGCGAGCTCGATCTCGACCCCGCCCCGATCGACCTTGGTCGTCCCGAGCACCCGCTCGGCGGCCCCGGCGACCATCTCCTCGAGGCGGCGGGCCCCGTCGTTGTAGTCGGCGTAGGCCTCGTACCACTCGAGCATCGTGAACTCGGGGTTGTGCTTGAACGAGATCCCCTCGTTGCGAAAGTCCTTGCCGAGCTCGTAGACCCTGTCGATGCCGCCGACGATCAGGCGCTTGAGGTACAGCTCGGTCGCGATCCGCAGATAGAGGTCGCGGTCGAGCGCATTGTGGTGGGTCGTGAAGGGGCGCGCCAGGGCGCCTCCGTAGAGCGGCTGCAGCACCGGCGTCTCGACCTCGACGAAGCCCGCCGCGTCCAGGTACTCGCGGACGGCCGTGATCGTCTGACCCCGCTTGTGAAAGACCTCTCGGGTCTCGGGGTTGGCGATCAGGTCGAGCTCGCGGTGGCGGTAGCGCAGCTCGGTGTCCTCGAGCCCGTGGAACTTGTCGGGAGGCGGGCGCAGGCTCTTCGCCAGCAGGGTCCAGCCGGTCGCGCGCAGCGAGAGCTCGCCGCGGCGAGTCTTGAACGCGACCCCGTCGACGCCGACGAAGTCGCCGAGGTCGAGTGACGTGAGCAGCTCGTGCCGCTCCTCGCCGAGCACGTCGGCGCGCGAGTGGACCTGGATCTTGCCGCTGGCGTCGACGAGGTCGAGGAACGCGGCCTTGCCGTGGCCTCGCCGGGCCGCGATCCGCCCGGCCACCCGGTAGGCGTCCTCGGTCTCCTCGCCCGCGTCGAGGCCGTCGTGTGCTTCGTGCACCGCCGCGATCTCGGCCCTGCCGGGGAACTCGTGCGGGAACGGCTCGATCCCGGCGCCGCGCAGGCGCTCGAGCTTCTCGCGCCGCTCGGCGAGAATCTGCGGCTCCGAGTGCTCGCCCTCGGGGTCTTGCGGCTCTGCCATCGGCGGCGAGCCTAAATCACGCCGCGAGACCGCAGCTAGACGGTCTCGATCTTGGTGATCTTGAGCTTCTTCTTCGGCCCGCGGGGAACGTCGACGGTGACGACGTCGCCGCGCTTGTGGCCGAGCAGCGCCTTGCCGATCGGCGACTCGTGCGAGAGCTTCTGCTCGCCGGGGTCCGCCTCGGTCGGGCCGACGATCTGGAACTTGCGCGAGTCGCCGGACTTCTGGTCCTTGACGTGAACCATGACGCCGACACCGACGCTCTCGGTGTCGATCTGCTTCTTGTCGACGACGCTCGCCCGCCGCAGCCGCTCCTCGAGCTGGGCGATCCGCTGCTCGAGCAGGGCCTGCTCGTTCTTGGCGTCGTCGTACTCGGAGTTCTCGGCGATGTCGCCGAACTCGCGCGCCTCCTTGATCCGCTCGGCGACCTCGCGCCGCTTGGTCGTCGAAAGGTGCTCGATCTCGGTCTTGAGCTTTACCAGCCCTTCCTGTGTGATCAGCGCTTCGCGAGCCACGTTGGTGTCCTCTTCCTCATCTGCGGGGGCCGCCCGCCGCGGCCGTCCTTAGCAACAAAACGCCCGCAAACGCGCCGTTTTTGCACAGCGCGTGTTCGGGCAGGGCCGGCGATTATAGCGATGCCCTACGCGGGTTCGAAAGCGGTTTGCCCGAGCAGCTCGCGGACCTGCTCGAGCCTCACTGTGCGCTGGAAGCGGTCCGCCGCAGCTCCGGCGATGCCAAGGCGCTCCAGATACCAGGGGTAGAACTTGCGCAGGTTGCGCGCCGCGCGCTCCGGGCCCCAGTGCTCCGCAGCCCGGTCGAGTACCCAGCGCAGCTCGGCCTCGATCGCCGCTGGGCCGGGCTCGTCGGGCTCGCGTCCGGTCAGCTCGGCGAAGATCCACGGGTTGCCGAGCGAGCCGCGGGCGATCATCACCGCGTCGGCGCCAGTCCTCCGGTAGGCCTCTCTGACGGCGGCTGCTGAGTTCAGGCCGCCGGAGACGATCACAGCGGCGCCGCTGCCCGCGAGCGCCTCGACGAGCTCGCGCACGAGCGCGTAGTCGGGCTCGCCGCGGTGATGCTGGCGCGCGACCCGGGGGTGAAAGCCGATCCCGGCCACGCCCGCTTCCTGGACCAAGCGCTGGGCGAGCTCGAAGCCGCTGCGATCGCCCGGCTCCGCTCCCGATCGGAGCTTCACCGTCACCGGAAGCCCCGAACCCGCGATCGCCGCGTGCGCGACCGCCAGCGCCCGCTGGGGGTCAGCGAGCAGCGCTGCGCCGGCGCCCGTTTTGCAGACCTTCGGCACCGGGCAGCCCATGTTGAGGTCGATCAGATCCGGTCCCGCCTGCGCCGCGATCGCCGCGGCCTCGCGCATAACGTCCGGATCGGAGCCGAAGAGCTGAAGCGCCACCGGTCCCTCGTCGGGATGGATGCGCAGCATCTCGTCGAGGGTGCGCCGGTTTCCGTGCGCGAGCGCGAAGCTCGAGACCATCTCCGAGACCGCCATCCCAGCGCCGTAGCGCTTTGCCTGCAGGCGCACGAACCAGTTGCCGATCCCGGCCAGCGGCGCGAGCAGCACCCGGTTCGGGACCTCGACCGGGCCGATCCGAAACGGGGTGGTGAGCGACGGTTGCGTCATTGCTGGTTTCGATCCCAGATCAACCGCAGGCCGGTGAGCGTGAGCAGCTCGTCGATCTCGTCGATCGTCTCGCAGAAGGGCACGATTGCATGCGCCAGTCCTCCGGTTGCGATGAACGTGGGCTCGCCGCCGAGCTCGCGCTCCAGACGGGTGGCGATGCCGTCGATCATGCCGGCGAAGCCGAAGATTACGCCCGACTGGATCGCGCCGCGCGTCGACTTTCCGAGCGCCGCGTCGGGCTCGGCCAGGTCGATTCGAGGAATGCGCGCCCCGCGCTCGGTGAGCGCGGTGAGCGAGATCTCAACACCGGGAGCGATCGCGCCGCCGAGATACTCGCCGTCGCTCGAGACGGCGTCGAAGTTGATCCCGGTGCCGAAGTCGACGACCACGCAGCAGCCGCCGACCCGGTCGTATGCGGCGACCGCGTTGACCAGCCGGTCCGCGCCCACCTCGTAGGGGTTGTCGATCCGGATCGCCATGCCTGTCTTCGTGCCCGGGACGACGAGCAGGCAGGGCGCGTCGAGATAGCGGCGCGCAAGCGCCTCGTACTCGACCCCCAGCGGCGGCACGACCGAGCAGACGACGAGCGCCTCGACGTCGGTGAACTCGATCGCCTTGAGCTTCAGCAACCCCGCGATCCGCTCGGCGATCTCGTCTCCCGTCGCGCCCGCGACCGTGCGAAACCGCCAGTGCTCGGCGAGCTGGTCGCCGTTGAACGCGCCGAGGTGAGTCTGGGTGTTGCCGACGTCGACGGCGAGCAGCATGAGGCGATTATGGCCTGGATAGGATGCGAAAAGTGGACGCGAAGCTCTACGTGATCCCGGGCTCCCACCCGGCGCGAACGGTGATGTCGATGCTCGAGCTGAAGGGCATCCCGTACAAGCGCGTCGATCTGATGCCCGTGATCTCGCGCGGCGTGTTGCGCGTCCTCGGCTTCCCCGGGGTCACCGTGCCGGCGCTGAAGATCGGCGATCGCAAGGTGACGGGGTCGCTCGAGATCTCGCGCGAGCTCGACCGCGTCCAGCCCGACCCGCCGCTCTTTCCCTCGGACCCGGGTGCCCGCGCAGCCGTAGAACAGGCAGAAGCCTGGGGAGACGAGGTCCTTCAGGGGGTCGCGCGCCGGGCGTTTTGGAACGCGATCAAGCGTGACCATTCGCCGCTGGCGAGCTTCTCGGAGGGAGCGAAGCTCGGCGTGCCCATCGGCCTTGCCGTCAAGACCGCGGCACCGATCGTCGCGATGGAGGTCCGCATCAACGAGGCGACCGACGAGCGGGTTCGCGAGGACCTTGCCGCCCTCCCCGGGATGCTGCAGCGAATCGACGACTGGATCGCCGAGGGCGTGCTCGGCGGCGGGCAGCCCAACGCCGCCGACCTCCAGCTCGCCACCAGCCTGCGACTGCTGATGACGCTCGACGATGTGCGCCCCCACATCGAAGAGCGGCCCGCGGGGAAGCTGGCGCTGCGGTTCGCGAGCGAGTATCCCGGCCGGGTGCCGCCGATCCTGCCCCAGGCGTGGGTCGAAGGGCTGCGGGCGCCGGCGGCCGCCTAGAGCGGGCCGAGTTTCTCCACCCGCTCTCCCCCACCCAGCCGGTCCAGCGCCTCGCGCAACACCGTCCCATCGGGCAGTGCGAGATCGGCATCGAGCTCCACCAGCGGCTCCAAGACGAACCGCCGCGCCGTCACCTGCGGGTGGGGCAGCGTCAGGCGCTCGGTCTCCAGCTCCAGGTCGCCGAGCAGCAAGAGGTCGACGTCGAGTGCTCGAGGGCCGTGGCGGGGGCCGCCCATCATCCGCCCCTGCTCGATCTCGATCGCCTTGCAGACGTCGAGCAGCGCCTCGGGCTCGAGCGCGGTCGAGATCCGGGCCGCAGCGTTGAGGAAGTCGGGCTGGTCGAGGATCTCCCCGACCGGCTCGGTCTCATAGACCGACGACACCGCCTCGACCTCGACACCGTGCTCACCGAGCAACGCGACCGCGGCGCTCAGATGTGCCTCGCGGTCACCGACGTTCGACCCGAGTCCCAAGTACCCGCGCCGGGTCACTCCTGCCCGCTGCCCTCTTCGTCCGCCTCGTCTGGGCCGTGGCGCGAACGGACTACCTCGACCGCGACCTCCTCGATCGCCAGCGGGATCGGTGGCTCGGGCTTGGCCGCGCGCACCCGAACCACGTCGGAGCCGAAGCGCTCCATCAGCCGCTCCGCGATCACGTGGCCGAGGCGCTCGAGCGTGCGGTAGCTGCGCTCGGTCGCAGCGAGGGCGACTATGTCGGCGACCTCGGCGTAGTCGATCGTGTCCTCGACCCGGTCGGTGAGGACCGCGTCGCAGTCGGGGACGTCGAAGACGACGTCGAGAACCAGTCGCTGCCCGACCTCCTGCTCGGCGTCGCTGACGCCGTGGTGCGTGTAGATCGAGAGCCCGTGGAGCTCGACCTCGACCGAGGACTCGGGGCTTTCGTCGTGCGCTTCGATGCGCCTACTGCGGGCCCAGGTCCTTGCAGCGCCGCGCCGAGGTGGCGTAGTTGATCTCGCCGCTTTCGTGATCGAGCTTGACCACGATCTGACGGACACAGTCGAACCGGATGCCGTTCTTGTGGCTGATCACGTGGGTCTTGCCGATTGCCTTGTGCCGGCTGACCCGATGCAGGTCGCGGACGAAGAACTCCTCGCAGCCGGTGGTGTTGCGGCATTCCCTCCGCGCGACCTCGCGGGCGGCGTCGGTTGCGGTCTGGCGATCGAGGTTGTTGGCGTACGCCATCGCCGCGAACGTGGCACCGACCACGGCGACGAGCGTCACGAGCAGGGCGAATCTGCCCACGGTTCCCTTGCCTTTCTCCTTCAACTTGGTCCCTCCTTGATGATGTTTCGCGACTGCGGCGCCACTCTACCGCGCGTCGGCGGCGCGCCAATCGCGACGGCCGAGCACGACCTCGGCGACCTCGATCGCCTCGCGCGTGGCGGCGACGTCATGCACCCGGACGACGTCGGCGCCGGCCGCGATCGCGAGCACGTTGGAGGCGACCGTGCCGCCGATCCGCGCCTCGACGTCGCGGCCCGTCAGCGAGCCGAGAAAGCTCTTGCGCGACGTGCCGACGACGATCGGCCGGCCGAGCGCCTCGAACTCGCCGAGCCGCCGCAGCAGCGCCAGGTTGTGCTCGACCGTCTTGCCGAAGCCGATCCCCGGGTCGATCCAGATCCGTTGCTCGTCGACGCCCGCGTCGACCGCCGCCCCGATCCGGACGACGAGAAAGGCCTTGACATCGTCGACGACGTCGTCGTAGCGGGGCTCGTCCTGCATCGTCCGCGGCGTGCCGAGCATGTGCATCAGCACCAGCTCGCAGCCGCGGTCGGCGCACAGCGCCGCCATCTCCGGATCGCCGCGCAGCGCGGTCACGTCGTTGACGATCGTGGCGCCGGCGTCGAGCGCCGCCGCCGCCACCGCCGCCTTAGAGGTGTCGATCGACACCGGCACGCCGGGCCCGGACCGTCCCGCGAGCGCCTCAACCACCGGCAGCGTCCGCTCGAGCTCCTCCGCGGCGCCGACGGCCTCCGCGCCCGGCCGGGTCGACTCGCCGCCGACGTCGAGGATGTCGGCGCCCTCCGCGCCGAGCTCGCGACCATGGGCGGTCGCCACCTCCGGGTCGAGGAACAGACCCCCGTCGGAGAACGAATCCGGGGTCACGTTGACGATGCCCATGATCCTTGCGCTCATCGGTTGGCCAGTATCCCTGGCCGCGACGACCCGGCGGTGTTAGGTTGAGAGGCGATGTGAAAGCCGACCTCGGCAGCGCTCGAAGGGGGCTGGTTTGGTTCACAGGAGCCCTCGCGCTGGTCTGCCTGGCTGTCGCGCTACTCCCTTCGCCCGCCGGTGGGTCGCGGCCTCCGACGCGCACCGAGAAGAACTTGATCCGGCTCGCGTTTCAGAACGCGCACTACGCCACCGACGACGGCGTCAAGCTGAAGTCGATTCGTGAGATCCGCGTCTCGATGGTCGACCAGCGGTGGGCTTCCGCGATCTACAAGCGGGGCAAGGGCGGCGGAAAGAAGCGAGCGGGCACGGCGACCGACTTCTTCTTCCTCAAGGGGAGCCAGTGGAAGCTGCGCAAGAAGCGGCAGGTGCCCGGGGGCATCCGCCAGGACCTCAAGCAACCTGCGCACACGCCGACCGGGCGCGTCCGGTACGCCGGCTCGGGCACCTTCAGCTCCGACCACGACGGCGGCCCGGACGACACCCAGCACCACAGCGCGACCTTCAACTGGGACGTGACCTGGAACGACGTCCTGCTCTACGACGAGCACTACCCGCTTGCCCCCTACGAGGCCGCATCGACGCAGGGCGGCGGCACGTGGAACCTGTCCGACACCGGCACGGCAACGGGCAGCGCGCCGTGCACGGCCAGTGGCACCCTCCAGCCGGCGATCAAGGACTTGTACATCGATCGCGACGGGCATGGCGAGATCAGCCTCGGGTTTGTGCTCCCCGAGTTCATCGGACTTCCGTCGGGCTGTTATGACGCCGATTTCTGGGGCTACATCGTCGACGGCACGAACACCGACAACGACCTGATGAGGGTCAAGGACATCCCCTTCTTCCCGGAGGCGCCGATCGAGGCCACGCTGCACCCACCGGACAAAGCGTACGCCGAGGATTGCGGCCAGGGCCCGGGCTATGCGTGCCTGATGGACTTCACCGCGAAGGTGACGATCACGCCGGTGCCGTGAGCGCTCGCGGCTAACCGCGCGAGTCCGGCTCGTCCGCCCGCATCTCGGTCGAGCCGGCGAAGCCGGGGCGCGGCTGTGGGACGGGGCGTGGGCCCTCGCGGCCGGTGCTCTTCTCGGGCTCCGGCTCTGGCTCGGGGGTCTTGGCCTCCTCCTCGTCGGGCCCGAAGACCTCTTCCTCGGCGGCGCCCTCGAGCAGCTTCGCGAACTGCTCGGCGTCGATCGTCTCGCGCTCGAGCAGGATCTTCGAGATCCGCTCCAGGTGATCGCGCTTCTCGCTGAGGATGTCCTTGGCGGTCTGGTGCGCCTCCTCGACGATGCGGCGGATCTCGTCGTCGATCTCGCGCGCGATCTCGTCGGAGTAGTCGGGCTCGGCGGAGAACTCGCGGCCCAGGAACGGCATCGACCGATCGTGGCCGAAGACCCGCGGGCCGAGGCGCTCGGACATGCCGAAGCGCATCACCATGCTCTTCGCCGTCTCGGTCACCTTCTCGAGGTCGTTGGAGGCGCCGGTGGTGATCTCAGAGAAGATGATCTCCTCGGCCGCGCGCCCGCCGAGCGTCATCGCCATCGTGTCGGTCAGCTCGGCGCGGGTGGTGAGGAACTTGTCCTCGCCGGGCAGCGAGATCGTGTAGCCGAGCGCCTGGCCGCGGCCGATGATCGAGACCTTGTGGACCGGGTCGCAGTTGGGCAGCACGTGGCCGACGATCGCGTGGCCCATCTCGTGATAGGCGGTCACCAGGCGCTCCTTCTCCGACATCACCCGGGTCTTCTTCTCGGGGCCGGCGATCACGCGCATGATCCCCTCCTCGAGCTCCAGCATCGTGATCTCGCGCTTGCCCGAACGGGCGGTCAGCAGAGCCGCCTCGTTGATCAGGTTGGCGAGGTCGGCGCCGGTGAAGCCGGGGGTCTGGCCGGCGAGCGCATCGAGGTCGATCTCCTTGGCCAGCGGCTTGCCGCGAGTGTGGACCTCGAGGATCCTCTTGCGCCCGCGGCGATCGGGCCTGTCGACGACGATCTGGCGGTCGAAACGGCCGGGACGAAGCAGCGCCGGGTCGAGGATGTCGGGGCGGTTGGTGGCGGCGATGAGGATGATGTTGTCCTTCATCTCGAAGCCGTCCATCTCGACGAGCAGCTGGTTGAGCGTCTGCTCGCGCTCGTCGTGGCCGCCGCCCATGCCGGCGCCGCGGTGGCGGCCGACCGCGTCGATCTCGTCCATGAAGATGATGCAGGGCGAGTTCTGCTTGGCCTGCTCGAATAGGTCGCGGACGCGGCTCGCGCCGACGCCGACGAACATCTCGACGAAGTCAGAGCCCGAGATCGAGAAGAACGGCACCCCGGCCTCGCCGGCGACCGCGCGCGCCAGCAGCGTCTTGCCGGTGCCGGGCGGGCCGTAGAGCAGCACGCCCTTGGGGATCCGCGCACCGAGCGCCTGGAACTTCTTCGGGTTCTCGAGGAACTCCTTGATCTCGTGCAGTTCCTGCACGGCCTCGTCGGCGCCGGCGACGTCGCGGAAGGTGATCTTGGGGGCGTCGACCGACATCCGCTTGGCCCGCGACTTGCCGAAGCTCATCACCCGCGAGCCGCCGCCCTGCATCTGGTTCATCAGGAAGAGCCAGAAGCCGAAGAACAGGACGAAGGGCAGGATGTAGGTGAGGATCGAGAGGAAGCTCGAGCCGCCGGTGCCTTCGACGTCGGCGTCGATGTTCTGGCGCTCGAGCGTGTTGAGCAGCGTGTCTTCGGTCTCGGGCAGGTAGCCGACCGTGTACTCCTCGCCGCCGGCCTCGGTGACGGTGAGCGTGTGGTTCTTCTGCTGGAACGCGACCGATTCGATCGAGTCCGGCCGCAGGGTCAGGTCCTGCTTGAAGTCGGTGAACGTCGGCTGGTTCTCGGTTTCGCTCGGGCTGATCAGCCGCTGGGCGAAGAACGCGAGCACGATCACGATCAGGATCGGAAATGCGGCGCTTCTGAAGAACCTTCTCATGACGGCCTTTTCGGCATGCGCAGGAGGATTCGTGATCCCGCCACGCCTGGATCAGCGTACCAGGGCAGATTCGGCGTAGTTAAAGCTTTTCCCGCACGTCGAATCCCCTGCTCTTACTGGTTCAACGCGGCCACGTAGCCGAGGTTGCGGTAGCGCTGGCCGTGGTCGAGCCCGTAGCCGATCGCAAAGCGGTTGGGGATCTCAAAGCCGACGTATCGGATCGGAAGGTCGATCCGCCGCCGTTCGGGCTTGGTGAGCAGCGCGACGACCTCGAGCGAGCGCGGTTCGCGCGCCTTCAGGTTCTTGAGCAGGTAGTGCAGCGTGAGCCCGGAGTCGACGATGTCCTCGACCAGGAGCACGTCGCGCCCGGCGATCGACGAGTCGAGGTCCTTGAGGATCCGCACGACGCCCGAGGAGTCGGTCGCCGAGCCGTAGCTGGAGACGGCCATGAAGTCGATCTCGCACGGGATCTCGAGCTCGCGCATCAGGTCGGCCAGGAACAGGACGGCGCCCTTCAGGACGCCGATCATCACCAGGTCCTTGCCCTCGTAGTCACGGTTGATCTCGGCGCCGAGCTCGGCGACGCGCCGTCTGAGCGCGTCGGCCTCGACGAGGGTCTCGCCAATCGCCGGGTCTTCCACCGCGCTATTCCAGCACTCGAGCGGTCAAGACGGCGACCTGCTCGGTTCCCGGGTCGAGGCGAAAGTCCTCGGAGACCGCGACGCCCGCGACCCAGGCGACGGCGCCGTCGACCGTGACCACCGGCAGGGCGTGGCGGAGGGTGCGCGGCACCCCGCGGTCGGTGAACAGGTCGGAGAGCGTCTTGGTCCCACCCATCCCGAGCGGCCGGATCCGGTCGCCCTCGCGCCAGGTGCGGACCTCGATCGACCCCGAAAGCGCATCGGCGTCGAGCGTCGCCAGCTCGGGGCCGGCGGGCTCGACCGGGCCCGGGTGAAGCTCGGCGCGCACCTCCCAGCCGCCGATCCGGGCCCGGCCTGGCAGCCGCAGGGCGACGGGCTCGGGCGCAGCGTCGCCGGGGGCGGCCGTGAAGCGGACGAAGCCCGACTCGCATGCCGCGACCAGGCCTCCGCCGAGCTCGATGGTGCCGCCCTCCGTGGTCGCGGCGAGGCGGACGATGTCGGCCGCACGCCCGCGCCCGAGGGC
>DAIRGH010000134.1:0-6659 GCA_036794585.1 Solirubrobacterales bacterium | reverse complement strand
CGCACGTCGTAGCTGCGCGGCCCGAGCGCGCGGCGCCACAGGCCAGCCGGCGAGATGGCGCACACCGACGCCGCCCTGCCCTGCTTGGCGAGCTCCAGCGCCGCCCAGGCCCCGAGCGAGTTGCCCGCGTAATGCGGCCGGTGAAACCCGAGCTCGTCGCAGAGCTCGCCGATCGCCTCACCGAGCCGCACCGGGGTCGGGCGCGTGCCGTCCGGCAGTGGCGGCGAGCCGCCGAAGCCGGGCATGTCGACCGCGATGACGTCGCGCTCGCGCGCGAGCCGCGCGAGCACCGGGCTCCAGATCAGCCGCGACCCGCCGAGGCCGTGGACCAGGACTAGCGGCTCGCCTGTACCAGCTCGGTCGTAGCTGACCATGCCTGCCGCCGGGCGCCGTTTTCCCCGGGCTTGGCGAGCAGGATCTGCAGGTCGCGGATCCGCCGCTCGCGAAAGCCGGCCTCCGAGGAGGCGAGATAGAAGTTCCACAGCCGCCGGAACCGCTCGTCGTAGCCGAGCGGCGCCAGCCGCGCCCAGGCCCGGTTGAAGCGCTCGCGCCACGCGGCCAGCGTGAGCGCGTAGTGGGAGCTGATCTCCTCAGACCACTCGGTCAGCATCCCGTTGGCGCCCGCGAGCTTGCCGATCAGCGCCTGCGACGGCAGGCAGCCGCCCGGGAAGATGTGCTTGTTGGCAAACGTACGTGACGCTTTCTCCTGCTCGTAGAGGTGGTCGGAGATCACGATCGCCTGCAGGAACATCCGGCCGCCGTCGCGCAGCAGCGCCGCACACTTGTTAAAGAAGGTCGGAAAGTACTGCCAGCCGACCGCTTCGATCATCTCGATCGAGGCGAGCTTGTCGTAGCTCCCGTCGAGGTCGCGATAGTCGCGAAACAGGACCTCGACCTGGTCCGACAGCCCCTCCTCGGCGACCCGGCGCGACGTGTGCGCGTGCTGCTCGCGCGAGATCGTCGTCGTCGTCACCCGGCAGCCTCGGGTGCTCGCAGCGTGGATCGCCAGCGCACCCCACCCGCTCCCGATCTCGACCAGGTGGTCGTCGGCGGACAGCTCGAGCCGCTCGCAGATCCGCTCGAGCTTTGCCAGCTGGGCCTCCTCGAGGCTGAGCTCGGGCCGCTCGAAGTAGGCGCACGAGTAGACCATGCGCTCGTCGAGGAAGGCCTCGAACAACGTGTTGCCGAGGTCGTAGTGCGCGGCGATGTGACGCTTGGCGCCGTCGCGGGTGTTGGGCGGCACCAGCGCCGCCGCCCGCTGCAGCCGGCCGAGCAGTGGCTGAAAGCGCCTGCGCAGGCGGTCGAAGGGCGCGAGGTTCCGGCACGCGATCCGGACCACCGCGACGAGGTCCTCGCTGGACCAGTGCCCGTCCGCGTAGCTCTCACCGAGACCGACGCTGCCGCGCAGCAGGCTCCTGTACGCGTGCGGGTGCCGGACCTCGGCCCGCGCGCGCAGCTCGGCCTCCGGGTCGCCGAAGGAGAGCTCGCGCCTGCCCTCGCCGATCTCCAGGCATCCGCCGCGCAGCCCCGCGAGCACCCGGTGCACGGCGCGCCGCGTGAGGCTGAGCCTCATCGCGAGCTCTCGGGGTGCGGATGCCATGGCGCTCCTTTGAGTCGCAGGCGCAGCGCCTGCCAGTAGATCTTCGCGACGACCTGTGCCGTCATCGCCGGATAGCGAATCAACATTCGCCTCGCGGTGTCAGGCCCGAGCTCGCGGCGCTCGAGCGAGAGGGTGGCGTCGAAGGCGAGCCGGCCCTCGGAGTGGCTTTCGATGTGGACCGAGAGTCGCTCGCCGGGGACCGTGGTGCGCCACTCATAGACGTGGTCCATGCCCATCAGCGGCGAGACGTGAAACTCCTTTCGGACCGCGCCGCGGATCACCTGTGCGCCGTCGCCGGCCGGGATCACGTACGAGTGGCTTTCGCCCCAGGGCGTGTTGTTGACCGCGGCGAGCACCGCCTCGGGCCGTTCGTCTGCGTCGAAGCAGAAGTAGAAGCTGACCGGGTTGAAGCAGTGCCCGTAGTAGCGCAGGTTGGTCAGCACCCGCACCGCGCCGGCCGGCGCCGAACCCGTCTGCGCCGCGACCCGATCGCGGACGACCCGATCGAGCGGGGCGTTGTGTGGCTCGAGGTGGTCAGAACGCTTGAACCAGGCGAGCGCCGGCCGCCGGGCCGACCAGCCGCGCAGCGGGTCGAGCGCCTCGGGCAGCTCGCCGAGGTCGAGATACGCCATGAAGATCGGGTAGCGAAACTCGTGGCAGACGGGGTCCATGCGCCGGTGCCTGACCCAGCCCTCATAGAGCGCCGAGCCCGTCACGCGGCCAGCTCCAGCTCGACCGCGGGCAGGCGCGAGCCGGCGCCGGCGAGGACCGAGTCGGCGGCGCGGATCGCGCTCCAGCAGCCATCCTCGTGAAAGCCCCAGCGCCAGTAGGCGCCGCAGTAGTGGATCCGGTCGTGACCGCTGATCTCTCCCCAGCGCCCCTGCGCGGCAACGCTCGCCTGCGTGATCACCGGATGGTCGTAGCGCAGTACCCGGATCTCGGCGCGCGGGTCGATCCGGTCGCGGCGGTTGAGGGTGACGAAGTAGTCGTGCTCGCAGTCGAGCCGCTGCAGGTTGTTCATCCAGTAGGTGACCTCGGTTCGCCCTCGCGGCGGGTCGGCGAGGTGGAAGTTCCAACTCGCCCAGGCGCGCCGGCGTCGCGGCATCAGGCTCGCGTCGGTGTGCAGCACGGCCTCGTTTGCCTGGTAGCGCATCGCGCCGAGGACCTCGAGCTCGGCGGCGGTGGGGTCGGCGAGCATCGCCAGCGCCTGGTCGGAGTGCGACGCGATCACGACCTGGTCGAAGCGCTCGGTCTCACAGCCGTCGGCCTCGATCGCGACGCCGTCGGCCAGCCGCTCGATCCGCCGCACGGCGGCGCCGGTGCGGATCCGCTCCGCGAACGGCTCGACCAACCGCTCGACGTAGGCGCGTGAGCCGCCGGCGATCGTCTGCCAGCGCGGCCGGCCGGTGAGCTGGAGCTGGCCGTGGTTGGCGAGGAACTCGGCGAGAAAGCCAAGCGGAAACTCCCAGATCGTCTCCGGATCGGCCGACCAGACCGCGGAAACCTCCGGCAGGATCGCGCGCTCGACGAACCAGCGCGAGTAGCCGGAGTCGCGCAGGAACTCGCCGACCGTGGGCGCGTCCGGGCGCCCGATGAGCGGACGCACCTCGCGGTTGAAGCGCAGCTGGTCGGCGATCAGGCGCAAGAACCGCGGACGCAGCAGGTTGGAGCGCTGCGCGAACAGGCCGCGGCGGGTGTTGGCGAACTCGAAGCCGCCGTCGTCGGTTGCGATCGACATCCCCATCTCCGCGGGTTGCGTGGCGATGTCGAGCTCGTCGAGTAGGGCGCGGAAGTGGGGGTAGTTGCGGTCGTTGTGGACGATGAAGCCGGTGTCGATCCAGGCCTCCCCGCGAGGATCTTCGACCCTGATGGTGTTGGTGTGGCCCCCGATCCGGTCGTCGGCCTCGAACACGGTCAGCTCGTGCTCGCCGTGGAGCAGATGCGCCGCGGTGAGCCCCGCGACGCCGGTGCCGACGATTGCGATCGTTGCTTTTTCCGACACGCCCTGCGTTAACGCTGAGCGAACGGCTTCGGATCAGCCCCAGAGCAGCATCGAGTCCCGATCCTCGGGATCGACGTTGACCACGATCTCGCCGCCGAGCTTCGCCCGGTAGTCGGCGACCGACTGCTCGATCAGCTGCTGCTTGAAGACCGCGGTGTAGGCCTCGCCGCCGGTCGGGCGCACCTCGACCTCGAGCTCGTACTCGACGCCCCCGCTGAGTGGATCCTTGCTGCCGGTCTCGCGCATGCCCTTGAGCACCGCCGGGTGCTTGACGCCGTGCTGCGCGATTCGGTTGGTCTTCTCGGCCTGCTCGGCGGCGCCGCCCATGCCACCCATCCCCTTGACCGATTCGCCGGCGACCTTGGCCGCCTCCTGTGCCTGCTCGGCCGCTCCCTTGAACCTGTCCAGGAATCCCATCCGCTGCTCCTCTCTTGAGTTTCCCCAAGCCGACCCTATCCGGGAACCCGTACGCTCGCCCGCTGAATGCGCCGGACATCCCTTGCCCTGGCGTCGCTCGCCGTCCTGTCCGTCGCCGCGCCCGCGCGCGCCGACGAGAACCCGGCCAACCAATCGCCATTCGGCGGCGAGCGGCGGCCGCCGCTCGAGCGACCGGAGTCGCAGGCGGTCGCCCCGGCGGGCTTCGAGCTCTCGGCGGACGAGGCGATCGAGATCGCGCGCCGCACCGACGCCGTGCGCGAAGAGCTCGCCGAAAGCCCCGGTCTCGAGCCGCGGGCGCTGATCCGCGGCGAGCGCTGGCAGATCGACTGGCTGGATGGCGGCGGCGACACCCTCGCCCTGGTGCTCGTCGACGGCCGCAGCGGAGAGGTCGACGAGGCATGGCGCGACTTTCAGGTCGAAACCGAGCTCGCCCGCGGCTATGAGGGCGCGATCGCGCAGAAGGTCAACGCCCCGTATGTCTGGCTCGTCCTCTGTGTCCTGTTCGTGGCGCCGTTCGTCGACCCCCGGCGGCCGCTGCGGCTGCTTCACCTCGACCTGCTCGTGCTCGTCGGCCTGGGCGTCTCGCTGTACTTCTTCAACCGCGCCGAGATCACCGCCTCGGTCGCGCTCACCTACCCGGTGCTCGGCTACTTCCTCTTGCGGATGCTCGTCGCCGGGCTGTGGCCGCGGCTGCGCGCGGGACCGCTCCTCCCCTGGGCGCCGGTGCGGCTGCTCGCCATCGGCGTGCTGGCGCTGGTCGCGGCGCGCGCTGCGCTTAACGTCGTCGACTCGCAGGTGATCGACATCGGCGTCGCCGGCGTCGTCGGCGCCGACCGGCTCGTCGACGGCGAGCCGCTGTATGAGGGCGGCTTCTCGCCGGGGCTCGACCTGCGCGGCGACGTCTACGGGCCGGCGAACTACCTCGCCTACGTCCCGTTCGAGCTGCTCTTTCCCTGGGAGGGAAGCTGGGACGACGTGCCGGCGGCGCACGCCGCGGCGATCGCCTTCGATCTTCTCTGCGTCGCCGGGCTGGTGGGGCTCGGCCGCCGCCTGCGCGCCGGCGTCGACGGACGCGCGCTCGGCTGGGCGCTCGGCTTCGCCTGGACGGCCTGCCCGTGGACGCTCTACACGATGAACGCCAACGCCAACGACGCGCTCGTCGCCGCGCTTGGAGTAGGGGCGCTGCTCGCGCTCGGCTCGGCGCCGGCGCGCGGAGCGATGGTCGCGCTCGCGGCCGCCGCGAAGTTCGGCTCGGCCGCGCTCGCGCCGCTGTTCGCAACCGCGGGCGGCGAGCAGCGGTGGCGCAACGCGGTCGTCTTCTCGCTCGCCTTCGCCGCCGTAGTCGCGGCGCTGGTTCTGCCGTTCGTTCCCGACGGTGGCCTCCGCGATCTGTATGACCGCACGCTCGGCTACCAGGCGACCCGCAACTCGCCGTTCAGCGTCTGGGGTCAGGCGCCGTCGCTCGAGTCGCTGCAGTCGGTCGCCCGGGCCGGTGTGATCGCGCTGGCGCTGGCAGTGGCGCTGTGGCCGCGGTTCAAGACCCCGGTCCAGATCGCGGCGCTCGCGGCGGCGGTGACGATCGCGGTTCAGCTAACCGCCACCCACTGGTTCTACTTCTACGTGGTCTGGTTCCTGCCGTTCGTGCTCGTCGCCGCGTTTGCGGCGCAGGAGCGAATCACGCCAGCGTCGTCTCCAGCCGGCCGAGCTGGGGCGAGCTGACGACGAGCTCGTCGCCGGGTTTGAGCCAGACGCGCGGCTCGCGCGCGCCGCCGACCCCGGCCGGCGTCCCCGTGGCGACGATGTCGCCCGGCTCGAGCGTCATCAGCGACGACAGGTGGGCGACAAGCTCCGGGATCGAGAAGATCAGGTCGGCGGTGCTCGACTCCTGCATCCGCTCGCCGTTCAGGTCGAGCGCGATGCCGATCGCGTCGGCCGGGCCGGCCTCGTCCGGGGTGACGATTGCCGGCCCGCAGGGCGCCGAGCCGTCGAAAACCTTGCCCGGCATCCACTGCGGCGTCGCGAACTGCAGGTCGCGCGCCGACAGGTCGTTGAACAGCGTGTAGCCGGCGACGTGGTCGAGGGCGGCGTGTTCGGAGACGTCCCTGGCACGCCGTCCGACGACGAAGGCGACCTCGGCCTCGTAGTCGACCTTCTCGCTCGTCGCCGGGAGCTCGACGACGGCGCCGGGGGCGCGCAGGGCGTTGTGGAACTTGGCGAAGAAGGTCGGGCTCGCGGGCGGCTCCAGCCGGCCCTCCTTCGCGTGCTCGGCGTAGTTGAGCCCGATGCAGACGATCTTCTCGGGATCGGGAACCGGCGGCAGCAGCTCGACCTCCTCGAGTGGCATCAGCGATCCATCGGGTAGCTCTCCGAGACGCTCCGAGCCGAGGAGCTCTCGCATCGTCATGCCTGTGTCGACCACCCCGTCGTCACGCAGCACCCCGGCCCGCGGCGCGCGGTTGGAGAGGAAGCTGACCAATCGCACGGCCGAGCACCCTACCCCTACAATCGAACCCGCGGGCTCTCCGGGCTCGTCTTTTTTCGCCCGGGGGCGTAGCTCAGTTGGTTAGAGCGCCGGCCTGTCACGCCGGAGGCCGCGGGTTCGAGTCCCGTCGCTCCCGT
>DAIRGH010000048.1:0-21226 GCA_036794585.1 Solirubrobacterales bacterium | reverse complement strand
CCCGGCTCGCCGGCGACGAGGACCCGCTCGACGCTCGACCCCGGCAGGTCGAAGTCGCGGTCGGCCGCCCACTCGACGAGGTACGCCGCGAAGGAGGGCGTCAGCGCGGCCGCCTCCGGGCGCAGCAGCTCGATCGCCCGCACGAGCCGGTCGGTGTTGCCGGCGCCCACCGGGATGTGGCTGAGCCCGATGCGCTCGAACGAGTCCAGCGTGGCGCCGGCGACGAACGGGCCGGCGCCGTAGGTGGTCACGATCCGCTGCCCGGCGGCGACCCCCGAGGCGGCGTAGCTGCGCGCTGAGGCGGTCACCCAGTTGTCCAGATCGCCCGCGGTCAACGGGATGTAGCTGGGCGCGCCGGTGGTGCCGCTGGTCGAATAGATGCGGACTATCTCCGTGCGGTCGACGCACAGATGCGCGCCGATCGGGTTCTCCGGCGTGACGCTGTACCTGAGCTCCTGCTTTTCGGTCAGCGGCAGGTCGGCGATCCGCTCGAGCCCGCCGGCCGCCTCAGCCGACTCCAATCCCGCGGTCGTCAGCTTCTCGCGGTAGAAGGCGGAGCGCTCGAACAGGTAGGCGAGCTGCGCGCGATAGGCGGGATCGTCGGCGGCGACCTGCTCCGCCCAGGGTCGGCTCTCGACCTCGGGCTCGAGCATCACTCCCGCGGCGGCTCGTACTCGATCGCCTCCTCGGCCCTCGCCGCCATCAGGAAGCCGATCGGCTCCTCGCGCTCCTCGGCGAGGTGGGCGAGCAGGCTCGCGGTCCGGGCCAGGATCGGGACGCTCTTCACGGTGGCGGCCGAGAAACCGAGGTCGAGCATGACCGCGGCGATCGGCATCGAGACGTTCATCACCAGCGGCTTGCCCCAAGCCTCGGCAGCGGCATCGCGAAACGAGCGTGCGAGCAAGACGTGGGGGCCGCTCACGCCGCGCTCCTCGGCGAGCTCCAGGATCCGCTCGGCGCGCGGGTCGACCGGCCGGTGCACGGGGTGGCCGAAGCCGGGCAGGCGCTCGCCGGCCTCGTGGGTCGCACGCGCCATCTCGGTCGCGACCGCCGCCGGCTCGCCGTCGGAGGTCACCCTCTCCTGCGCCTCCTCGAGCAGGCGGGCGCACGCCTCAGCCGTGCCGAGGATCACCGGGCCGGCGCCGAGGATCCCCGCCGCGACCGCTCCCTGCAACGAGTCCGGGTCGGCGGCGAAGGTCATCCGCGCGGCGACGTTGGTCGGCATCAGCCCGTGCTCGGCGATCCCCACGAGCAGCAGGTCGAGGAAGAATCGCTGGTCCTCGGTCGGCTCACGGCCCGTGAGCAGGAGGTGGAAGTACTCGGTGAAGCTCAGCCTGCCCATCAGCTCGCCCGTCAGGTCACGCCCCCGCACCTCGACCCGGTCGGGATGGGCTTGGCTGATATGTGTGACGCCCGCCATCCGGCTCACTCGTATGGCGCGTAGCGGTGATGCAGCATCAGGTCGTTGCCGTCGGGGTCCTTGAACAAGGCCATGTGGCAGACGCCCGTGTCGAGGATGTCCCCGAGAAACTCGACTCCCTTCACCTCGAGCTCGGCGCGGGCCGCGGCGACGTCGTCGACGTGCAGCGCGGGATGGGCGTTCGTCTGCGCGGCGAACTCCATCCCGAGCCTCGCGGGCTCCCAGATGCCGAAGCAGGTCTCGCCGACCCAGAACTCGAACCGGGCGCTGTCGTCGGGGCGCAGTCCGAGCGTGTCGACGTAGAACGCACGCGAGCGCTCGGCGTCCTGCGACGGGATACCGATGAAGTCGAGCTTGCTGATCATGGGTGCCTCCTCGAACGGACGGGCGTTGTGCTCTGGCGCAGACTAGTTCGAGGCCGCGCCCAGCACCCTGACCGCGAACGCCGCGAGCGCCTTCGCCGCCGGCTCCGGATCGCCGTCGTTCTGGCGGCGGGCGGCGGTCAGCACGTCGAGGTGGTTGTAGCCGGGGATGCTGACCGTGCGGCTGAGCCGCTTGTCGTTCGGCGGGCCGCTCGGGATCGGCGGTCCGGCGTCCTCGGGCGAGTTGCTCTGGCTGTCGCCGGCCTGGACGAGCAGCGCCGGCCGCCTCACGATCCCGTCGTAGACGATGTGGGAGAGATCGCCGCTGCGGTCGCCTTCGCCGGCGTCTTGGAGGTCGGTCAGCAGCCTGGTCGGGAAGTACTGCTCGATGAAGTTCGCGGGGGCCGCGAACGAGATCCGGGCAAACTCGTGGATATCGGACACCTCGCTCTCGCGCGAGGTGTAGGGAACGCCGTCGTCGTTGAGCGGGATCGGAGCGCCATTCTTGCCCACGTCGGCGTAGTTCTGCCACGAGTAGAGCGCGCTGGTGTCTTCGGGCAGGGCGAGGGTCGGGTCCGGCTGCGGGAAGTTCTTGTCGGTCAGCTCCCCGCCGGTCAGCGAGCCCAGGCTGGTGCGGATGAAGAAGAGCGGCGCCGAGTTGTCGTCGAACACCCCCGCGAGGCTGACCTCGTTGGTGATCGTGAAGTCGCGGATGCTCGGGACGCCGGTGGCGAAGTGGGCGGCGTCGCGCGAGAAGAGGAACCGCTGCGCGAGATCGATGTTGGTCGATTGCGGAAGGTTCTCCAGCAGGTTGGTCCCGTCGGGATCGAAGAAGGCACCGACGCCGAAGATCGGCGGCAGCTGGATCGTCTCGGGGACCAGCGGCGGCGTGTTGACGTACGGTGAGCCGCTCGCGATGGTCGCCGCGACGAGCACTCCGGATGGCGACGTCGGGGTCGCCGGGTTCCCGATCTGAAACCTCGTGTCCAGGCCGACGAAGCCCGCGCACTGCCGGTAGCCGGCGTCGTCCTTGGTTTGCGGATCGCCGTCGAAGTCCCAGCTCGCGAGGGTTGCCGTCATCGGGCCGCCCATCGAATGGCCGCCGCAGAACACCTTGCGCGCCCGCACCCGCCGATCGGGGATCCCGGTCTTGAGCACCGTGTACCAGTCGCGCATGGTCTGCTTGAGACCCATGTGCTCCAGCCACGCCGCGTCCTCGGTGCTCACCCAGCCCGCAAACGTCCTGCCTTTGACCTCGGCGCCACCCCAGTAATAGTCGTAGCCAACCTGCGCGTCCCTGGCGGCGGCCGCGGCCTTGACCCCGATGTGGTCCTCGAGGCAGTTCGCGCGCCGATCCAGGGCCCAGAACTCGACCTCCTCACCTCGCGCCGCCGCGTCGCGAACCGTGTTGCGGGCGACCGGGTCAAACGAGCCGGCGCCGCCAAGAAAGCCGGGGATGATGACGAAGACGCCATCCGCGTCGATGGGATCGGCGGGGCCGTCGGCGCTGCGGAAGCGCAGATAGGTGATCCAGTCGCACTTCTTCGGGTGCGGGCCGGCCGCCTCGGCCAGCGGCGCGTAGACGCGCACGAACGACTCCTTGACGAGATCGGCATCGGGAGCCGGCGAGTGCACCGGTCGCTCGATCAAGGTCCCGCGCGGAGGCGATGCTGCCGACGCCGTGGCCGATCCGGCCGTGGCGACGAGCGCCACGGCCAACGCGGGCACTAGGAACCTCCTCGACCGCACGGCCGAAAACGTAGCGAGCGAGGTCGGGAGCCGCGTCAGTTGAGGATCGATGCCGCGCCGCGCTCGGCCTCGGCTCCAAGCCAGCCCGAGAGCAGAGGGTCGTTCTGCTCCGCGACCGCCCGGCGCGCAAACGCCATCGTCTCGCCGCGCAGCTGCTCCTTGACCCGCGAGTAGGCCTCGGCCGGCAGCGACGCGAAGCCGCGCGCGACCTCGAGCGCGCGCGGCAGCGGATCGCCGTCGACGAGCTCGTCGAGCAGGCCGAGGTCCAGCGCCTCCTCGGCGCCGACGAGCTCGGCGCCGAGCACGAGCCGGCGCGCAACACCGGGGCTGAGCTCGCTGCGAACCACCGCCATCGCCACCGCCGGATAGGGGATCCCCGCCTTGAGCTCGGTCAGGCCGAAGCTTCCGGTGCCGGCGGCGCCGACGCGGTGATCGGCGCACAGCGCGAGGATCAGCCCGCCGGCGATCGCGTGGCCGTTGACTGCCGCGACCACGGGTCGCGGGAAGCAGAACCAGTCGCAGAACAGGCGGTTTATCCCCTCGACCATCTGCCGCTGCCGGTCGGCGTCGAGCGTGGGCGCGAGCTTGAGGTCGACCCCGGCGGAGAAGAAGCCCGGGCGTCCGGTGATCACGACCGCCGCCGGAGAGGTTGCGGTCAGCTCCTCGACGCAGGCGTGTCCCTCGGCGAGCAGCGAGAGGTCCATCGCGTTGGCGGGCGGGCGGTCGATTCGTACGACCGCCACCTCACCCTCGTTCGCGATGGTCAGGTGCTCGAACACGGCCTCAGCCTAGGCCCTGCCGCGGCCTTCGTCGGTGAAGCTGCTCCAGACGGTCGAGGCCGGCGCGGCGTAGTCGGGGTCCTCGGAGATCTCGATCCGCGTCACCCACTTGATCCACTGAAAGCCGCGGCGGCCCGGCGCGACCAGCCGCGCCGGCGCGCCGTGGCCGTGCGAGAGCGGTTCGGCGTCGACGTGCGTGGCCAGCAGGAAGCCCTCGGCGTCGGCGCGGTCGAAGCTCCAGCGGTAGCCGGTGTGCGAGACGACTCCCACGTGGCCCGCCTCCGGCCGCGCCCCCGCGCGCTCGAGCAGCCGGCGAAGCGTCGTGCCCCGCCAGCGGTGAGCGGAGTAGAAGCCCCCGGTGCAGTCGAGGGTCGCTTCGAGCTCGTCGCCGCCGTCGAGGTCGGCCAGCCGCAGCTCGAGCGGGCGCTCGACGGCGCCGGCGACCGTGAGCCGCCACGCGTCCTCGGTCAGCTCGCGAGGTGCGTCGGCCACCCACGACGTGGTCGGAAACTCGTTGCCCGAGAACGAGCCGTCCTCGTAGGAGCCGGTGAAGCGCCGGTCGGCTCCGGGAAGGCCGAGCAGCCCGGCGACCGGTCGCTGGACGCCCCAGATCACGACCCCGGCCGCCACGACTCCGGATGCCTGCAGGAACTGACGGCGGTCGGTCAGATCGCGCCGGCGCGGGCGCTTGGCGCGCAGCGCCAGGTGGGCGACGACGACCGCGGTCAGCAGCCCGCCGAGCGCCGCGTGCCAGACGAGCACCGTGTAGCCGGCGACGTGATGAAGGCCGGCGCTGATCCAGAACCAACCCGAGGTGAGCGTCGCGACGACCAAGACCAGGGCCAGCGCCCCGGCGATCGTGCGCCGATCCCAGCGCCCCGGCGAGATGATCCGCCCCCAAACCCGGCGCAGCTTCCAGACCAGCAGGAAGGTCAGCGAACCGCCGGCGATCGCATGCGCCGCAAACACCCAGGCGCTGTCCTGGTCGCCGGAGAACCACGTCGCAAGGCCGCTGACGAAGAGCAGCGAGACGAAAAGCGCGAGGCTCCAATCAGTGCCGCGCGGGGTCATCGGGAATCACCCTCAGCAAAGTGTCTCACCGCGCCCGACTGGGTACGGCTGCGCTCTCAGCGGCGTCGGCAGCTTCGGCACCCTGAAGGAGCATCTACTGCGACGAGGAGTAGGCGCGGCGGATCCGTTTTGCGTGCGGGCGTGAGCGCGTTATGGTGGCCAGGTGGACCAGGCGGCCCGCGACAACGCCTTGAAGATCGAAACCTCCGAGGAGGACGGCACGTACGTCATCCGCCTCGCCGGCGACCTCGACATGTCGAGCTGTGAGGCCGTCGACGCGGAGCTTCGCCGCGCCGAGGCCGGGCCGGCGCCGCGGATCCTGCTCGACGTCGAGGCGCTCGCGTTCATCGACTCGAGCGGGCTGCAGGTGATCCTGAAGGCAAAGCGGCGCGCCGACCGCGGCGGCCGGCGCCTGCGCGTCACCCGCGGCACCGGTCACGTGGCCGACATGTTCCGGCTCACGGGGCTCGACATGACGCTGCCGTTCTCCAGCTAGCGCCGCCGGCGCGTCAGACGCGATCGGTAAAGCTGTCTTCGCCCTCGGCGCCGGCGCAGTGGGCGCAGCAGAACATCGTCCCGTTCGCCTCGACGCCGTGGCCGATGATCTTGCAGCCGCAGTGCGAGCACGTCGGCGCCATCGCATGGATCGCGCACTCGAACGAGTCGAACGTCTGGATCTCACCGCCGCGCGAGACCTCGAACGCCTTGTCGTAGTCGTTTCCACAGACGTCGCAGACAGCCATTTCGCTCCTTTCTTCTCCCTCGTAGGTTCGCCTACCCGATCGGATGCGTCACTATCCGTCGGAGAGATGAACGACCCGCGCGAGATCCCGCCCGGCCCTGGCCCTAATCCGGCGCCGCCCGATCCGATGCCTCCGCAGCCCGGGCCCGACCCCACTCCGCCTGGGCCCGACCCCGGCCCGCCGGGACCCCCGGGACCGAACCCCCGGCCGATCTAGTCCTGCTCGAACGCCTCGGTGGCGGCTCGGCGGCGCAGCGCGTCGAGCCGCGTCCGCTGGTCGGCGGCGCGCCGGGCGAGCTCGTCGAAGCTGATTCCGTCGATGCTCTCGCCAACCGCCGTTTGGATCGCCTCCCACAGCGCCTGCTTGCCGGTCACCCCGATCACGAGCCCCTCGATCTCGATCACGCGGCTGAGCGGCGAGTAGCTGAGCAGCCGGTTGTTGGGCTTCAGCCTCCCCATCTTCTCGGCGGTCCAGCCGCCGGCGTCCTTGAGCCTGCTGGGCTTGACCTCCAGCCGCTCCATCACCTGCTCGAGCGCCTCCTTGTCCGCGGCGATCTCGTCTGCGATCCGCCCCAGCTCGGGGCCGTAGTCGTTGCCATCGTTGGCGCCGGCCGTCCGGCGCGCCAGCTCGAGCCCGGCGGTGGCCCCGGCGTGGTGGTCCTGGAGATATGTCTTCAGCAGGTCGGACACCGACATACGGCTACCCTCGGCGTGTGCGGGAAAACGAACTTAACGCAACGCCGGATGAGCGCCGATAGCGTGGAGGCAATGACCAACCGCGTCGAACGAGTCGTGCTCGAGACCGAAAACCACCGCATCGTCGGCGATCTCAGCCTGCCCAAGGACGGCTACCTGAGCCGCCTCTCGGACTACCTGAACCGCGACGAGCTGATCTTCATCCCGCTCACCAACGCGATCGTCGCCCCGCGCGACGGCGACGGCCCCGGCCACGAGCGCAGCTTCATCGCCGTCGCCCGCATCCACATCCACCTCGCCTATCCCGACAGCGAGCGGATGCACGACGCCGAGCTGCGCCAGCACTAGGCGATCCGGTCGCCGAGCGCGGCGTCGCGATCGGGCCGCAGCAGAACCACGCCGAGCTCATCGTCGAGCGCCCCGAGCACCAGCACCTCGGAGACGAACGGCCCGATCCGCTTCGGCGGGAAGTTGACCACGCCGACGACCAGGCTGCCCTCGAGCTCCTCGCGCGAGTAGTTGGTGATCTTTGCCGACGACTGCCGGCTGCCGATCTCGGGGCCGAAGTCGATCTCGAGCTTCCAGGCCGCCTGGCGCGCCTCGGGAAACTCGGCGACCGAGACCACCCGGCCGACGCGCATGTCGACGGCCTCGAACTGCTCCCATGTCAGCCGGCCGTCGCCGTTCACGGACGCAAGACGATCTTAAGGGCCTCGCGGCGGTCATAGACGTCGTAGGCCTCGGCGGCGTCGTCGAGGCTCATGTGGTGGGTGACGAGCGGGCTCGGGTCCAGGGCGCCCGATTCGAGCAGGGCGAGGACCGGGTCGAGGTGCTTGATCACGTTGGCGTGCCCCGTCTTCAGGGTCAGCGCCTTGATCCAGACGATCCCCATGTGGACCTCGATCCGCTCGGCGTAGACCCCGGTCGCCGAGACGACCCCGGCCTTGCGGGTCAGCCGGCAGGCGAGCTCGAGTGCGTCCGGGTGGCCGACGGCGTCGACCGCGGCATCGACGCCCCGGCCGTCAGTCGCCTGCTTGGCCGCCGCACGCGGATCCTCCTCGGTGAGATGGACGGGCTCGGCGCCGAGCGTGCGGGCGAGCTCGAGCCGCTGGTCGACCGTGTCGACCGCGATCACGCGGCCGGCGCCCGCCGCGCGGGCCGCCTGCACCGCGCAGAGGCCGACCGGCCCCAGGCCCAGCACCGCCACCGACGAACCCTCGCCCACCCCGGTCTCGGCGATCGCGTGATAGCCCGTTCCCATCACGTCGCCTGCGAACAGAGCGACGTCGTCGGACATCCCCTCCGGCACCCGGCGCAGGGTGAGGTTGGCGTTCGGAACCGCGAGCAGCTCGGCCTGGGCTCCCGGCAGCGACCCGAGCGTCGAGCCGTGGCCGAAGACGCGACCGTGGTCGCACTTGTGAAAGTCGCCGCGGGCGCAGAAGAAGCACTCGCCGCAGGCGGTGCAGTAGGTGCCCAGCACGCGGTCGCCCTCGGCCACCCCGGTGACGGCGTCGCCGGTGGCGACGACGGTGCCCACGTACTCGTGGCCGAGGACGAAGCCCTGCTCCATCGCCACCCGGCCGTGGTAGATGTGCAGGTCCGAGCCGCAGACGCCGCTCGCCTCGACCCGGACGATCGCCTCGTCGGCATCGGTCAGCTCCGGCGCCGCGACCTCGTCGACCCGGACCTCGCCCGGGGCCTGGAAGGTCACCGCTCGCATCGGCGCGAGAGCTTAGTTGCCCGGTTAGAGTCGCAGGCGATGACCGACCCGGGCGCAGTACTGATCACGGGATGCTCGTCGGGCATCGGAGAGGAGACCGCGCGACGGCTCGCGAGCAAGGGCTGGACCGTGTACGCGACCGCGCGCCGGCCCGAGCAGCTCGCCGAGCTCGAGGGCGCCGGATGCAGGACGCTGGCCCTCGACGTCACCGATGAGGACTCGATGCGAACCGCCGTCGCCGCCGTCGAGGCCGAGGAGGGCTCGGTCGGGGCGCTGGTCAACAACGCCGGGTACAGCCTCTCGGGCGCGGTCGAGACGCTGTCGATGGACGAGATCCGCACGGAGTTCGAGACCAACGTCTTCGGCCTGGTGCGCATGTGTCAGCTCGTGCTGCCGGGAATGCGGCGAGCTGGCCGCGGACGGATCGTCAACCTGAGCTCGATGGGCGGCAAGCTGACGTTCCCCGGCGGCGGCGCCTATCACGCCTCGAAGTACGCAGTCGAAGCGTTCTCCGACGCGCTGCGCTTCGAGGTCGCGGGCTTCGGCGTGCGCGTGGTGGTCGTCGAGCCCGGCCTGATCCTGACCCGCTTCGGCGAGACTGCAGCCGGAACGGTCGCGGCCGACGGCGGCGACGATCAAGACGACGGTCCGTATGGCGTCTTCAACGCCAAGGTCGGCGCGACGACCCTCGCCGCCTACGAAGGTCCCATGGCGCGCCTCGGCGCCGGGCCGGACGCTGTGGCCAAGGTGATCGAACGCGCGATCACCGCCGGCCGGCCGCGGCCGCGCTACAAGGTGACGGCATCGGCGCGGGTGCTGATGGCCCAGCGCCGCTTGGTCGGCGACCGGGGTTGGGACGCGATCATGCGCACGCAGTTCCCGCGCCCCGGTGAATGATCCGCGCCGTTCTTACCTGGCGCTTACCTTGACGGTTCCCCCGCGCCTGGCCCTGGGATAGCCTGTTCGGGCTGCACTCGGGGGGCGAGGCGCAGGAGAGGAAATCGTTTGCCGACCATGGCAACCAGACACACGTGGGCGAGCGCTTGTCGGTAGGTGAGTTTCGCGAGGAGCGCACCGCGCCCGTCGGCGGAGGAGCGGAGCTCACCAGTCTTGACGCAGTCGAGATCCCCGCGCGCACTCCCTGGGAGCTGTTCTGGCGGCGCTTTCGCGAGGACCGGCTGGCGCTTGCGGCGCTCGGCTTCATCGTCCTGATCATTCTCGTTGCGATCTTCGCCCCGGTCGTCGTCGACATCTTCGGCGCCCCCGGTCCGGACGAGCGCGACACCACCGCGCTCGACCCGCTCTTCGCCACCCCCACGGGGCCGAGCAGCGAGCACATCTTCGGTGTCGACCAGCTCGGCCGCGACGTCTTCTCGCGCACGATCTACGGGGCGCGCGTATCGCTGATCGTCGCCTTCGCGGCGACGTTCCTGGCCACCGTCGCCGGAATCATCGCCGGGCTGCTGGCGGGCTACTTCCGCGGCTGGATCGACACGCTCATCTCGCGCACCGTCGACGTGCTGCTGGCGATCCCCTATCTGCTGCTGGCCACGGGCCTTGCGGCCGCGTGCACGCTCGGCCAGACCAGCGGTGGCGGTGGCGAGGGGTGCCTCGGCGGCCTGATCAAGCCCGGCCTCGGGGTCGTGATCTTCGTGATCTCGTTCACGAGCTGGACCTACATGGCGCGGATCGTCCGCGGCCAGACGCTGTCGCTGCGCGAGAAGGAGTTCGTCGAGGCCGCGCGATCGGTGGGCGCCTCGAGGTCCCGGATCATCTTCCGCGAGCTGCTGCCGAACCTGACCGCGCCGATCATCGTCTATGCCTCGATCCTGATCCCGCAGGTGATCCTGTACGAGGCGGCGCTCTCGTTCCTCGGCGTCGGCGTCACCGACAAGCCGAGCTGGGGGCAGATGATCGCCGCAGCGACGCCGATCTTCAGCGACGCGTGGTGGTACATGCTGTTCCCGGGGCTGGCGCTGCTGTTCACCGTGCTCGCGTTCAACCTGGTCGGTGACGCGATGCAGGACGCGCTCAACCCGCGCTCGAAGCGGGGCACACAGGCATGACAAGACTTTGACTCAAAGAACCACACAACAGAAAGGACCAACGATGCGTTCCAAGCTCAGGTGGTTGCTTGCGCTCGGCGCCATCGTCGTTCTCGCACTGACCGTTTCGGCGTGCGGTGACGACGACGACGACGGGGGCGGCGAGACGGCCACCAGCACGGAGGAGGGACAGTTCCCGCCTTCGACGGAAGCAGCCTCTGACGCCCAGGTGGGCGGCGAGCTGACCGTGATCGCGGCCAGCGACGTCGACTACATCGACCCGGGGGCGATGTACTACCAGTTCAGCTACATGGTCAGCTCGGCGACGCAGACGCCGCTGGTTAGCTACGCGCCCGCCGACGTCGAGCACCGGCCGTTGCTGGCTGCCGAGGAGCCGACCGTGAGCGACGACGGCAAGACGATCACGTTCACGATTCGCGACGACGTCGAGTTCTCACCGCCGGTCAACCGCGCAGCGACCGCGGCCGACGTCGAGTACGCGATCGAGCGGTCGGTGCTGCCGGGTGTGCCGAACGGCTACGTCCAGACATATCTCTCCGGAGTCGAGGGAATGGCGGACGCCGTCAAGGAGGCCCAGGACAACCCAACCGACGGTGCGCCCGACATCAGCGGGATCACGGCGACGGACGACACGACGCTCGAGATCAAGCTCACCGACACGAGCTCGCTCGGCGTCATCGGCGCCCTGTCGCTGCCGGTCAGCTCCCCGGTGCCCGAGGAGTACGCCAAGGAGTTCGACGCCGAGAACCCGTCGACCTACGGCGAGCACCAGGTGGCCACCGGTCCGTACATGATCGAGAACAACGCCGACGGTGAGGCGATCGGCTACACGCCGAACAAGGAGATCCACCTGGTTCGCAACCCGAACTGGGCCGGTGAACCCGGAACTCCGCCCGAGGGCGACTTCCGGCCCGCGTTCCTGGACGAGGTCACGTTCCGGGAGGGCTTCGCCGACACGGTGTCGGCCGGCAAGAAGATCCTCGACGGCTCGGCGCAGGTCAACGGTGACTTCGGCGCTCCGCCGACTGTGATCAAGCAGGCGGCGCAGTCCGGTGAGGAGGGCCAGCTGACGCTGACCCCGGCCGGGGGCAACCGGTACATCGCGCTCAACACGCAGAAGCCCCCGTTCGACGACATCAATGTCCGCAAGGCCGTGATCGCGAACGCCAACCGCACCGACCTGCGCAACACGCGCGGCGGTGAGCTGGTGGGACCGGTCGCGACGCACTACATCCCACCCGACTTCCCCGGATTCGAGGAAGCCGGCGGGCTGGAGGGCGATCCGAGCCTCGACTTCGTGGCGAACCCGGACGGCGATCCGGAGCTCGCGGCGGAGTACATGCGCGAGGCCGGATACGAGAGCGGCAAGTGCGAGGGGCCGGAGTGCGAGATCACCATGGTCGGTGACGACTCGCCGCCCGGCTCGGACACCGCTGAGGTTGCCGAGAGCCAGATCGAGGAGCTGGGCTTCAAGGTCAACTACCAGCGGGTGACCCACGACATCATGTACACGAAGTTCTGCAGCGTTCCGGAGAACGCTCCGGAGGTCTGCCCGAACGTGGGCTGGCTGAAGGACTTCAACGACGCACAGTCGTTGCTCGACCCGACGTTCAACGGCGCCAACGTGGTGCCCGAGAACAACTCCAACTGGCCACAGCTCGACGTGCCGGAGGTCAACGAAGCCATCGATGCGGCGAAGTTGATCGACGACCCGGAGGAGCGCAAGCAGGCCTGGGGCGAGGTCGATACGTTGATCACGGCGCAGGCGGCTGCGATCCCATGGGTGTGGGACAACCAGGCGAACGTCGCCTCGGCCGACGTGGCCGGCGTGATCAACCTGTTCAACGCCAACTGGGACCTCAGCTACACGTCCCTGAAGTAAGGAGCCAGAGGCACTGAACGAATAGACCGCGGAGAAAGGGCCCGCCGCCACGGCGGCGGGCCCGCTCTCCCGCCGTAGCCCGAGAAAGACATGGCTCGCTACATAGTTCGCCGGCTGCTCTGGTCGCTCGCCCTGCTGGTCATCGTGAGCGCGGTCGTCTTTCTGATCTTCTACATCTTCCCCTCGGCCGACCCGGCCCAGCTGCGCGCGGGTCGCCAGGCAAACGCCGACCAGATCGCGGCGATCCGCGAGTCGCTCGGGCTCGACAAATCGGTGCCCGAGCAGTTCTGGATCTACTTCAAGGGGGTCTTCACGCCCCTCGACCTGCCCGGCACCGACGAGCACGGGCCGCTGTACTTCGGGCGCAGCTATCAGTCCAATGCCGACGTCTTCGACGTGATCAAGACCGACCTTCCGGCGACCGGCCTGCTGGTCCTGGGCTCGGTGATCGTCTGGCTGGGGATCGCGATCCCGGTCGGGATCATCTCGGCGGTCAAGCGCCGCTCGCTGCTCGACCGGGTGACGATGATCACCAGCCTCGCGTTCATCTCGGCGCCGGTCTTCTGGCTCGGCCTGGTCGCCCTGTACCTGTTCGCCGAGGATGTCGGCGTCCTTTCGATCTTCCCGGGGATCGGCAGCTACGCCACCGCCGAGACCTTCCCGGCGAAGGTCGAGACGATGCTCTTACCCTGGTTCGTGCTCGCGGCGGCAACCGCTGCGATCTACGCTCGCTACCTGCGCTCGCAGATGATCGACGTGATGGGCGAGGACTACATCCGCACCGCGCGCGCCAAAGGCTTGCCCGAGCGGCGCGTGATCATGGGACACGCGCTGCGCAGCGCGATCACCCCGATCGTCACCCTGCTGGGGCTCGACGTCGCGGTGCTGCTGGCGGGCAACGCCATCCTCACCGAGACGGTGTTCAACATCCCCGGGCTCGGCGCCGAGACCTTCAACGCGATCAAACGGTCCGACCTGCCGATGATTCAGGGGATCACCCTGTTCGGGGCCTTCTTCATCGTCACCTTCAACCTCATCGTCGACATCGCCTACGCCTATCTCGACCCGAGGGTGCGCTACTGATGGCCGAGTCGCTGCTCAAGGTCGAGGACCTGAAGGTCCACTTCGACACCGACGACGGCATCGTCAAGGCGGTCGACGGCGTCTCGTTCGAGGTCGAGCGCGGAAAGATCCTCGGCATCGTCGGCGAGTCGGGGAGCGGCAAGAGCGTCGCCAACCTGACCATCCTCGGGTTGACCCGGGCGCCGAACGCCGAGATCTCCGGCCGGATCCTGTTCGAGGGCATGGACCTCAACGCGATGGACTCCGAGCAGCTGCGCGGGATCCGCGGCAACCAGATCTCGATGATCTTCCAGGACCCGCTCTCCTCCCTGCACCCCTTCTACAAGGTCGGCCGCCAGCTGGTCGAGGCGCTGCAGGTCCACCAGGACATCGACAAGAAGGCGGCGACGGCGAGGGCGGTCGAGCTGCTCGGCCTGGTCGGGATCCCCGACCCCGAGCGGCGCGTGCGCGAGTACCCGCACGAGTTCTCAGGCGGTATGCGCCAGCGGGCGATGATCGCGATGGCGCTCACCAACGACCCCAAGGTGCTGATCGCCGACGAGCCGACCACCGCCCTGGACGTGACCACGCAGGCTCAGATCCTGAAGCTCATCGAGCGCCTGCAGGCCGAGCTCGGGATGGCGGTGATCATGATCACCCACGACCTCGGCGTCGTCGCCGAGATGGCCGACGACATCCTGGTCATGTACGCCGGGCGTGTCGTCGAGGCGGGCACGCTCGAGCAGATCTTCTACGACCCCCAGCACCCCTACGCGTGGGGGCTGCTGGGATCGCTGACCCGGATCGACCGCCCGCGGCTGGCCCGCCTGGCGCAGATCGCCGGCCAGCCGCCCTCGCTGATCTCGCCTCCGGAGGGCTGTCACTTCCGGCCGCGCTGCCCGCACGAGTTCGCCAAGTGCAAGCAGACGCCCGGGCTCGACCAGCGCGCGCCCGATCCCGGCCACACCGACCGCTGCTGGCTCACCCCCGAGCAGAAGAAGGCCCTGCGCGTGGTCTCATCGGGCGAGATCGGACTCGAGGAGCCGGCCGCATGACCGCGCCTGACGCGCCCCAGGCACCTGACGCCCGCAACGTCGACGCCGCCCGCGGCGCCGGGGAGAGCCGCGAGCACGACGTCGCCGCGCCCTCGGCGGCCGATCTGGAGGCGACGCGCAAGGGCGGCGGCGAGGTGATCCTCGAGGTCGACCACGTGGTCAAGCACTTCCCGATCAAGGCCGGGATCCTGTTCGACCGCGAGATCGGCCGGGTGCGGGCGGTCGACGACGTCTCGTTCACCGTCAGGCGCGGCGAGACCCTCGGGCTCGTCGGCGAGTCCGGCTGCGGCAAGTCGACGCTCAGCCGCACGATCCTGCAGCTGATCGAGCCGACCTCGGGCTCGGTCCGCTTCGAGGGCCGCGAGATCACCGGGCTTTCGAGCGGCCAGCTGCGCTCGCTGCGCCCGCAGATGCAGATGATCTTCCAGGATCCCTACGCGTCGCTTAACCCGCGCAAGCGGGTGGCGCAGATCGTCGGCGACCCGATGAAGCTGCACGGCGCCTCGGGTGGAGACGCAACCCGCAAGGCGGTGCAGGCGCTGCTGGAGAAGGTCGGGCTCAACCCCGAGCACTACAACCGCTACCCGCACGAATTCTCAGGCGGGCAGCGCCAGCGGATCGGGATCGCCCGGGCGCTGGCGCTCGAGCCGAAGCTGATCATCGCCGACGAGCCGGTCTCGGCGCTCGACGTCTCGATCCAGGCGCAGATCATCAACCTGCTCGAGGACCTGCAAGGCGATTTCCAGCTCACCTACATGTTCGTCGCCCACGACCTCGGCGTCGTCCGCCACGTCGCCGACCGGATCGCGGTGATGTACCTCGGCAAGATCGTCGAGCTCGGTCCCGCCCACGAGGTCTACTCGAATCCCATTCACCCCTACACGCTCTCGCTGCTGTCGGCGGTGCCGATCCCCGACCCGAAGGCCAACGCCGCGCGCGAGCCGCTGGTGCTCGAAGGCGACGTGCCGAGCCCGGCGAACCCGCCGGCCGCGTGCAGGTTTCACACCCGCTGTCCGTACGCCACAGAGATCTGCTCGGAGGTCGAGCCGCAGCTGATCGACCACGGCAACGGCCACTGGGCCGCGTGCCATCACCCGCTTGACCGGGAGCACCCGGAGGCGATCGAGGCGATCGCCCCCAGCACAGCTTGAAAATGGGTATACGCTGCCCGAGAGAGAGGAAACGCCGCTTCATCGGCATCAACCACAGGGAGTTCACATGGGTCTGAGCAGGTTCTTCGTTGGGATGGCGCTCGTCGTGGCGCTCGCGTTCGGAATCGCCGCGTGCGGCGATGACGACGAGGGCGACAGCGGCGGCGGCGAAACCGGGACCCTGATCCAGGGCACCACGGACCAGCCCGTGTCCTACGACCCTGCGGGCTCGTATGACCTGCCGTCCTACAACGTCGCGTTCAACGTCTATCAGAACCTGCTCCAGGTGCCGGCGGGCGGCAACGCGCCCGAGCCCGAGGCCGCCGAGAGCTGCGATTTCACCGACAACAACACGCAGGTCTACGAGTGCACGCTGCGCGATGGGATCAAGTTCTCCGACGGCTCCGACCTCACCTCCGAGGACGTGAAGGCATCGTTTGACCGCAACCTGGGGATCGCCGATCCTCAGGGTGCCTCCTCTCTCTACCTGAACCTCAAGAGCATCGAGACGCCCGACGATCAGACGGTGATCTTCAACCTCAAGGCGCCGGACGCCACGTGGCCGTTCCTGCTCACGTCCGCGGGCGCGGCGATCGTCCCGGCCGAGTACCCGGCCGACAAGATCCAGCCTTCGGACGAGGTGATCGGCTCGGGCCGCTACACGGTGGCCTCCTATGAGCCCGGCCAGCAGACCGTGCTCGAGGCGAACCCGGAGTACACCGGCGACGACCCGGCACAGGTGGATCGCGTGATCATCCAGTACTTCGACAAGTCCTCGACGCTCAAGCAGGCGGTCGAGCAGGGCGAGGTCGACATCGCCTACCGGTCGCTGAGCCCGACCGACATCGAGGACCTCCAGGGCGCTGACGGCGTCAACGTGATCGAGGGCCCCGGATCTGAGATCCGCTACCTCAACTTCAACTTCGACCTGCAGGAGGGCAGCGACGAGGAGAAGCTGGCCGTGCGCCAGGCCGTCGCCCAGGTCATCGACCGCGACTCGATCGCCGAGAACGTCTACGCCGGCACCGCCGAGGCGTTGTACTCGATGATCCCGAACGGCTACCAGTTCCACACGGATGCGTTCGCCGACGCCTACGGCGAGGCGCCGGACGTGGACGCGGCAACGGCGACGCTCGAGGACGCGGGCGTGCAAACGCCGGTGCCGCTCGAGGTCTGGTACACGCCGTCTCACTACGGACCCGCCTCCGGCGACGAGTACGCCGAGATCAAGCGGCAGCTCGACGAGAGCGGGCTCTTCGACGTGACCCTGGAGTCGACCGAGTGGAACCAGTACTCCGAGGCCGCGTTCACCGACAAGTACCCCGTGTACCAGCTGGGCTGGTTCCCGGACTACCCGGACGCCGACAACTACGTGAGCCCGTTCTACTCCAAGGACAGCTTCCTCAACATCCACTACTCCAACCCGGAGGTCGAGGAGCTGCTCGCAGAGGAGAAGGCGAACTCGGACGATGCGGCACGAGAGGAGGCGTTCGTACGGCTCCAGGAGATCGGTGCCGAGGACGTGCCGACGATCCCGTACATCGAGTTCTCGCAGGTGGCGGTGGCGCGCGACGGCGTCGAGGGCGTCGAGGACACCCTCGATCCGGCGTACATCTTCCGCTACTGGCTGATCTCGAAGAGCTAACAAGGAGGGTCCGACGCGAGTCGGGCCGGGTATGAAGGCGTAGATGCAACGACACGGAACGTCGCTGCGCGCGTACGTGCTGACCCGGCTCGGGCTCGCGATCCCGACCGTCCTCATCCTGCTGACATTGGTCTTCCTGCTGATGCGGGTCGCGCCCGGCGACCCGATCTCGGCGGCGCTCGGCGGTCGCGTCTCGGCGGAGGAGCTCGAGACGCGGCGCGCGGCGGCCGGCCTGGACAAGCCGCTGCTCGAGCAGTACTTCGAGTACATCGGCAACGCGCTCACGCTCGACCTCGGCACGACGATCAACGACGACCGCCAGGTCACCGAGATCATCACCGAGAACGGCACCGCGACCCTGGAGCTGACCCTGGCGGCGTTCGCGATCGCGCTGATCGTCGGCATTCCGATCGGGCTTCTCGCCGGTCGCTTCCGCGACACGCCGATCGACCTCGGCGGGCGATTGTTCGGGATCGTGATCTACGCGGCGCCCGTGTTCTTCACCGGCTTCCTGGCGCAGCTCATCTTCAGTCACGAGCTCGGCTGGTTTCCGACCTCGGGCCGGGCCGACCCGATCGTCGAGTTCGAGCTCGACAAGGTCACCCACTTCTATCTCATCGACACCCTGATAGCCGCCGACTGGGACGCGTTCTGGGACGTGTTCCTGCACCTCGTCCTGCCGGCCGTCACGCTCGGCCTGCTGGTCAGCGGGGTCCTGATCCGGCTGGTGCGGGTGAACCTGCTGCAGACGATGAGGGGCGACTACGTCGAGGCGGCGCGGGCGCGCGGGGTCAGCGAGCGCAGGGTCGTGATCCACCACGCGTTTCGCAACGCGATGGTCCCGGTGGTCACGGTCGCGGGCCTTCAGTTCGCGATCCTGCTCGGCGGCGCGGTGCTCACCGAGCAGACCTTCAACTGGCCGGGGATCGGCGCCGAGCTCATCCGCTACCTGAATCAGCGCGACTACATCGCCGTGCAGGGGATCATCACGATCTTCGCGCTGGCGGTGGTGTTGATCTCGCTGGTGATCGACCTCATCAACGCCTTCGTCGACCCGAGGGTGAGGTACTAGTGCGCCTGCCGAGAGCCCTGCGGCCGATCTCCGAGGCGCGCGGGACGCCGCGCCGGATCCTCTACTCCGGACTGGCGATCGTCGGCTTCTTCGTCGTGCTTGCGATCTTCGCGCCGCTGATCGCGCCCTACGGGTTCGACCAGGTGAGCGCCGACGGAGTGCGATTCCCGAAGCAGGCCTCGCCCGACTCGGAGCACCTGTTCGGCACCACCGTGCAGTCGACCGACGTCCTGTCGCGGGTCATCTGGGGCTCACGGACCGCGATCGAGGTCGTCATCCTGGCGGTCCTCTTTTCGCTCGTGATCGGGGTCCCGCTCGGACTGATCTCCGGCTATGTCGGCGGCCGCCTGGACCGCTTCCTGGTCCTGATCAACGACGCGCTCTTCGCCTTCCCCTACCTGCTGCTCGCGATCGTCGTCGCCTTCCTGCTCTCCGACACCGCGCTCGGCGAGGGGCTGCTCGGCATCCAGGGCGGCGTGATCACCGCGGCGGCCGCGATCACCGTCGTCTACATCCCGCAGTACTTCCGGGTAGTCAGAAACCACGTGATCAGCGTTCGCGAAGAGTCCTACGTCGAGGCCGCCCGTGCGCTCGGGGCGCCGCGGCGGACGATCATCCGCCGCTACGTATTCGCCAACGTGATCCAGAACGTGCCCGCGATTGCGACCCTGAACGCCGCCGACGCGATCCTCACCCTCGCCGCGCTCGGTTTTCTCGGCTACGGGATCCAGCCAACGGACGCAGCCGAGTGGGGCTATGACGTGCAGCGCGCGATCGACGACGTCAGCGCCGGAATCTGGTGGACGGGGGTGTTCCCAGGGGTGGCGATCGTGCTGCTGGTGACCGGTTTCACGCTGGTCGGCGAGGGCCTCAACGACACCCTGAACCCGCTGATCCGCGAAAGCCGCCTGGAGGCGCCGGACATCGAGCATCACCATCCTGAAGCCGGGAGTCCGTCGCGGACCGTGATCCCCGGCGCCGAGGGCGAGCTCGGAGGAGGGAGCGTGCAACGTGAGTGAAGCGACGCCGCTGCTGCTGGCCACCGATCTGCGCGTCTGGTACGGCACCACGGGCGACCCAGTGCGCGCTGTCGACGGCATTTCGTTCGAGCTGCGGGCCGGCGAGACGGTCGGCCTGGTCGGTGAGTCGGGCTGCGGCAAGTCGACACTCGGGCGCGGGCTGATCGGGCTGCTGCCGGACAACGCCTCGACGCAGGGCGAGGTGCTCTACAAGGGCGAGAACCTGCTCGACCGCACTTCGGCCGAGCTGCGCCGGCTCCGCGGCCCCGAGATCGGGCTCGTCTTCCAGGAGCCGATGACCCGCCTCAACCCGCTGCTGTCGATCGAGAGCCACTTCCTCGAGACCCTCAAGACCCACGAGCCCGAGCTGAGCAGGGACGAGATGCGCAAGCGCTCGCTGGAGACGCTGGCCGGGATGGGCATTCCCCCGACCCGTTTCAAGCAGTACCCGCACGAGTTCTCCGGCGGCATGCGCCAGCGGATCATGATGGCGCTGGCGCTGGTGCTGCGACCGAGCCTGCTTGTCGCCGACGAGCCGACGACCGCGCTCGACGTGATCGTGGAAGCGCAGATCCTGGGCATCCTCGCCGACCTGCGCAAGAACTTCGATACGGGCCTCCTGCTGATCACCCACAACCTCGGGATCGTCGCCGAGGCCTGCGATCGCGTCGCGGTGATGTACGCCGGCAAGATCGTCGAGAAGGGAAACGCCCGGGACGTGTTCTCCGACCCGGACCATCCCTACACGCGCGAGCTTCTGCGCTCGACGATCTCGCTCCGGACCACCGGCCTGCACTACATCCCCGGGGCACCGCCCGACCTGGTCGAACCTCCCCCGGCCTGCCGCTTTCACCCGCGTTGCCCGAACGCGATGCGCGTCTGCGCCGCCCGCGATCCGATCGAGGTTTTCACGGCTCACGACCATCGCGTCTCGTGCTGGCTGCGCGGGCCGGAGAGCGAGATCCCAGAGGGCGGCACCGAGCCGCTCGAGCGCGAGGAGATCGCCATCGCGGAGGAGGCGTAGTGGAGGCCGCGACCGCGACCCGGCCGCTGATCGAGGTCGAGAACCTGAGCACGTGGTTTTCGGTCCGCGGGTCGTTCATCGACCGGCTGTTCGGGCGCGAGGCCGGCGCCGTGCGCGCCGTCGACGGGGTCACCTTCGATCTCCACAAGGGCGAGGTGCTCGGGCTGGTCGGAGAGTCGGGCTCCGGCAAGACGACGCTCGGGCGGACGCTGCTCGGGCTGGCGCCGGCGACCGACGGCTCGATCCGCCTGGAGGGTGAGGAGATCAGCGGTCTGCGCGAGAGCGAGCTGCGGCCGCTGCGCCAGCGGCTTCAGATCGTGTTTCAGGACCCGCACGCGTCGCTGAACCCGGCGATGACGATCGGCACCTCGGTCGGCGACCCCCTGCGCTTTCACGGCGTCGCGCCCACAGACGCCGAGCGCGAGCGCCTGGTCGCCGAGGCGCTGGAGCGCGTCGGCCTGCAGCCCGCTTCCCAGTTCGTCGGCAAGTACCCGACCGACCTCTCGGGCGGCCAGAAGCAGCGCGCCGTGCTCGCGCGGGCGATCATCCTCGGCCCGGACGTGCTGGTCGCCGACGAGCCGGTCTCGATGCTCGACATGAGCGTGCGGGCGAAGATCCTCGAGCTGATGATCGGGCTCAAGGAGGAGCTCGACCTCACCTACGTCTACATCACCCACGACCTGGCGACGGCGAAGTTCTTCTGCGACCGGA
>DAIRGH010000047.1:0-21325 GCA_036794585.1 Solirubrobacterales bacterium | reverse complement strand
CCTGGTACGGGATGCCCGCGTATGCCAAGGACGGCAAGGTCGTCTGCTACTTCCAGAACGCGGGAAAGTTCAAGTCGAGGTACTCGACGTTCGGCTTCAACGACGAGGCGAACCTCGACGAAGGCGCCATGTGGCCAACGTCCTTCGCGCTGACGAAGTTGACCGCCGCCGCAGAGGCAAAGATCGGCGCGCTCGTGAAGAAAGCGGTGAGCTAACCCGCCGGAAGCTGGAGCTCGGCGAACACGGCGCGGTGGTCGGTGCCGTCGATCTGGTGCGTTGAGTAGTCGCGGATCCCGAGCCGCTCGTCGACGAGGACGTGGTCGATGGTCACCAGCGGCGGAAAGCGCCGCTGCTCGGGCCACGTGGGGCCGAGCCCCTCGCCGAGGGTCGCCGCGGCGTCGTCGTAGCCGCGGTCGAGCAGGTCGCGAAACTCGTCGTGGTCGAGGGTGGCGTTGAAATCGCCGGCGAGGACCCGCAGCCGCGTCTCGCCGGCGTCCGGCAGCGCCCTGAGGTCGTCGTCCCAGTCGGTGCTGCGCGACGGGGTCGGGGGCTGGGTGTGGACGCTGTAGGTCTCGACCGGAGGCGCCCCCGGCAGCTCGAGCGTCGCGTGAACGAGCGCAAAGCCCCCGGGAAGCGCGGCCCCTGCGCCCCGCGGCGTCTCCAAGTGCGAGTACAGCCCGCCGCCGAAGCTGCCGGGCTCGGCGAGCACCTGCTGCTGCGGCAGGAGCTCCTCGAGCCCGGCGCGTTTTAGCTCCGCGGCCAGCTTCGGGGTCAGCTCCTGGACGCTGAGCACGTCCACGTCGAGCTCGTCGACGAGCCCCACCAGCTCCTCGGCGTCGCCCTCGCCGAGCTTCATGTTCGCCGTCAGCACGCGCAGCGTCGGCCCGGGCTCGCCGTCGGGCTCGGTGGGACCGCCGAAGGCGCGGGGCAGCACGCTCGCCGCGAGCGTGAGCGCGGCGAGCACGCCGACGGCGAGCGCGACGAAGTGCCTCGCCGCCGCAGCGACGGCGATGGGGATCACCGCGGCCGCGGCGACAAAGGGCGTGAAGGCGAGCACCTGCACGAGCGGAAAGCCCCACTCGAGGCCGAACAGGCGGACGAGCGCCCAGAGCGCCCAGGCGCCGGCCAGCACCCACACGATCACCGTCGGAATTCGCGCCCGGCCCATGGAGATCGGATATAGCTTGACCGTGAGCATCGGACGGCTTGCAGCGGTCGTTGCCGGACTCGTCCTGATCCTTGGCGCGGTCGGGTGCGGGGACGACGAGGAGAGCGCGGCGACCACGGCCACGACCACCACCGCCGAGCGCCCTCAACCTCCGGAGCCGGCCGAGCGCCTGTCCCGGCAGATCCCGGTCTTCCAACGCGCGGTCGCCGAGCAGAGCTGCGACGACGCGCTCGAGGTGATCCACCCGGTGAACTTCCGCGTGCCCGACGACCCCACCAGCGAGCGCAACTGCAGCGACGCGCTGGGCCCAGTGCGCGCCGAGGAGGGCGTCGAGGTCACCCGAAGCGACGAGTTCGGCACGGGCGCGATCGTCGACACGAGGCTCGAGGGCAACGAGGAGGCGCTGCTCTGGGCCCTCGACGCGACCGGCAGCTTCAAGTGGACGACCGCCTACATCGCCCGACCGCAGGTCGCCACCGAGCCGACCGCCGGCCTCGACTTCGAGCGCACCGCGACCGCCCTCGTCGAGGCCCTTCGCGACGGCGACTGCCAGGCGGCACATGCGACGCTGCTGCCCACCGGACGCCTCGCATATGAGGACGAGCAGGAGTTCTGCAAGGTCTTCAAGGACAACTTTCAGGGCCCCGGCGACCTCGGCACGCGCTTGCGCAAGGACCCGGCGGCCGAGCCCGTGCCCCTGGGCGAGACCAGAGACGTCGCCTTCTACGGCCTCGTCACCCAGCCCGCGGGCTACCGGACGCTGATCCTCGGCACCCCGAGTCCCGGCGAGGAGCCGCTCGTAATCGACGTGGTCCCGACCGAGCGCTGATCGAATCTTTGCGGTGATTGCGGCTTTGCCGGTTCGGCCAACGGCCGATTCGCGTTTGCGCCGGCCCGCCGTGGTTAGTCTCGCCCGGCTTTGAAGCTGGTGATCGGGATCGTCCGTCCGGAGAAGGCCAACGACGTGCTCGAGGCCCTCTACCGGGCCGAGGTGCGCGGCCTCTCGATGAGCCGCGTGCAGGGCCACGGCGGTGAGCTCGACAGGGTCGAGACGTACCGCGGGACCACGGTCCAGGTCGGGCTCTCGGAGAAGGTCCGGTTCGAGATCGCCGTCTCGGACGACTTTGTCGAGCCGACCATCAACGCCCTCTGCGAGGGTGCGCGCACCGGCGAGGTCGGGGACGGCAAGATCTTCGTCGTCCCGCTCGAGCGCGCGGTCCGCATCCGAACCAGCGAGACCGACAAGGACGCGGTCACGCCGGTGGGGGGCTGACGCGATGCCCCCCGTGATCGCCCAGGTGGCCGAGATCGACACGGGCGACACCGCCTGGATGCTCGCCGCCACTGCGCTGGTGCTGCTGATGACGATCGGGCTCGGCCTCTTCTACGCCGGGCTGGTGCGCTCGAAGAACACGCTCAACACCTTCATGATGTGCGTCGCGGCGATTGCGGTCGCGACGGTCACGTGGGCCGCGGTCGGCTACTCGCTCGCCTTCGACGAGGGCAGCACCACCCTGATCGGTGGCCTCGACCACGCATTCCTCAACGGCGTCACCTTCGAGCCGCGCGAGGGCCAGACGATCCCGCACCTCGTGTTCTTTGCCTTCCAGGCGACCTTCTGCATCATCACCACGGCGCTGATCTCGGGCGCGGTGGTCGAGCGGATGCGGTTCTCGGCGTTCCTCGTCTTCGCCGCGGTCTGGTCAATACTCGTCTACTCCGTGCTCGCCTACTGGGGCTTTGGCTTCGGCTGGCTGATCGACGGCGGCACCCTCGACTTCGCCGGCGGGATCGCGGTTGAGATGGCCTCGGGCTTCTCCGCGCTCGCGGCGGCGCTGGTGGTGGGCGCGCGCAAGGACTACGGCCGCCAGGCGCTGCTGCCGCACAACACCGTCTACATCCTGCTCGGCGCCGGTCTGCTGTGGTTCGGCTGGTTCGGGTTCAACGGCGGCAGCGGCTTCAACACCGGGCAGAACTCGGTGCTCGCGTTCACCAACACGTTGCTCACCCCGGCCTGCACACTGGTCGTCTGGGCGATCCTCGACGCGATCCGCGGCAGCCGGATCACGGCGGTGGGCGCGGCCACTGCGATCATCGTCGGCTGCGTCGGGATCACGCCGGCTGGCGGCTTCGTCAGCCCGGGGTTCGCGATGCTGCTCGGCGCCCTCGTCGCCATTCCCTGCTGGGCCGTGGTCGCCTACCGGCCCCGGACCCGGGTCGACGAGACGCTCGACGTGCTCGCCGCCCACGGGATCGCGGGCCTCACCGGGATCCTGTTCATCGGGTTCTTCGCGCAGGCGTCGTGGAACGGGATCTCGGATGGATGGATCTTCGGCAACTTCGACCAGTTCGTCGACCAGGCGTTGGCCGCGATCGCGGTGCCCGCGTACGCGTTCGGGGCGACGTTCGTGTTGCTGAAGGTGATCGGGGCGCTGATGCCGCTGCGCGCCGAGGACGACGTGCAGTCCCTGGGCCTCGACGTCACGTACCACGGCGAGGAGGCCTACGCGAGCGGCGAGGGCGCGATCCTGGTCAGCCCTGAGTCCGAGGTCGAGGAACCGGTCCCGGTCGCCCAGCCCTGACCGGCGGGCTGAACGGACCGGCCTGATGCGTGGACGGAGTTCGATGGCTTAGGGTTGCCCTTGATGCTCCGAATTCGGCGCTGGGCGCTCGCGATGGTGGCTGCGACCACGGGATCGCTGCTCGCCGGCATGCCGGCACACGGAGCCGTCGGCGACCTCTTTGTCGCCGACGACGAGGCGTTCGGTGGCAGTGGCGGCGTGATCAAGGTCGACCCGGCGACCGGCGCCCGGACCACGATCTCGTCCAACGCGTCGGCCACGGGTCCCGCCTTCGTCGGGCCAGAGGGAATCGCGCTCGAGCCCGACGGCGACATCCTGGTCGGTGACTACGACGCCTTCGCGGGTATCGGCGGCGGCGTGATCCGCATCGACCCGGCTACGGGGACCCGTACGGCGGTGTCCGAGAACGCTGCCCCTACAGGTGGTCCGAGCTTCGTCGATCCGTCAGGGCTCGAGCCCGACTTCGCAGGGCGCATCGTCGTCGCCGACCCCAGCGCTTTCGGCGGCACTGGCGGGGTGATCCGAGTCGATCCGGCCACCGGCGTGCGCACCACGGTGTCAGAGAACTCCGCCCCCGCAGGCGGTCCGAGCTTCGAGAGCCCGTTGGACGTCGCGATCGAGGCAGACGGCCACATCCTCGTCGTCGACGTCGACGCGTTCGGGGGCACGGGCGGGGTGATCCGGGTCGATCCTGTCACCGGCGCCCGGACCACGGTTTCCGAGAACGCCTCACCGGCGGGTGGGCCCAGCTTCGACAACCCGCTGAGGCTCGCGCTCGAGGTCGATGGCGACATACTCGTCGCGGACGAAGACGCCTTCGGCGGCACCGGCGGTGTGATTCGCGTCGATCCGGTCACCGGAGCGCGGACGACCGTGACCTCAAACGCGACCGGGGGGCCCGCGCTCGCGGATCCATTCGGCATCGCCGTCGAGCAGAGCGGACAGATCGTGGTCGCCGACAGCGATGCGTTCGGCGGTAGTGGCGGCGTGCTGCGAGTCGATCCCGTGAGCGGGGCGCGGACGACCGTCTCGGAGAACGCCGCGCCGAGCGGAGCCCCGAGCTTTGACAGTCCGGCCGCGATCGTGGCCGAGTTCGGGCCGGTCGTTCCGCCGCCGCCGCCGGACAAGACGGCGCCCGAGACAGAGATCGACAAGGGACCGAAGAAGAAGACCCAGAAGCGCAAGGCGAAGTTCACGTTCAGCGCCAACGAGGCCGGCGCGAAATTCGAATGCAACCTTGACGGCAACCTCGGCTTCTCGCCCTGCAGCTCGCCGGTGACAGTGAAGGTCGGGCTGGGCAAGCACTCGTTCACCGTCCGCGCGATCGATGCCGCGGGAAACGTCGACGCGACGCCGGACAAGCAGAAGTGGCGGGTCCGCAAGCCGAAGCGCCGCGACTAAGTTCAGCCGCGCCCGGCGCTACGGGTCGACGAACAGCTCGGGCGCGCGGTCGTCTCCGAATTCGCCCTGGAATGGGCCGTCGCCCGGCCACTCGCCCATGATGTAGCAGGGCGCGAAGCGCACGTCGGGGGGGTTGCCGTTGTTGACGCCGGGCACCCGCTCCTCGCGATGGATCTCCTGCTCGTCGGGATCCTGGCTGGCCGGCGAGTAGTCGGTGTTCTTGCAGTCGAAGTTGGGGAAGATCCCGTTCGTCGCCAGGTCGATGCCGTTGAGCGCGCCGTCGGGGAGGTAGCCGTGTCCGCGGTTGGTCGCCAGGCGGTTCGGCCAGATCGACGCGGTCTGGGTGCCGAGCACCGAGAACTGGCGCAGGAAGTGGCGCGGCGCGGGGTCGCCGGGAAGCCCGTCGGCGGCGCCGGAGAGGCTGACCGACGGACCGGCGAGGAAGTCGGTCATGGTGCCCTTATTGGCCTCGAGGTAGCGCAGGAACGGGTTGATGTTGGCGAGGAACGGGTCGAGCTGGTCGATCACCGGGGCGAGGCCGTCCAGGAAATCGCGCAGCGCAGGCAGGCCCTTGCGCGAGGCGTCGTAGAGCGGGTCGAGGTCGCGGAAGAGGTTGCGCAGGTTGGGGGAGAGCTCTCTGACGCTGCGCAGCGTCGGGCTGAGCTCCCGGGCCACCGGGATCATCGCGCGGATGAACGGGTCCGCGTCCGTGCGGAACGTCTCGAGGCGCTCCATCGTCGCCCGCGTCTCTCGCTGGAACGTCGGCAGGATCTCGAACGTGTCCGCGAGCGCCTCGTCCTCGGCGGCGAGCCCCTCGAAGGTGTTCTTCTGGCCGCGGATCGCCTCGGTCAGCTCGCCGCGACGCTCCGAGAGCGCCGAGAAGCTGATTCCGGCGTCGCGGATCAGGCCGCGCAGGGCCTGCTCCTGGTCGGCGAGGATCGCGAGCGTGTCGCTGGCGTCGGTGATGTAGGGGGCAAGGTTGCCGAGCGCGTCGTTGACGTCCAGCTTGCGATCGCGGATGGCGACGGCGGCGCTCTGCTGCCAGCGCTGATAGGCCAGACGGGTCTCCTCGTCGAGCGCGTTGAAGATCTCGTCGATCTGCACCGCCTCCTGCGTGCGCTGGACGCCGAGGCTGCCGCCGTCGTCGAGCGGCTCGCCGGCAGGCTCGACGCCCTCGGGCAGGTCGACGGCCTCGCCGTGCGAGACCGCGGCCAGCAGCTCGCCCTCGTCCCCGTCCGAGCCCGGCTCCGTCCCCGAGGTGATCTCGACGAAGGTCTCGCCGACGACCGTCTTCTGGCGCAGGATCGCCCGGGCGTCGGTCGAGATCGGCGCGTACTCTGGCTCGAGCTCGATCTCGGCCTCGGCGACGTCCTTACCGTTGACGCGGAACTCGGGCGGGGCGAGGTCCACCGACTTCACCTTGCCGACCGAGACGCCGCCGATCCGCACGTCGGCCTCGGGCGCAAGCCGAGTCGCCTCGGGGAAGTACGCGGTGAAGCGGTAGCTCTCCGGAGCGATCGGAATCGGACCCCCGAAGGTGATCCAGAGGAAGAGCATGAGGCCGAAGCACGAGAGCGTGAAGCCGGCCGCGACGAGGATCCGAGTGAGTGATGGCGCCTGCTTCTGCATCAGCAGACCTCGGCAAGGACGGGAGCGGTCAGCCCGTAGACAATCGTGCTCAGCGCCTCGACCGCCGGGTTCGGGTCGGTGACGATCGAGTTCGCCTGCTCGCACCCCATCGTCACGTAGACGCGGCGATAGAAGCCGTTGCCATCGCCGGCCGCGAACACCTGCGACGTGTTGTGCGAAAGCCAGCTGACCCAGTAGAGGTAGCCCTCGTCGCGCCCCGGCGTGCCTGCCGGCTCGGCGCCGTCCGGGTTGTTGGAGGCCATGTTGGCGAGCCGGTTGATCTTCGCGAAGATCGTCTTCAGCCGCGGCGAGGTGTCCGCGAAGCGGGTCGCACCGGTGCGGATGTCCGGCATGCGGTCGCGGGCGACGCGCACGAACGGCCGGATCTCGTCGCGGATCTCCGGTGTCACCGCATTGGCGAAGCGGATGTTCGACTCGTTCAGGCTCTCGAGGTTGCGCGCGAACGGGCGGAGCTCGTTGAACGCCGGGCCCATCACCTCGGCAAGGCCGCGCATCGAGATCAGCGCCTGGCGGCCCTCTCGCAGCGTCCCCGGCAGCCCGTGGACCAGGCGCGACACGTCGACGTCCTGCTCCGCGATCTCCCCCAGGTAGGCCGACGAGGAGCTCACCAGGCGCGTCAGCTCCTTCTCCGCCTGTCCGATCCGTGTCGCGAGAACGTTGAGGTTGTGGGTGAACCGCGCGAGCTCGTCGCGGCGCTTGGCAACGGCGCTGTTGAGCTCGGCCATGTTGCGGTTGATCGGTCCAAGGCTGCCGAGCAGCTTGCCGAGCTCGCGATCGCGATCCTCGAGGCCCTTACCGGCTCCGATCAACAGCAGCCGCAGGTACGACCGCGTCTCGCCGTCGAGCGCCGAGAGGACGTCGTGGAAGTTGACGTCGGGGGCCGTGTTCGCCATCGGCACGACCTCGCCCTCCTCGTACTCGCCCGCTTCCTTGGTGCCCGGGTCGAGCTGGAAGAACATGTCCTTGAGCCCGGTGGTGGGACGCATCAGGATCGTCGCGTCGCGGTAGATCGGCAGGTACTCCTGGTCGATCGCGAAGGTGACGACGCCGGCGCCGTCGACCAGCTCAACCTTCTCCACGTCGCCGATTCGCACTCCGGCGACCCGAATCGTCTGGCCCTGGCCGGGCACCACCGCCTGCGCGGTCTCGAACTCCGCCTTGAGCTCGAACGGGCGCTCGTCGAGGATCGGGATCCGCAGGCGCTGGTTCTGGACGACGTAGATGGTGATCGCGAACCCGAGCACGAGCATGACGACGATCGCGATGATGTTGCGCAGCTGGGATCGCAGCTGGCGCGCCATCAGTCGCTCGCCTCCGCGAGTCGCTCGAGGTCGACCTCGACGAACCCGAGCGTGTCGATTAACCGCTGCGCGCTCCTCAGGTCGCTCGGCGCCAGCGCCTTGACCTGGTCGAGGTCGTCGAGCAATGCGACGAGGCTCCTCAGCTGCTCAGCGCCCGGACCGCTCACTGCGTCGAGGCCGGCCGAGGTGGGAGCGGGCTCCTGCTCCGGGGGTGAGCCGATCCCGGCCTCGAGGTTGGGGGGCTCCTGGCGCTCGCACGGAACTCCGGGCCGGAAGACCGTCTTCTCGGAATCGGTGACCCTCGGGATCGCGCCGAGCAGCGGGAACGGCGTCAGGCCGAAGAGCTGATCGCGTCCTGCGATCTCGCCGAAGCGGACGATGTTCGAACCGCTGCCCGCCAGCACGCGCAGGTGCTGGCCGGCGGCATCGCCGCTACGGCTCTCGCCCGCGCTTCCCGTGATGCTGTACCCCGTCGACTCGAAGGTGCGGCCGCCGACCTCCAGCGGGTACTCCGGCGGCGGCTCGACGGTCGAGTTCGACCACGGGATGATCACCTCGTTGAAGCACGACGAGAAGGCCCGCTGCTCGGTGAACAGGTCGACGTTCGCGCGCGCAAGCCGGGTGAGCTGCGGGACGGTCGGCCGCAGCCGGGCGACGAGACCGCGCAGCTCGTCCCTCGACATCAACCCCCGGACCTGCTCGAGCAGCGGCAGTCCGGCGCGCGATGCCTCCGGGCTCTTTTCCACGCCGGGGAGGGCCTCGCGGGCGAAGGCGCGCACCGACGGAAGCGCGGTGTTCAGCGCGCGAAAGGTCGGCGGGCCCTCGGCGAGGAAGTCGGGCAGGCGCTCGATCGCCTGCGCGAGGGCGGCGTCCTCGACCGCGAACGCGCCGGTCACGCGGCGCAGGTTCGTGACGAGGTCGCTGAGCGCCTCGGGATTGCGGCCGAGACCTCGGAACACCCGGCCGAGGCCGCGGATCACGCCGCGCAGGTCGCCGCGGTGGGTGCCGAGCTGAGACTCCGAGACCTGAGCTGTGAACTTATATGCGGGCGGCGAGGTGCGGAACAGCTCGCGCAGCCCCTCGGCGCCGCGGTAGCGGATCAGCGCGTTTCCGAACTGGTCGAGGAAGGTCTGCAGGTCGCTGCGGACGTCGCTCTGAAGCGTCGTCAGGACCTCGTCGAGCTGGACCGAGTACGCCGTCTGGTCGAGGCCGAACGTGTGGCCCTCGTCGACCTCGGGCGCGCTGGGGCTGCCCGGGTGTAGATCGACGAAGTAGTTGCCGTCAATGAACAGGCGCGGGCGGACCTTGAGGAACGCGTCCTCGCGCAGCGGCAGGGCGCTCTCGTCGAGCTCCATCGTCAGCCGGACCGCGGGACGTGCGGCGCCGGTCTCGTCTTCGACCGACTCGCCGGTCAGTTCGACCCCGGTCACCTCGCCCACGTTCACGCCGGCGATCCGCACCGGCGAGCTGGTGCGGATCGTCTGCGCCGTGGTGAAGACGGCGTGGACCTCGAACTTGTTGGTCCAAGGCAGCTCCTTGGTGAAGGCGTAGAACGAGCCGATCGCGACCACCACGATCAGGATCAGCCCGAGGAGCCAGCTCGGCAGCCAGCGGCTCTTGTCCATGCCCCTCACTTCCCGATCCCCTTCCAGGTCTCGGGCTGGCGGGCGTCGACGCGGGTGTCAACGCTGATCCGATTCCCCTCGGCGTCCCAGAACGCCGTCAGCGGGCCGCGGCTGCCGGGCAGATCGGAGGCACGGTTGGCGGGATCGGAGAGGCGCTGGCCGGGAACCAGTTGCTGGCCGAGCTCGTAGCCGATCTGGCCCGCCTGACAGTCGGCATCGTGCTGCCCCATCGGCCCGTAGGCATGCGAGTTCGTGATCGGAATCTCATACGGCTTGAACACTCCGTCGCCACCCTTGCCGTTGGGCCCGATGCCGGTGTAACCGCCGATGCCGACCTCCGACGTGGGCGCGCCCGGGACCCGCATGATCGACTGGCGCAGCGAGTACCCCACCTGGCTGGGCTCCGACAGCGCCCCGGGGAAGTTCGTGGTCCAGTAGGTGGGGAGGTTGCACACGGTCTGCGCCGGGACGACCCAGCGCAGCAGCGGCCGCGCCGTATCGAAGGTGTCGCCGAGGCGTTCGAGGGTCACCCGCGTGGTCGGCTGCGTGACCAGCTGGTTGAGCTCGTGCAGCGCCTCGCGCAGGTCTCGGTTGACCGGCGGCGACTCGCGCAGCACGGGAGCGCCGGTCTCCAGCGCCTCGTTGAGCACCGGCAGGGTGCTGCGCAGGTCCTCGGCTCCGGGCCGCATGAGCCGCGCGAACTCCTCGACGTTGGCGAGGAAGACGCGCTGGTCGGGCAGGAGTCGGATCCCGGTCTCGTAGGTGAGCGGCGCCTCGGAGATCGAATCCTTCAGCGCCTCGGGATTGGACGAGATCGCGCGGAAGGCGGTGGCGGCGAAGTCGAAGAACTGGGCCTGGTCGCTCGCCGCCGGGGCGACGTAGCGGGAATATCTGTAGAGCCCGCGGATGAATCGGGCCAGGTTCACCTTGGGGTCCGAGAGCGCCCGCGCGACCGGCTTCAGGCTGCCGAACAGGCGCGGCAGCTCGGCGATCGTCTCGTTCAGCGCCACACCGCGCCCGGCGAGCCCGGTTCCGTAGCCGACGAGGTTCTCGCGCTGCGCGCGGCGGGTCTCGTCGTCGAACGTGTCGTTGATCTCGTCGAACTCTGTCTGGCCCTGGAAGCAGCCGTTGCGGCTCGCGGCGGGGATCGAGGACGCGAAGCGCCCGCCCGCGGCCGGCAGGTCGCAGAGGGGGCCGTCGTCAGTGCCGTTGAAGACGTGTCCCTCGGGGGCGGGCGCGCCCTCGCCGCGGACGATCTCGAGGTACTTGAGGCCGAAGGTCGAGCGGTAGCGAACGCGGAAGATCGAGTCCTGCGGCAGCGGCTCGGCGGTCTTGTCGAGCTTCAGGTTGAGCCGGGCCGCGACCGGCGGCAGCTCGTCGCCGATCGTGGGGATCTGCGTCGCGGCGGTCCCGTCGCCTTCGGCAGCCACCGGGTCGATCGACTCGACGACGCCGACCCGCACGCCGCCGATCCGGACCTCGTTGTTGTTGGTCATCCGCGCTGCGTTGGGGATGTCGACCGAGACCCGGTACACAGGCACGAAGGGAAGGCCGTTGTTCGCGTTGTAGGCGAGGAACACGGCAACGATCGCGATCAGCACCGTCACGGCGCCGACCATCACCGGCGAAGCCGCGAGCGCGATCATGGGGCGGTTGCGGGGCGTCATGGTGCGAACAGGAAGTCGAGGAGGTCTTCGGTCGACTGCTGCGAGCCACCGCCCAGGCCGCCATCGGGAACCTCGACGCCGAGGTCCTCGAGCGCTTCGGGGGGCAGGTCGAGCAGGTCGTCGACGATGTCGTCGATGCCGCCCTGTCCGGGCCCGTCCGGGCCGTCGGAGCCGGGACCGTCAGAGGAGGGCGAATCGGGTGCCGTGGGCGCCTGCGGGCCGCCGCGCCCCGGCTCGTCGCCGCGCCCGTCGCCGCCGCGGCGCCCACCGCGGGCGTTCCCCGCCCCTCCAGCCGGATCGCACAGGTCCTGGCGCGCGTGCGCGGGGGTAGTGCCCCCCGGGCACACCGACGGGTCGTACTTGGGTAGCCCGAGGTCCTCGTTGATCCCCGGCTGGTTCGGGCCGAGCCAGGTCGCGCAGCGGACGATCTCGAGGAAGTTCGTGGTCATCCCGCCTCCCTGGGCCGGGATGCCCGGCTCACCGGTCGCCGGATCGCGTCCGGCAGAGAAGCTTCCGCAGGGGCCCGTCTGGTACTCGTAGAGGTTGACGTGCAGCGAGTGCCCCGCACGGTCGAACTGGTTGATCGCGAGGGCCTGGTAGTAGACGTAGTTGAGGAGCCCCTGCAGGCCGGTGTAGCCCTTGGTGTTCTTGGTTCCCGGCTGCTCGCTCGTGCGCCCCGTCGTCGCCTCGGCGAGGTCGTTGATCTCCGTCGCGCGGCGCGGGTCGTCCCAGTCGCGCAGGAAGTCGGCGAGCATCTCGGTCGTGATCGGCGCGTTCTTGCCGGCCTCGGCGAGCAGCTTGATCTCGTCGCGCCCCCGCGTCAGGGCGCGGCGCCCGACGACAGCGGCCTCGCCGAGCGAGTCGAGTGAGCCCTCGGACGCACGCTGGAACTCCGGCAGGTTGACCGAGAGGCGGTACAGGTCCGGCGCCGCGTCGCGCAGACTGGCCAGCAGCGGGGTCTGCTGGCGCGCGGTGTCGTTGAGCTGCGCGAGCGTCGGGCGCAGCTCGTCGATGTAGTCGTCGAACAGGTCGAAGCCGCGTGAGACGTCCTCGCGGCGCTCGAGCGCCGTCGAGGCGACGTCCTCGGCCTCGTCGATGAAGTCGACGATGCGCTCACGGCGGGCCGCAAGCTCGCGCGAGACCTTCTCGGAGTGGACGTTGAAGGCGCGGATCATCTTCGCCTGGTTGGCGAGGATGTCGGTCGCCTCCTCGAACTCGCTCAACGCCGGCGCGCCGAGGCGGACCGCCTCGCGCAGGCGATCCGGGTTGCCGGCGAGTGCCGTTCCGAACTCGTTGATCAGCAGCGTGAGCCGGCGGCGGAACGGCTCGCGCATCGTGTTCGCGACGATGTCGGGCTGCACGGTCTGCTTGACCTGGCTGGCCGGGATCATCTCGTCCTCTTCGAGCGGCTCGCCGGCGGGCTGGCAGTCGAGGAAGTACTCGGCGATCAGCGACTGCGGATTGGACTCGCATGTCGTGTCGTCTCCCAGCCGGGTCATGTCGCCCTCGAGCTCGACCGTGATCACCGCGCGCTTTGCCTCGTTCACGGTCAGATCGGTGATCGAGCCGACGTTCACGCCGGCGACGCGGACGTCCGACCCCGGCACGAGGCCGAAGGCGTTGTAGATCTCGATCTTGTAGGTGTGGACGTCGTCCTGGGCGCCCGCGACCGCGGCGACGCCACCGCCGGCGGCGGCCAGGGATACGAGCAGCAGCGCGATCCGTCTCATGGCCCAGGCTGCCTCTTCGTCGGGTCGCAGTCACCGGGCACGCCGTCGGTGAGCGCGCCGCCGTCGGTGAACACCACCGAGTCGTCCTCGGGGTCGGGCGCGCCGACCGGCCGCTCGTTCGAGCCCGGGCAGCGCCGCACGTTGCCGATGCTGAGCGCCGCGAACTGCTCGGCGGGCGAGTCGGGATCGGTCAGATCCGGGAACAGCGACACCGTCGGGCTGAACGTGTTCGCGGTCGTCTCGACCCGGCCGACGCCGCCGATCGCATCGACGTAGCCGGAGTGACCGAAGCCGTCGAACCAGCCGACCAGCTCGGGGGTGTAGGCGCGGAAGAAGGTCAGGTTTTCATGACCGTTGCGAAGCGAGCAAAGCGCCTCGCCGAAGCTGCCCTGGGTGTAATCGTCGTCGGCCGCGACCTGGAGGTCCTCTGGGTGCTCTGGCCCGGGGCCGCACTGCGGAGAGCCGGAGCCGATCGCGGCATCGCGCAGGGGCGGCTGGGCGCGCTGCAGCTCGATCAGGTCGTTGTCGTCGCCCGGGCGGCGGATGATCGCGGAGAGATCGCGGACGGTCGGTACCGCATTGCGGGCCGTCGCGCGCAGCGCGACCAGGAACGGCCGCAGCTCCTCGGCCGCCGGCTTGCCGGCGACGACCAGGGGCTGCAGGTCGTCGAGCGCCGCGCGCAGGTTCACGAACGTGGTGTTCGCGTTGCGCAGGAACGGGGGCAGCAGGGAGATCGCCCGCGCAAGCTCGAGCTTGCGGTCGCCGATCGCGTTCATCATCAGGTTCAGGTTGTGGACCAGATCCGAGAGATCGCGTGAGCGCTCGGCGAGCGCGCCGGCGAAGCGCGACCCGTCGACCAGCAGGCTCTCGAGCGCCTGCTGGTCGTAGCTCAGCTCGGCGAACACCCGACGGCCCTGGTAGAGCATCGGGTTCAGGTACTTGTAGCCCCGGTTGGCCTGCTCCGAGACTCCGTCATAGGAGTTCGCGAAGCCCTTGATCACCCGCTTGAAGTCCTTGACGGTCTTGTCGTCGAGCATGTTGAAGAACTGATCGACCTCGACGTCGTTGATCGTCTCGGTCTGCGTCAGCACGCCGCCGTCGGGGATCTCGTCGCCGACGCCGTCGGCCGGCGGGGCGAGCTGGATCTGGCGGTTGGCGACGCTGGAGAGCGAGGCCCAGCGCACGGTCGCGATGGTCCCGCGCCGCAGCGGCGCGAACTCCTCGTCGACGGTGAAGGTGACGTTGGCCTGGCCGTCGGGGGCGAGCCGGATCTCCTTGACGGTGCCGACCGGCCGGGCGCCGATCACGACCTGGTTGCCGTTGACGAGCGCGCTCGCGCTCTGGAACTGAGCAGTGATCGTGTACTCGCCCCCGCCCGTCAGGGCGAGCGTGAGCGCGACGACGACGCCGACGACCAGCGCGGCTGCGGCCACGGCGCGTGCGCGGCCCGGCGACTCTCCGTCGTCTCCCCGCATCCCCCCGAGGACGATAAACCGCTGCCAGGCGGGCTCGCAACCGACAACCGTGCGCAGCCGTGCCTGAGCGGACGGCCGATTGTTAGCCGTTTGTTGAGGCTGCCGCCTACATACCGCTGACGACGCCGATCACGTGGCCCTCGGGGTCGGTGAAGAGGCCGATCGTGATCGGCGGCTGCTCCATCTTCTCCGGGCCCATCATCCGGCTCCCGCCAAGGCTCTCGGCCTTCTTCAGCGCATCCTCGACGTCGTCGACCTCGACATAGAACGTGACGTGCCCGTCGTATCCGTCAGGCCCCTTGCCGACGCCGCCGCCGATGCCGATTCCGTCGGGATTGGTGTTGCCCTCGCGCTGGATGGCGCCGTAGCTCATCGGGTTGTTGGCATCGATCTCCCACCCGAAGAGCTCGGAGTAGTAGCTCTGCAGCTTGTCCGCGTCCTTGCCGATGACCTCGAAGTGCACGACCGGCTGTCCCATGCTCGTTCTCCTTTCCACGCGCCGCTCCGGCGCGCGACGATCAATACGAAGCCTAAGACCGCAAGCGGGCTGGAATCTCATCGCTGATGGTCGCCCGCCCGCTCAGCCGGGAGACGATTGACAGCCGGGCAGGGGCGGCATAGGGTCCTGGAGTCCTCGAGGGAGAGATGTACCGAGCTGTCAAGACACAGCGCCTGGCGCTCTCCGCCGCGGCAGCGGTCCTCGTCGCTGCGGCCCCCGCCCAAGGCGCCGCCGGCGACATCTTCGTCGCCGAAGACCAGGCCTTCGGCGGCACCGGCGGCGTGATCCGGGTGGACCCCGCGAGCGGCATCCGCACCACGGTCTCGGAGAACTCCTCGCCGCCGGGCGGTCCGAGTTTCACCGGTCCCGAGGGCATCGCGCTCGAGCCCGATGGCGACATCCTGATCGGCGATTATGAGGCCTTCGGCGGCACGGGCGCCGTGATCCGCGTCGATCCGGCGACCGGGGTGCGCACCACCGTCTCTGAGAACTCCTCGCCCGCTGGAGGCGCGAGTTTCTCCGATCCGACGGGGCTCGAGCTCGATTCCGCCGGGCGGATCATCGTCGCCGACTTCGACGCCTTCGGCGGCACCGGCGGCGTGATCCGCGTCGATCCCGTAACCGGGGTGCGCACCACCGTCTCTGAGAACTCCTCGCCCGCTGGGGGTCCGAGCTTCGACGACCCGGCCGACGTTGCGTTCGAAGCCGACGGGGACATCCTCGTGGTCGACGGGGCAGCGTTTGGAGGCACCGGCGGGGTGATCCGGGTGGATCCCGTGACTGGCGTGCGGACCACGGTGTCCGAGAACTCCTCACCCGCTGGCGGGCCAAGCTTCGCCAACCCACTCGGGATCGTGCTCGAGGCCGACGGCGACATGCTCGTCTCGGACGCACAGGCCTTCGGCGGCACCGGCGGCGTGATCCGAGTCGATTCCGTCACCGGCGCGCGGAGCACGGTCACGTCGAACGCCCTCATAGCGGGTCCATCGCTGGACGATCCCTTCGGCATCGCCCTCGATCCGAGCGGCCAGATCGTGATCGCCGACGCGAGCGCCTTCGGCGGCGGGGGTGGAGTGCTGCGCGTGGATCCGGCCACCGGCGCGCGAACCACGGTTTCGGAGAACGCCGCCCCGAGCGGAGCCCCGGCGTTCGTCGACCCGCTCGGGGTCGCCGTCGAGCCCGCCAGCGGTTCGCCGCCCCCGCCGCCCACGCCCGATACCTCCTCGCCGGCGACTCGGATCGACAAGGGTCCGAAGAAGAAGACCGAGAAGCGGAAGGCGACGTTCAGGTTCGGCGCCGACGATCCGACCGCCACGTTCCAGTGCAACCTCGACGGCAACCTCGGGTTCTCGCCTTGCGCCTCGCCGGAGACGGTCAGGGTCGGGCTCGGCAAGCACGTCTTCCTGGTCCGCGCAACGGATGCGTCCGGAAACACCGATCAGACGCCCGCGAAGCGGAAGTGGCGCCGAGTGGCGAAGGAGGACTAGCCGTCGGAAAGGCGGGCCAGGACGCGGGCCATCCCGTCGATGGTGGTGAACTCGTCGGAGACCAGGACGTCGTCGGGGACCTCGATCCCGAACCGCTCCTCGACCCAGGCGAGCAGCTCGACCAGGCCGACGGAGTCGACGTAGCCGGCGTCGAAGAGGTCGCTGTCGCGGCCGAAGTGCGGGTCGCCGGCGGCGACTGCGAAGTTGTCGCGCACGAAGGTCTCGATCTCGTTCGCGTAGTCGGTGGCGCTGGTCATCGCTGCTCCGGGTCGCCGGGCGTCCGCGACCGATAGCGCCCCGCACGGATGAACCTATCGAGCGCGCGCTCGTCGTCGACGCCGTGCAGCTCGGCGAACCGGCGCCGCAGCGCGGTCCCGTCGATGCCGCGGTCGACGCACGCCGCCAGCACGCCGCCCTCGGCGTTCTCGCCTCCCACCTGGGCGCGGGCCTTGGGGCGCGTCATCACATACTCCGGGATCGCGCCGCCGAAGACGCTCGCGCACAGGCGCTCCTTGCGGTCTGGAACGCGCAGGAAGTCCTCGGGCAGGCGCATGTAGGCGTCGACGGCGACCGCGTACGGCTGGACCAGCCGCAGCCCCCAGGCCTCGAAGATCCCGACCTCGCGATGACAGGTGTCGAGCCCGCGAACCAGCAGCGACCGCAGCGCCGCCGGCTCCAGGCGCGGCAGCGCGTAGTACGTGACCCCCCGGTACGTCTCGGCGTGGTAGTCGACCAGGTACTCGTTCGCCAGGTCGCCGGTGAACACGAGCGGCTTTGGGCCGTCGCGATCCGCGGCATCGGCCATCGCCGCCGCCAGCGCGGCGTTGACCAGCGCCGCGTGGACGTTGAAGTCGCGCCAGTCAATGCCCTCGCGCAGCACGGTGTCGAGCGGCTCCAGCAGCTCGTCGCCGGTGACCGTCGCCTCCAGCAGCGGCAGCCCGAGGTCGGCGGCGAGCCGGATCGCCGTGCGGCGGTCGTCGCTTTCGGCTCCGGCGCGCTGATCGAGGTCGAAGCTGACCGCGGTCGCGCGCGGGAAGTGCTCGGCGACCAGGATCGCGATCCCGGAGCTGTCGAGCCCGCCCGACATGCACACGTACGCAGGCGCCTCTCCGTGCCTGGCCGCGAGCGCCTCGAGGTAGCGGTCGAGCCGGTCGCGGATCTCGCGAGCGATCGCGTCGATCTCGACCGGACCGGGGCGCGCGACCAGCCGCGCGCGGGGGACGGAGGCGATCCGGTCGAGCGCGAGGCCGCGCTCGGTCAGTCGCCAGGGGCGCGCGGCAAACACGTGGGTGTCGCCGTCGACGGCCCAAAAGAGCTTGTTGATTCCGAGCGGGTCGCGCAGAACGCGCCACCCGTCGGCGTCGACGGCGACGGTCGCCGCCGCCCCCCGGAGGCCATCCGGATCGGCCCGCCCGGAGGTCAGCTCGGCTTCGTCGTAGAGCTCGGCGCCGTCCCAGGCGAAGTTCGCGTCGAGCTCGCCGATCACCTCGGCGGTGCTCATGTCCGCACCTCATCGGCGAGGATCTCCAGCCCCCGCTCGAGCATCCCCTCGCGCCCCGTGAGCGAGAGCCGGAAGTGCCCGCGGTGATGAAAGACCGGCGCCGGGAGGACCAGTAGGCCGCGCCCGGCGACCCGCTCGACGAAGGCGAAGTCGTCGTCGTGCTCGGGCGGGGTGCGGACGTAGACGAACATCGTCCCGTCCGGCTCGGTGAGCTCGTAGCCGGACTCGCGCAGCGACTCGACCACCCGCCCGCGCCACCGCGAGACCCACTCGTGCTCGTGGTGCAGCTCGAGCAGGCGGGGGAGCGCGCGCTGCATCAGCGCGGTCGGGGTGGCGATGCCGTCGATGCGCGTCCAGCGCACCATCTCGCGCGCCACCTCGGCGCGCTCGGGATGGCGGGGCGAGGCCGAGACGTAGCCGAGCCGCTGTCCCTGGATGAAGTGGTACTTGCCGAACGAGTAGACGACCAGGGCGCGGTCGAAGTGGTCGGCGGCGGTCGCGTAGCGGTCGGGCTCGACGAAGTCGCGGTGGGTCTCGTCGGCGATCAGGGTCACCGGGCGCCCGGCGTCCTCGGCCCGGCCGATGGCGGCGCCGAGCTCGGCGAGCGTTTCGGCGCCATAGCTGCGCCCGGTCGGGTTCGCGGGCTGGCCGAGCACGACCGCGCAGGTGCGAGGCCCGATCGCCGCGGCGATCGCCTCGCAGTCGAGGTCGAAGCGATCAGGACTCAGCTCGACCAGGCGCGGGACCAGGCCGAGGGCGCAGGCGTAGAGCGGATAATCGAGCCAGCACGGGACCGGGATCACGACCTCGTCGCCGGGACGACCGGCCGTGCGCAGGGCGACGTGCAGGGCCGACATCGCCCCGGGCGTGAGCACGACGTCCTCGAACGCGAACGGAAGGCCATGGCTCTCGCGCAGCGAGTCGGCGACCGCCCGGCGGGCCAGCGTCTGGCCTCCGAACGGCGCGTACTGGAGGTCGAGAGCACGCTCCTCTTCGAGCGTCTCCCGAAGCACCGCCCGCGCCGCACGTCCAACCTGCTCGTACGGGTTGGCGTAGGAGAGGTCGGCGAGCCGGTCGCCGAGCCTCGCCACGCGCCGGCGGATCGCTTCGAAGCGCTCGAGCGGCTCGAGCAGGCCCTCGAGCTCCCCCTCGATCATCAGGTCGCCTGGGCCAGCGCCTTCGCGTCGTGCTTGCCGTTTGCCGAGCGCGGCAGCTCGTCGCACTCCTCGATCCGGGCCGGCTGCATGTACCGGGGCAGCTCGTGGGCCGCGAACACCTTCAGGCCCTCGACGCTGCCGCCTCGGGAGAGGACGACGTGGGCGACGATGCGGGCGCCGCGCATCTCGTCGGGCTCGGAGGTGACGACGGCCTCGACGATCTCGCCAGAGGCGTGCAGCGCCTCGACGACCTCGTCGGGGCTGACGCGGTAGCCAAGCGTCTTGATCAGCGAGTCGCGGCGGCCGACGAAGAAGAGGTCACCGTCCTCGTCGCGATAGGCCAGGTCGCCCGAGAACACGACCCGCTGCTCACCGTCGCCGTTGCGGTCCGGGAAGGGGTCGGGGCGAAACACCTCGGCGCTCGCCTCGGGGTCGTTCCAGTAGCCGAGGGCGACGGTCGGCCCCCGGTGTACGAGCTGACCGGGGACGTTTGGCGGGCAGACCTTCAGGTCGTCGTCGAGGACCAGGATCTCGGCGCCGGGAATCGCCTGGCCAATCGAGTCCGGCTTGCGATCGACGAGCGCCGGCTCGAGGTAGGTGCTGCGAAAGGCCTCGGTGAGCCCGTACATGAGCACGAGGTCGGCGTGCTTGTGGCAGCGGCGCAGCTTGCGCGCTGCTCGGACCGGGAGCTTTCCTCCCGAGTTGGTCATCACCCGCAGGGAGTGGAGCTCGGCGGTGCAGAAGTCATCGGTCTCCAGCAGCTGCAGCCACAGCGGCGGTACGCCGGCGACCACCGAGACGCGCTCGCGCGCAAGGGTGCGCGCGATCCTTCCCGGCACGGGGGAGCGCTCGACCACCAGGCAGGCTCCGGTGCCGACCGAGCAGAGCAGCTGGTTGAGTCCGTAGTCGAAGCTGAAGGCGAGCAGGCTCGCGATCCGGTCCTCGGGGGTGATCCCCAGGTACTCGGTGACCGCGCGCATTCCGGCCCAGAGGTTGCCGTGGGAGATCGTCACGCCCTTCGGCCGGCCGGTGGAGCCCGACGTGTAGATGATCTGTGCGACGTCGCCTTCGGCTCGCGCGACAGGATCCTTCAGTCCGTCAGAGGGCGCCGGTGCCGCCGGGTCGATCATCTGAGCCGAGGTCTTGAGCCGTCTCGGGAGACGCCCGGTGAGCTCGTCCGAGGTCAGGATGGCGACGGCGCCGGAGTGCTCGAGGATGTGCTCGATCTGGCGCGGGCGCAGAAGCTCGTTGACGTTGACGGCAACGGCGCCGGCGGTGAGCGCGCCGAAGAAGCAGGCCGCGGCGTCGGCGCCGCGGCGCAGGAAGATCGCCACCCGGTCGCCGGGCTTCGCGCCGGCGTCGACGAGCCGCGAGGCGATCGCGCTCGCGCGCTCGGCGAGCTCGGAGTAGGTGATGGTCTCGTCGCCGTCGACGACTGCCGGGTTGTCCGGCGCCGAGGCGGCGGTGGCGAAGAGCATCTGGGCAGCGTTCGAGCCCCGGGACGTACTCACGCCTCGGTCGCTCCGAACAGTCGCCGCTGGGGCCCCCATCTCCTAACCTCCTGTGCCCTGTTGTACCGCCCACGAAACGCGCAATGAGCGGAATCAGGCCCGTAGAGCGTAATGACCTGCCCCAGGTGGTCGAGCTCTACGAGCGCGCGATGCGCTCGGGCGAGTCGCCGGCCCCGCCGGGCTTGGCGGCGTACTTCGAGCGCACCCTGCTCGATCACCCGTGGGCCGACCCCGAGATCCCTTCGCTCGTCTACGAGGCGAGCGACGGCGCCGTGCTCGGGTTCATCGGCTCGCACGTGCGCCGGCTGCGCTTCGACGATCGCCCGATCCGGATGGGATGCGCGGGGCAGCTCGTCAGCGATCCGGCGCAGCGAAAGCTCGCGGTCGGGGCCAAGCTCCTGCGCGCCTACCTCTCTGGTGCCCAGGACCTGACGATCACCGACGGCGGGACCGAGATGGTGCATGAGATGTGGGTGCGGCTCGGCGGCCATTCGCTTCATCCACAGTCGGTCGTGTGGACCCGCCTGCTGCGCCCGGCTCGCGCCGCCGGCGCGCGGCGGCTGGAGCGGAG
>DAIRGH010000046.1:0-21391 GCA_036794585.1 Solirubrobacterales bacterium | reverse complement strand
GGGGTCGAGCGACGGCAGGCGCCTGGCGGGCACGGGGCGCGAGCCGTCGGCCGGGACGAACCCGATCGTGCGCGCGACGCGCTCCGTGACGTCCGCCGGCTCGGGCGCCTGCTGCGCGCGCTCGTACACGTCCTCGACCCGGGCGGCCACCCGCGGCCACGCGAAGCGCTCGGCCGACTCGCGCGCGGCCACACCCATCCGAGCCAGGCGCTCGGGGGATTGGCTCAGGTCTTGAAGCTTCTCGGCCAGGCGCTGTGGGTCGGCCGGCGGGACGAGCACGCCGTCGACGCCCTCGGTGACGACGTCGGCGTAGCCGGCGATGTGCGATGCCACCACCGGAGTCCCGGCGGCGAACGCCTCGGTGAGCACCATGCCGAAGCTCTCGCCGGCGAGCGACGGTGCGCAGAGCAGATCGGCCTCGTGCAGGTGAGACCACAGCCGCTCGCCGCTCACCCGTCCGTGCGCCTCGATCCGGTCGGCGGCCTCGGGATCTGAGAGGTAGCGCAGCACGTCGGAGCGCTCGGGGCCGATCACCACCAGCCGCGCCGGGACGTGCTCGACCAGCGCAGTGAACGCCGAGAGCAGGACCGGCAGGCCCTTGCGCTCCTCGGGCCGGCCGACAAAGAGCAGCCGCAGCTCGTCGGACGGCGGCACGTCGTAGGTCGGCGCGGCGTCGGTGTGAACGCCGTTCGGGATCACCGTGTACCTGCCGCCAAACCAGCGCCTTCCGGTCCAGGCCGCGGCCTCGGAGACCGCGATCCGCGCCGACACCTGGTTGAGCTTGCGGCGCATCCCGGCCAGCGTCGCCACGTGGTTGAGCAGCGGCTTGGTCGAGTAGGCGTGGAAGGTCGTCACCACCGGTGCATGGCCGTAGGAGCACCCGTCCCAGCTCAAGACGCCCGCGGGAGGCTCGTGGACGTGGACGACGTCAGGGGCGAAGGCGCGCAGCTCGCGGCGCATCTTCAACACGCCCTCGGGGAAGATGCCGATGTTGGAGACCGAGCCGTTGGCGCCGAAGGCCTTGGTCCGCGACAGCGGGATCAGGTAATCGGCGGGCTTTCGCAACTCCGCCGGCCCACGGTGAAGCAGCCGCGTGATGCGGTCGGGCGGATCCCAGGGGGCGAGCACGCGAAGCTCGTTGCCGCGGTCGATGAGTTCCTCCGCGAGCGCTTCCACGTGCCGGTTCACGCCCCCCGGGTAAGTCCAGGAATAGGGCGAGACTATGGCTACGCGCACCGCGGGGATGGTAACGATCGGCTCTACGGAGCGCTTTATAGGGCGCCTCAACAGCGGCGCACCTCCGCTTCGCCCTACGGGCTCCGCGATCGGAGGCTCCAGAAGAAGCCTGCGGTAACCGCGAGGTAGATCGTCCCGATCACGAGCAGCACCGAGCCCGAGTCGTTCGCGAGCGTGCCGACGAGCACTCCCGCGAGCGCCCCCAGAAAGCCACTGCGCGCGGCCCAGCCGTCACCGAACCACACCAGCACGCGGTCGCGGCGCACGAACCCAGCCACCAGCAGGAGCCCTGCGGCGACCAGCAGCTCGGGATAGACCGGATGGATGAAGGTGCGCGCCATCAGCGTCACCCGCCGGTCGAGCACGTCGGCGACGTCCCCCGCCTCGCCCGCGCCGAGGACCGAGCGGCTCAGGTGGGCGCCGCCGAGCGCGAGGTCGGCGAGCACGAGCGCGACCAGGCCGAACACCGCGGCGCCGGCGACGATCGCGATCGCCTTGCGCCGCTCGAGCCCGAGCGCCAGCACGGCGGCGGTCGCGCCGCCGACGCCGAGCACGATCGCGGCGCCCACGTCGGCGCCGAAGCGCCCGGGCGCGAACGCGGCCGCGGCGACCAGCGCGATCGCCGCAAACCACGCGGCGCCCGCGCGCCGGCTCAGCGCTGGGCGTGTCTCCAGCCAGGCGCCCGTGCCAATCAGCGTGAGCGTCGTCAACGTCGCCTCGAGCTCATTGCCGATGCCGAAGAAGCGCACCCCGCCGCCGGGGTTCGGCCCGAGGACCGAGAGCTTGGTGAGCGGCGAGCCGGCGACCACGTCGACCGCGTGCACGCCGACCGTGACCGCGCACGCGAGCGCGAGCCCGCGGGAGCCCGGCAGCAGCCGGTGGGTCGCGAGCGCGAGCGCGGGCGCGCCGAGCCCGGTGATCAGCGCCGAGGCCGGCTCGCTCGCGTCCACGGCCGCGGCGACCAGCAGCAGCGACGGAGCCCAGGCACAGGCGAGGCCGAGCAGCCGTAGACCGGCCGCGGCGCCGCGGCGCCGCCACAGCAGCACTGCGACGCCAGTGAGCGCGAGCCAGACGCCGAGCGGAAGCAGGACGACGAGGTCACGGCTGGGGCGGTCGTCGAGGCGAGACTGGAGCTCGGCTACGGCCTCGGGATCGCGCTCGTCGGCGGAGGTGATCTCGCTGCCGTTGACCTCGTCGGGGACCTCGACGCCAAGGTGCTCGAGCACGGTCGGGGCGATGTCGGTGGTGGTGACGATGCCGTCGGTCCGGGTCGAGTCCGAGGTCACGTTGCCCTCGAAGCCCTCGCCCGCAATCCCGACGGGCAGCAGCGTCTGCTCGGCTTGGAGACCGGACGCGATCGCGATCAGCAGGCCGTTGTCGCCAAGCCGCCGCACGATCTCCGGCAGCTCCTTCACCCTGGCCCGGATCAGGCTGAATCCGTTGGGGCATCCGAGCCTGCACTCGGGCCCCGCGGCCACGGCGACGACGCCGTCGCGGTCGACCGCGATCAGCGAGGCGAGGTCGCTGCCGCTGGCGGTCGCAACCGGGATCTCCGCGTCCTCGAGCGTTGAGGCGAGCAAGCCGGGGACGACGTTGGCCGGTGCACTGTCGGCGCGCGCGAGGGTGCGGGCCCAGAGGTCGCGCGGGACGCGGCCGTCCTCGACGTACAGGCGGGGCAGCTCGCCGTCATAGAGGTGCTCGTTGACGCGGTTTCCCTGGGTGATGTCGAGCAGCGACTGCGCGGGCGGCACGCTGCCAAGGCCGGCGTTGACGATGCCCGGCGCGAGCTCCGGCACCTGCGCGATCTGCTCGACGGTCGTCCCGTAGGGCAGCACCGCGACGACCACCCTCGGGTCCTCCTGTGCGCCCGCCGTCGACGGCGCGGCCAGTGCGACGCCTGTCGCTAGCATCGCCGCAGTGGATCGGACCTTCGCCAAGTTCACGTTCTTTGCCCTCGACCCGGCCTGGCAGCGTCGCGACCCCGAGGCGCGAGCGGAGGATAAACGTGAGTTCCTCGCCGCCTGCGACGACTTCGCCACCGATCGCAGCCTGCGCGCCTATTCGACCGTCGGCACGCGCGGCGACACCGACCTGATGTTGCTCTCCCAGAGCCCCGTGCTCGAGGACATCCACACCTTCCACGTCGTCCTGGGGCAGAGCGGCCTCGCGCGGTGGATGACGATCCCGCACTCATACCTCGCAATGACCAAGCGCTCGCCCTACTCCGAGTCCGAGGCGCGGCCGGAGATCTGCACGTCCGAGCGCAGGTACTGCATCGTCTATCCGCTCGACAAGAAGCGCGAGTGGTACCGGCTGCCGCTCGAGGAGCGCCGTCGGGTGATGTCCGAGCACATCGAGATCGGCCGCCGCTATCCGCAGATCACGATCAACACGGCGTACTCGTTCGGGCTCGACGACCAGGAGTTCGTCGTCTCCTTCGAATGCGACGACCCCGGCGACTTCCTCGACCTCGTGCAGGAGCTGCGCGGCTCCGAGTCGAGCGCGTACACGCTGCGCGACACGCCGATCTTCACCTGCATCGCGATGTCGACCGGGCGCGCGCTCGACGCGCTCGACGGAACCGCGGCCAGCGCCGCCGCGCTCGCCTAGAAGACTGAAACCGCGTCGCGCGAGACGACGAACCCGTGGTCGTTGCGGGTGTTGACGCACTTGATCGTTCCCGCGTCGCGCGCCTTGCACTTGAAGCGGCCACGCTTGACCTTGTCGCCGGCGAACAGCACCTGATGGCTCGGATCGAGGGTGGTGTCGCCGGCGCAGACGTAATCGGCGGGTCCACGGCGGTCGACGGCTACGCCCTGACCCCAGTCCAGCTCGCACGTCGCCGGCTTCGGCGGTGCCTCCCAGTGCGGGTTCTTGACGTCACAGCGAACTCCCTTGCCGTTCAAGTAGCAGCCGACCTTGTGATCCTCGGTCTGAAAGCCGACCAAGCTCGCACTCGCCGACGCTCCGCACGCAACGAGGGCGAGGAGGGCGGCGAGGAGGGAAATGACGATCCGTCGGTTGATGGCGGCCACCCTATCCTTTCCCGCCCGTGACGGGCTTAGGCACAACCGAGCACCCGCTTCGGGTCGCGATCGTCGGTTCCGGGCCGGCCGGCTTCTACGCGGCCGAGCACCTGCTCAAGCTCGACGAGCCGACCGTCGAGGTCGACATGTTCGACCGTCTGCCGACGCCGTTCGGGCTCGTGCGCGCCGGGGTCGCCCCCGACCACCCGAAGATCAAGTCGGTGATCCGGATGTATGAGAAGACCGCCGCCCGCGACGGCTTTCGATTCTTCGGCAACGTCGAGATCGGTCGCGAGCTGTCGGTCTCGGACCTCGAGCCCCGCTATCACGCGGTGTTCTACGCCTACGGCACGGCCACCGACCGCCAGCTCGGCATTCCCGGCGAGGACCTGCCCGGCTCGCATGCGGCCACCGAGTTCGTCAACTGGTACAACGCGCACCCCGACTTCACCGACTCGCGCTTCGACCTCTCCACCAAGCGGGCGGTCGTGATCGGAAACGGAAACGTCGCCACCGACGTCGCGAGGATGCTGGCGCTGCCGCGTGCCGAGCTCGACGTCACCGACACCGCCGATCACGCGATCGAGCCGCTCGCCGGCTCGGCGATCGAGGAGATCGTCGTGCTCGGCCGCCGCGGGCCGGCGCAGGCGGCGTTCACCAACCCCGAGGTGCGCGAGCTCGGCGAGCTCACCGAGGCCGACATCGTCATCGACCCGGCGGAGGTCGTGCTGGACGAGGTCAGTCGCGAGTACGTCGAGTCCGGCGAGTGCGAGCCCACGGAGCGCCGCAACGTCGAGATCTTCACTGAGTTCTCCCGCCGCGAGCCCGAGGGCAAGCCGAAGCGGGTGATCATGCGCTTCTGCTGCTCGCCGGTCGAGATCAAGGGCGACGGCAAGGTCGAGAGCGTGGTCGTCGGCCGCAACGAGCTCTACCGCGACGAGTCCGGCGCGATCCGGGCTCGCGACACCGGCGAGCGCGAGGAGATCGAGTGCGGGCTGGTGCTGCGCTCGATCGGCTACAAGGGAGTGGGGCTCGACGGGATCCCGTTCGACTCGGGGCGGGGCGTCATCCCCAATGAAGCCGGAAGGGTGATGGACCCCGACAACAACGAGCAGGTGGAGGGGCATTACGCCGTCGGGTGGATCAAGCGCGGTCCGTCCGGCGTGATCGGGACGAACAAGAAGGATGCGCAGGAGACGGTCGACTCCCTCGTCGCTGATGTAAAGGACGGCAGGATCCCGGAGCGCGAGTCGGTCGACCAGCCGATCGAGGAGCTCCTCGCCGAGCGCGGTGCCGACCACGTCACCTACGTCGGCTGGCAGGCGATCGACCGCGCCGAGATCGCCGCCGGCGAGCCCCATGGCCGTCCCCGAATCAAGTTCTGCCGCATCGACGAGATGATCGAAGCCGCCCGCTCGGGAGTCAGCAGCTAGCCATGGCCGATCTGGCGGAGATCAAGGCGATGATCGAGGCGGCGCTGCCGGGAGCGGAGGTGGAGGTCGTCGACGAGGGCGGCGGGGATCATCTGCGGGCGATCGTCGCCGCGCCGCAGTTCGAGGGGCTGTCGCGGATCGACCAGCATCGGCTCGTGCGTGCGGCGGCGAAGCCGCGCTTCGACGACGGGCAGATCCACGCGCTGTCGATCGAGACCAGCACCCCGACTCGCTAACCTGGCCGCATGGCAGCCGATCCACAGCTTCGGGAGCAGGTCGAGCGGGCGATCGCCCAGAACCCCGTGCTTCTGTTCATGAAGGGCACACCCGACATGCCTCGATGCGGCTTCTCGATGCGGGTGGTCGGCGTGCTCGGGCAGCTCGGGGTCGAATACGGGGCGATCGACGTGCTGCCGGCGCTGCAGCCGCTGCGCGAGGTGACCACCGAGCTCTCCGACTGGCAGACGTTCCCGCAGCTCTACGTCAACGGCGAGCTGGTCGGCGGCGCCGACATCGTCGAAGAGATGCTCGACTCGGGCGAGCTGGCCGACCTGCTCGGAGTCGAGCAGCCGGCCGACGCCACGGCTCCCGAGCCGCACCGCATCCTCCCCGGCGGGCCACAGCAGAGCCCGCCGATGCAGCTCGACTGACCGCCGAGGTCTGAGCTAGACGCTCGCGGCCTGTTCGGCCGCGTCGTCGCGAACCTGGAACGAGGAGCCGCAGCCGCAGGCGGCGACGACGTTGGGGTTGTTGACCGTGAACCCGGCCCCCTGCAGACCGTCGACGAAGTCGACCTCGGAGCCGAAGACGAACTGCATGCTGAGCTTGTCGACGATCACCGAAACCCCGTTGTGCTCGAAGACGTGGTCGTCGGACTTGGGCGCGTCGAGCGCGAGCGCGTACTGAAAGCCCGAGCAGCCACCGCCCTTGACGGCGACGCGCAGCGCCTGCTCCTGCTCGGTCGTGGCGACCAGGTCGCGGATCTTCTCCGCGGCCGAGTCGGTGACCGTGACCGCTGTCTCGGGACTCGTCATCGGCTTTACATTCTAAAGCACGGCCGATCGGCTATTCAGAGCCGTATTTCCAGTCCAGGTACTGCACGATTCGCTTCGAGTCGTGCACCACTTCCTCGCCGTCGACGAGCACGGGGACGCGTCGCTGACGGGTCAGCTCTTCGATCTCCGGGCGCAGCGCACGCCGGTACGGAACGCGCTCGGTGAGATGCTCGAGCTCGAGCTTGCGCAGCCTGCGCTCGACCGCGCCGCACGGGCAGAGCACGTTGGTGGGCGTCGGGCAGCGATAGAGCACGCGCGCCTCGCTCATCGGCGCACCAGCCGCTCGCCGGCGCGCACGAACCGGCCCACCGCCCGCAGCGCGAGCTGCTCGGGCCCGACAGTCGGCCGCCTGGAGCCGAGCCGCTCGCGCTGCCACGCCACCGCGTCCTCGAGCGTCTCCTCGTGAGGACGAGGCGCGAACCCGAGCTCGCGCTTAGCCTTGGTGTTGCGATAGGTCCACCATTGCGAGGCGGAGCGCACCTCGTCGGTGGCCAGCCGCAGCGGCAGATGCGCGCGCTGCGCCGCCTCGACGCCGCGCACGGCGACGGCGCTGGGAAGCTTGAGCGACGGCGGCTCGACGCCGGAGATCCGCGCCAGGTCGGCGAACAGCCGGTCGATGGTGAAGTTGCGTCCGCCCAGGATGTAGCGCTCGCCGACCTTGCCCTTCGTGTCGGCGAGCAGGTGCCCCTTGGCGACGTCGCGGACGTCGACGATGTTGAGTCCGCCGTCGACGTAGGCCGGGATCTGACGCAGGAGGAACCGCCGCACGAGGCCCATCGAGGTTCCGCTCGGGTCGTCGGGACCGAGCACGAAGGTCGGGTTGACGATCACCACCGGCAGGCCGTGCGCCGCCAGCCGAAACGCCTCGAGCTCGGCCTCGTGCTTGGAGTTGACGTAGGCGAGGCCGAGATGGCCAATCGTAAACGGGGTCGTCTCGTCGGCGGTGCCGCGAGGCTTGGCGACGCCGATCGCGCCCACCGTCGACGTGTGCACGAGCCGCTCGACGCCCGCCTCGAGCGCCTCCTCGAAGACCACCCGCGCCCCCCGCAGGTTGGCGTCGAAGACCGCCTTGCGGTCGGAGGCGCGCAGGGACGTCCGCCCGGCAACGTGAAACACCTTGGAGACGCCGTCGATGGCCCGGCGCACCGCGCGCCGATCGGTCACGTCACCGGTCGCGCGCTCGTACTCGATCCCCTCGAGCGGAGCGAGGTCCGAGCTGCGCCTCGCGAGCACCCGCAGCTCGTCGCCGCGCTGGGCGAGCGCGCGTGCCAGGTGCGAGCCGATGAACCCGCTCGCTCCCGTGACCAGGGTCTTGGGCATCCGGAGGCAGCGTAACCCGATCGGCCGGTCCGTTCCGGGGCGACCTGATAAGACCCAGAGGTGCCCGCGGACAGCCAGCCGGCGGTGGTCACGGACTCGACCGCGTACCTGCCCGACGAGATCGTCGCCGAGCTTGGGATCCACCGGGTCAGCCTGTACGTCACGCTCGAGGGCGAACAGCTCGCCGAGAGCCAGATCGGGCCCGCGGAGTACGACGACTTCTACGAGCGCCTGCGGCGCAGCGCCGATGGGGCGACGACCTCCCAGCCCTCGGTCGGCGACTTCCTGGCCGTCTACGAGCCGCTGCTCGCGGAGGGCCGCGAGGTGGTCTCGATCCACATCTCTGCCGGCATCTCGGGGACGGTCGAATCCGCGACGCAGGCGCGCCAGCAGCTGATCGACTCGGGCAACGGGGGCGAGCGGATCACGGTCTGGGACAGCCGCTCGGGCTGCGGCGGCCAGGGCCTGATGGTGATCGCCGCCGCGCGGGCCGCGCGCGGCGGCGCCAAGGCCGCGGAGATGATGGACAGGGTCGAGCGCGCGCGTAACTCGCTGACCATGTGGTTCGCGATCGACACCCTGGAGTACCTGCGCCGCGGGGGACGCATCGGCGCCGCCCAGGCGCTGCTCGGATCGGCGCTTCAGATCAAGCCGATCCTCACGCTCGAGGAGGAGATCCGCCCGGTGGAACGGGTGCGCACGCGGCGGCGGGCGTTCGAGCGCATGGTCGAGTTCGCCCGCCAGCGCAAGGAGGAGGGCGCCGACGCGTGGGTCGTGCAGCACATCCACGACGCCGACACCGCCCGCAAGCTGGTCGCCGAGTGCCGGCAGGTGTTCGGCTCCGACCCGATCTTCGTCTCGGAGATCGGGCCCGTGATCGGCGCGCACATCGGGCCAGGGCTGCTCGGCTTCGGCGGGCTGCCGGCCGAATACCTGCAGTGAGGCGGAGCGAAGCGAAGCCGAGCCGCGCCGCTGTTGAGGCGCCTAATTCGGCGGCTATTCCGAGCGGCGGCGGAAGGCGAGCCGGACGCCGATCGCGAAGCCGACCACTGCGGCCCCGATCGCGATCTCGCGCTGATGCTCGCGGACCTGCCGGCGCCAGTCGGTGAGCTCGCCGATCCGGGTGCGCAGCGCCGCGACCGAGTGGCCGAGTTCCTCGCGCTGGCGCTCGATGTCGGCGCGGATCTCAGACGACGTCCGGCCCGGAGCCCCGCCGGCGCGGCGGGCGACCGGCTCGCCGGCGCCGCTGTAGACCTGTGGCTCGTTGCTCACGCCAGGCACCTCAACAGTGGTGCGCCTCGGCTTCGTCCTATCGGACTCCGCCTCACTGTCCCGGCTCCTTGACCGGCTCAGGGGTCGTGCCGGCCTCCAGGGTCTGCTTGATCCGCTTTCCCTCCTCGATCGCCATCTCCGGCACCGGGGGAGCGCCCTTCTGGAACGCCCGGTAGGCGAACAAGCCGGCGAGGGCGGCGATCGCGAAGAACAGCACCGCCTCGATCAGGAAGCCCGCCCAGAAGGAGTCGTCGAAGAACAGGTCGTTCAGCAGCCAGGCGATCGCGTGCATCAGGAGGATCAGCCCGAGGAAGGCGAAGATCCCTGCGGCGATCCCGACCGCTCCGCCTCGCGCCAGCGAGGTGACCTTCTCTGAAATCTCGGTCTTGGCGAGCTCGATTTCCTCGCGCACGAGGGTCGAGACGCGCTCCGAGACGTCCACGACCATCTCGCCGACCGAGCGATCTTCCTCTGGCGGCGGCTGGTAGTTCACTCCGGCGGGTCCTCTCCGAATACGCGTCGCCAGATCGCGGCCGAGACCCGCATCGCGAGCACGCTCGCGAGCGCGCCCGTGCCGGCGACCAGGCCGGTCCACATCAGGCGCTTGACGATCTCGTTGTCCATCGGAGGAGTCCTACCCGGGGCAGGCACCGTAAACCAAGTTACGTTCCGTTCGCCGCGCCGCGCTCAAGACCGCCGCAGATCGTGTCGACGACCATCTTGCGGGCGCGGTCGAAGTCGCCGTCGCCGTCGGGGATCAGCTCGAACACCCAGCCCGAGAGCAGCTGCTCGATCGCGCCGTAGAACCACATCGAGGCGAAGTTCGGGTCGACGTCCTGGCGAAACGCGCCCGAGCTCTGAGCGTCGGCGACGATCTTCGCGATCAGGTCATAGGCCTGCCTGATCTCGGGCAGGTGCGTGCGGCCGAACGAGTTCGCCGCCCGCGTGACCTCGACGATGATCACCTTCATCAGCTCGGGGTCGTGGTGATAGGAGTCGATGATGAATCCGGCGACCGCGTCGAGCTTCTCGCGCGGCGGGATCGGCCGCGCGTCGACCTCCTCGATCGCGGCGAGCAGCAGCGACCAACGCTCGACGAAGAGCTCGTTGAGCACCTGTTCCTTGGACTTGAAGTAGTGATAGACGAGGCCGTAGGCGACCCCCGCCTCGTTGGCGATGTCGGAGACTCGGCAGGCGTGAAAGCCCTGGCGCGCAAAGACGCGGATCGCCGCGTCGAGGATCTGTCGCCGGCGATCGACCGGCGGCGCCTTGGCGCTCGCCATCAGACCGTTGCCTCCGAGGGCCAGCGGTAGGCCTGCGGGCGGCGGTTGGCGAGCGAGGGCAGCGATTCGCGGATCCGCTGCTGCTCGGAAAGGTCGAGATCGGCGGCGATCACGCGCTCGCCGTCGGGGGCCTGCGCGAGCACGACCCCCCACGGATCGACGATCGCCGAATGCCCGTACGAGTGGTAGTGCGGGGGCGCCTCGCCGACTTGGTCGGCGGCGACGATGAAGGCCTGGTTCTCGATCGCCCGCGCCCGCAGCAGCACCTCCCAGTGGGCACGACCGGTGACCAGCGTGAACGCGGAGGGCACCGTGATGACGCGGGCGCCTCTCACGGCCAGGATCCGGTAGAGCTCGGGGAAGCGCAGGTCGTAGCAAACGCTCAGCCCGAGCTCGACCCCGGCGGCGGCGGCGGTGACGATCTCCTCGCCGGGCTGCTCGGCGTCGGACTCGCGGTAGACGGCGCCGCCGACCTCGACGTCGAACAGGTGGATCTTGCGGTAGACCGCGGTGATCTCGCCGTGCGGGTCGATCAGGGTCGAGGTGTTGAACAGCTTCTCCTCGCCCTCGACCCGCTCGGCGATGCTGCCGGCGACGAGATCGATGCCGAGCTCACGAGCCCAGCCGCGCGCCGCCATGAGCGACTCGCCCTCGAGCTCCTCGGCGCCGGCGTGAAGGTCGTCGGGCGTTCCCAGCAGATTCCACTTCTCCGGCAGCACGACGAGCTCGGCGCCGTCGCGGGCCGCCTCGGCGACGAGCCGCGCCGCGACCTCGAGGTTGCGGTCCTTGTCGTTGTTCGAGTTGAGCTGAACTGCAGCCGCCCGCATCGGGCCCCTCTGCTCCCCGGACACTGTTGACTGACCAGTCAATCTAAGGATATAGCGGCGGCTCGTCGGAGCCGGCCGGTGTCATCCGGACATCAGCCAGACCGTGAGTACGCCGAGCACCAATCCCGCCTCGACCGCGGTCACGAACCCGAACGAGCCGGCGAGCGAGTCCGACGCGAAACCGCCCGCGAGGCCACAGATCATCCCGACGCCGAAAAGCGCGATCGCCAGCAGGGCCCAGAGGAGCAGCGCCCGCTCCCAGCGCGCGTCGGCCTCGAGCCTGCCGCCGAGCCGGTCGCGAATCAGAAACGGGGCGGCGAAGAGGGCGGCGAACAGCCCGATCGCGTAGATGACCAGCCACGGGCTGAGGTGGTCGACGGAGAGGTAAGGGCCACCGGCCGCGGCGGCGAGGGGGATCGAGATCGCCGCGACGGCGGCGCCGGCGACGGCCACCACCGCCCAGCGGCGGTCCGCCGCCTCGGGGTGGACACCGTTCACGATCGGCTCAACCGAGCGGCGCGGCGGGGCTCACGGTCGCGCCTGCATCGGACCGGTCGGTACCGTACGCGGAGCCCGGCGCGGCGCGCCGGATCGCGACGAGCGCCGCGTCGTCGTCGGGCTGCTCGGGGCGGAAGCGCTCGAGCGCCGTGCGGATCCGCGAGATCGTCTCCTCCGGGCGCGCGCTGCCGGCGACCTGCTCGCGCAGGCGCTCGTTGCCGAAGCGCTCGTCGAGTCGGCTGCGCCGCGCCTCGGTGACGCCGTCGGTGTAGAGGATCAGCTGATCGCCGGGGAGCACCGTCGCCTTCAGCGGCTCCCAGATCGGCGACTCGACCACGCCGAGCGCCGGTCCCGGGACGCCGAGCTCCTCGACCGCGTCGCCGCGCACCAGCAGTGGATGCGGATGGCCGGCGAGATAGATGGTCGCCTCGCAGCGCTCGTCGTCGGAGTCGGCCAGGACGAGCAGCACGGCCGAGCACAGAGCAGCGTCGTCTCGCCCGTGCAGGTTGCGGTTGAGCATGTGCAGGCCGGCGCACGGGTCGCTTGCGACCTGGCCGGCCGAGCGGATCGTGTGCCGCGCCTCGGCGGTCAGCGAGGCCGCTGCCGCCCCGTGCCCGGAGACGTCGCCCAGCACGATCGCCCAGCCGTCGAGCACCCGGAACGCCTCATAGAAGTCGCCACCGACCTCGTTGAGCTCGCCGGCGGGCTCGTACATCGCCTCGATCTCCCAGCCGTGAATCGTCGGCAGGCTGGGGGGCAGGAGCTCACGCTGTAGCACGTCGGCAAGCCGCGCCCGCTCCTCGGCGATCCGCGCGTTCTCGATCGCGACCGCGGCGCGGCGGGCGACCTCGGTGGCGATCTCGAGGTCCGCGGCGTCGAAGCGACGCGAGCTGTGGTCGTTGACGAAGTTGAGCGCGCCCACGGTGCGCCCTGCGACCATCATCGGCACGACCACGGTCGAGGCGGCGTCCAGCTCCCGCAACAGCTCGAGATGGTCCTCGTTGCTCGCCACCTCCCTGAGCGCCTCGGTGTCGAGCTGACGCAGCATGGGGTGCTGCGTGCGCATCGCCTCGGGGAGGATCCCGGGGCTGTCGACGTGCAGGGTGTAGCGCTGGCGCAGCTCACGCAGCACCTCGAGCCGCGCGGGTTCGCGATGCGAGCTCGCGACCAGCGCGATCGTGCCATCGCGGTCGAGCGTGTTGACCGCGCACCAGTCCGCGAACTCCGGGACGAGCAGCTCGGCGACGTCCTCGAGGGTCTTGCGATATTCGATCCCGTGCGCGAGCAGCTCGCCCGTGCGCCCGAGGATGCGCTGAGCGAACTCCGCCCGCTTCACGTCGCTGACGTCCTCGATCACCGTCACCGAGTACAGGATCCGCCCGGTTGAGTCGAGTATCGGCCGCGCGCGGGTGCGGTACCAGCGCTCGCGGCCCGTCTCTCGCTCGACCACCCGCAGCGTGAGCGGCTCGGTGATCGCGCCCGACAGGGCTCGCCGTCCGGCGAGCGCCTCGGCGCCGAGCTCGCGGCCCTTTTCGTCGCCGATGAAGAAGCGGTCGCGGATCTCCTCGGCGGGGGTCGAGATCGCCTCCTCCGAGCTCGCAAAGCCGAGCCGCCGCGCGGCCGCCGGGTTCGCGAACACGAGCTCTCCGTCGGGGCCGTGGATGACCACGGCCTCGTCGATGATCGCCATCACGGTGTCCATCCGGCGCTCGATGCTCTCGAGGTCCGAGAACAGCCCGGAGTTGTCGAGCGCGAGTCCGATCCGGCTGGCGAGGATCTCGGCGAAGCGGAGGTCCTGGGCGTCGTAGCGGCGCCGCGACCAGGCCGTGACCAGCGTCAACGCCCCCAGGTTGCGGTCGCGGGCCCGGATCGGCACGACGATCGACGAGCGCACGCCGAGCGAGCGCAGGAACTCGAGGTCCTCGGGCGAGTGCGCGATCCGGCGCAACTCCTCGTCGCCCATTCGCGGCCACCAGCGTGGAATGTGGCGCCACGATGGGTCGCCGCCGAGCAGCCAGTCGGGCAGGCTCGGCTGCCGCTTCACGATCCGCCGCTCGATCTCCTCGGCGCCCTCGCATCCTCGGGCGCGGGCCGCGATTCTCGTCGCCTTGCCCTCGGCGATGGCGTCGACCATGCATATGTCGCCGAACGCCGGCACGATCACCTCGATCACCCGCCGCAGCGTCTCGGCCAGCGGTAGCGAGCCGTCGGCAACCGCACCCACCGAATCCAGCAGGACGAGACGCTCGGAGCGGCTCAGCGAGCGGCTGCGAAAGCGCGCCGCCGCGATCGCGAAGCCGGTGCCCAGGGCGATCACGCCGATGCGGACGGCCTGCTCGGCGTCGTCCGTATTCGGGTTCCAGCCGGGGCTTGCAACCGCGAACACGACCGCAAGCGCGCCCACCGCCCCGGTGGCGACGGGACCGGCGATGAGCGCGGTCAGCAGGGGAGCGGCGACGTAGCTGCCCGCGATCGCAGCGCTCTCTTGATCGAGCACGACGTCGGCGACCACCAGCACCCCGAGCGTCAGCAACCCGATCACCAGGCCGATGGAATCGGCCGCCAGCCTCCCGATCAGCCGCCGCATGTGGGGTGAATCTAGCGTCTAGCGGCCACCGCGCGAGCGGGTTACTTCGGGCGGGTATGCGGCTTGCGGCGCTAACATCCGGCCCCCTTGAACGCCGCCTTCAAAGTCGAGGCCGAATCCGACGGCGACCTGCATACGGTGATGGTCCATGGCGAGCTCGACCAGGGCACGGCACCACAGCTGCGCGGCGTGCTCGGCGCGGCCATGGGCGATTCGGCGACCTCCGTGCTGGTCGACCTCACCGAGTGTGACTTCATCGACTCGACCGGGCTAAGCCTGCTGGTCGAGGCGAAGCGCCGGCTGGGCGAGGAACGGCGCGCTTTCGGAGTCTGCTGCCCCGACGCCGACGTCCGCCGGCTGCTCGAGCTGACCGGGATCGACGAGGCGATCGGCCTCTTCGACACCCGCGACGAGGCGGTCGCAGCGCTGCGGAACGGCGCGCCCTAGCGCGACCCGACGGTCTGCTCGCGCTGCTCGGCGTGCACGCCCTCGGCGATCTCCTCGATCGTCTTCGCGTTGAACGCGTCGAGGTCGTCGGGCTTGCGGCTGGTGACCAGGCCCGCGTCGACGTGGACCTCCTCATCGACCCATTCGCCGCCCGCGTTGCGAATGTCCGTTTGCAGGCTCGGCCATGAGGTCAGCGTCCTGCCCTCGACGACGCCTGCCTCGACCAGCGGCCATGGGCCATGGCAGATCGCCGCCACGGGCTTGCCCGCCTCGAAGAAGTCGCGGATGAACTCGACCGCCGCGTCGACGGTGCGCAGGATGTCTGGGTTCGCGACCCCACCCGGCAGCACCAGCGCGTCGTAATCGTTGGCGCCTGCGTCCTCAACCGACGTCGTCGCCTCGAACCGATCCGCCTTGTCAAGGTGGTTGAACGCCTGCACAGCCCCGGCCTCGGGCGCGATCAGCTCGGGGTCGCCGCCCGCCCCTTCGATCGCCTTCCACGGGCTCGTCAGCTCGATCTGCTCGACACCTTCGTTGGCGACCAGGAACGCGACCTTCTTGCCTTCGATCCGCTCGCTCATGATCTCTCCTTTCTCACTCGGCTCTTCGCTTCTGCGGCTACCCGATCGTCCGGCGCCGACACGTCCTCGCCCTGCACTGCACCAAGCAGCTTGCTCAGCGCCCTGCGGCTGATCCGCGAGATCTGCATTTGCGAAACCCCCAGCTCGCGCCCGATCTCGAGCTGGGTGAGCTGGTCGACGAAGCGCATCCGCAGCACCTGCCACTCGCGCTCGTCGAGTCCGGCGCGCCGCGCCGCGAGGTTCGCCTCGACCCGGTCGTAGCCGAGCTCCGCGTCGGCCACCATCTCGACGGCCGGCATCGACTCCTCGTCGCCGAGCCGCGGGGCGTCGAGCGACAGCGTGCGGCGTGCGTGGCCCGCGGCCAGCCCCTCGAGCACACGCTCGGGCGGGATGTCGAGCCGGTGCGCGATCTGGGCGGCGGTCGGAAACCCGCCGAGCTCCTCGGTGAGCGCGCTCGTTGTCTGATCGACCCGCATCATCAGCTCCTGCAGCCCGCGCGGCAGTCGCACGTTCCACACGTGGTCGCGGAAGTGGCGGCGGATCTCGCCGAGGATCGTCGGCACCGCGTAGGCGGTGAAAGGGCGCGACCGGGCAGGGTCGAAGCCGTCGATCGCCTTGACGAGGCCCAGGTTGGCCACCTGAATCAGGTCGTCCAGCGACTCGGTCTGGCGCCGGTAGCGCAGCGCCAGCGAGCGTGCGAGTGGCATGAACCGCCGCACCAGCTCCTCGCGCAGCGCGGGGTCGCGGCTACTTGCGTAGCGCCGCAGCAGAATCTCCTCCTGCTCGCGCCGCAGCGCGAGATCGCGTTCGCGCGCACGTTCGTTTTCGCGGGCTCCCATCCGGGCCTCCGTCGGGTCGTTGAGCAGGTTGTGGGCTAGTGCCCGGCCTGCCGCGATGACGGAGCCGGTCCCTTGGGCGCAAAGAGGATGTACCCATTGGCGCGGTTTTCGAACCATTGCCTCGGGACGGTTCACGGCCCAGAGGAACGGGTACACGCGGGCTCATGTGGGGCTCGTGGTTCGGCGTCACCTTCACCGGTCTGCTCGTGGTTCTGTTCCTAATCGCGATGTCGATCGCGGCCTCGCCGCTGTTCGCGGTGCTGATCGCCGCCGGTTTCGCGGTCGTTGCCGTGGTGGTCGTGATCACGCGGCGGGTGAGTCAGGCGGATGCCGCCGAGACGGCTTCGAGAAACCCGCGCACCGGTGGAGCACCCGTATCCGGCGAGGGATCGGGGGCACCGACCTCGTCGACCGGTCCAGCGCGCTGAGCGCGACGGCGGCCGAGATCGTCCCCGCCGGCGGAGGCGTCAAGGCGCTACGTGAGGCCGCGGCCGGGTGCCGAGCCTGTCCGCTGTGGCGGGATGCGACCCAGACGGTTTTCGGCGAGGGCCCGGCGCGGGCGGCGCTGATGCTGGTTGGCGAGCAGCCGGGCGACCGCGAAGATCGTGAGGGCCACCCGTTCGTCGGCCCCGCGGGCCACGTGCTCGACCGCGCACTCGCCGAGGCCGGGATCGACCCGAAGAGCGCCTACCGCACCAACGTCGTCAAGCATTTCAAGTGGAAGCCCCGCGGCAAGCGGCGCATTCACCAAACACCTGCCAAGCTCGAGATCGAGGCGTGCAAGCCGTGGCTCGAGGCCGAGCTCGCCCGGGTGCGACCGGACGTCGTCGGCATCCTCGGAGCCACCGCGGCCAAGGCGCTGCTGGGCGCCTCGTTTCGCGTCACCAAACAGCACGGCGAATTGCTGGAGCCCGAGTTCGCGCCGGTCGCTGTGGCCACCTTCCATCCCTCGGCGATCCTTCGCGCCGACGAGGAGGGCCGCGAGGAGGCATTTTCGGCCCTCGTTGCGGACTTGAGGGCGATGGCTGCAGCGCTCTAGGCCCGGTTGCCGTTTCCGAAGCGCCCGCTGGGGTAGACGTGAGCGCGGGACGGGTTGCGTGCCGGGGACACTCTCTCGGAATGGTTAGGTCGATGGGCCCGCAAGGGCCCGTCGACCTGCCCTGGCGATCAGCTGTCGCCGGCTTCCTGCTAACCCTGGCGGTCGCGCTCGAGCTCGGCCACCAGCAGCTTGGTGTGCAGGGCGGAGATCAACTCGTTCAGCGGACCGACGCCGGCTTCGACGATCTCGATCGCGCGATCCGGATCGATGTCGCCCGCCAGGCGCTCGGTCAGCACCTTGACCTCCTCGGTGACGAGGGCCTCCAGCGCCCGCTTGTAGCGCAGCGTGTCGTAGACCGTGAAACCCAGCCGCTCGTCGTAGCCGCCGGCGCGAAAGCGGCCGATCGCCTCGATCACCCGGACGTCGGACGGGGAATAGCCGTCGCGGTCTGGCGTCAGCACGCCCAGCTCGGCCAGTCGCCCGAGTACCTCCCGCGGGACCTCGTAGCGGGCCTCGACCTCCTCGGTGGGGACGCGCTCACGCTCCCCGGCGAGGGCGCGGTCGAGGATCCGGTCCTCGAGCTCGATCATCGCCCGGAGTCGCTCGGGCTCGCCGTCCTCGCGCTCGAGCAGCGAGCGGATCACCCGCAGCGGCATGAACCGCTCCTCCTGCAGCTGCTTGATGAGACGGATCCGGTCGACGAACTCGGGCGGGTAATAGGCCATGTTGCGCGAGGTCTTGACCGGCTCCGGCAGCAGGCCCTCGCGGAGGTAATGGCGCACGGTCGCGACCGGGACGTCGGCGCGCTCGGCGAGCTCGCTGATCTTGAGCAGCTCCTGGGCGGGCGCGCTCATCCCATGAACCTTCCGACCGTCGCCTCCGCGCTGGGCCCGGCCACAGCGCCGCTTTCGAGGAGCGCCGCGATCTCCTCGTCGCTGAGGCCTGCCTCGCGCAGCACTTCCTGGGTGTGCTCGCCGAGGGCGGGCGCCGGCGCGTGCACGGCGCCCGGGGTGCGCGAGAGCTTCACCGGCACCCCGAGCTGGCGCACCGGGCCGAGCTCGGGCTGCTCCCACTCGACGACCATCTCGCGCTCCGTGACGAGCTCGGACTCGAGCGCCTCGTCGAGGTCGAGCACCGGCTCGATCATCGCGTCGTGCTCGTCGTTGAAGGTCTTCCACTCGCCGCGCGTGCGGCCGCGGAAGATCTCGGCGATCTCCTGCCATGCCTCCGAGCCGGTGCGCTCGAACTGTTTCGCGACGAGGTCGTCGCGACCCACGCCGGCGCAGAAGCGAGCCCAGAACTGGGGCTCGAGCGCGCCCATCGTGATGTAGCCGTCGGCCGCCTCGTACGGCAGGTAGCAGACGAAGCGGCCCGTGAGCTGCCCGTCGCCGCGCTTCGGCACCTCGCCGTCGCAGAGGTAGGCCCCGGCGACCATCGCCAACCAGGAGAGCGCCCCGTCGGCCATCGAGACGTCGACCACCTGGCCCTCGCCCGAACTGCGTGCCTCGTGCAGCGCAGTGAGGACCCCGAACGCAGCCATCATCGCCCCGCCGCCGAGGTCGGCGATCTGGCCGGCGGACTGGATCGGGCGGCCGTCGGGCTCGCCGGTGAGCCCCAGCAGGCCGATCAGTCCGAGGTAGTTCATGTCGTGTCCGGCCCGGTCGACGTACGGGCCCGTCTGCCCGTAGCCCGTGATCGCGCAGTAGACGAGCGCCGGGTTCTCCTCGCGCAGCCGCTCGTAGCCGACGCCGAGCCGGTCGAGCACGCCCGGGCGGTTGCCCTCGAGCACGACGTCGAAGTCGCGCACCAGTCGCAGCAACACCTCGCGACCGCCATCGGACTTCAGGTCGAGCCGGATCGAGCGCTTGTTGCGGTTCAACGACAGGTAGAGGGCCGAGCGCGTGCCGAGTGCCTCGTGCTCGTCGGCTCCGTAGTAGGGCGGCGCCCAGCGGACATAGTCGCCCATCCCGGTGTCCTCGACCTTGACAACGTCGGCGCCGAAGTCGGCGAGCAGCTGCGAGCAGAAGCCGCCGGGCAGCAGCCGGGTGAGGTCGAGGACGCGGACGTCCTTAAGCGGTAGCTCGCTCACGCTTTGCGACCCCCAGCATCTCTCGGGCCTCGGCCACGGACGCGGCGCGGCGGCCGACGTCCTCGGCCATCTGGCGCGCCTTGCCGATCAGATCGCCGTTGGAGCGCGCCATCTCGCCGTCGGGCAGGTAGAGGTTGTCCTCGAGCCCGGCGCGGACGTTGCCGCCCAGGGTGAGCGCGGTCGACAGCAGCCGCCACTGGTCGCGAGAGATCCCGATCACCTGCCAGTTGGCGCCGGTGTCCGGCCCGCCGGGGATCTGCTCGGCCATCACGCCGACGTTGCGCGAGGTCGGGCGGATGCCGCCGTTGACGCCCATGACGAGCGAGATCTGATGCGGCTCCGAGACCAGGCCCATGTCGATCAGCGGGTCGAGGTTGGCGACGTGGCCGGCGTCGAAGCACTCGTGCTCGGGCTTGATGCCGAGCTCGCGCATCGCGGTGAGGAACTCGATGATCGTGTCGAAGGAGTTCTCGAACACCGCCTTGAAGACGAAGTCCTTGCGCCGGCGCGAGTACTTGGCGTAGTTCATCGAGCTCATGTTCAGCGCCGCGACGTCGGGGCGCAGCTCGCGCAGGTAGGCGATCCGCTTTTCGATCGGGACGCCGATCGCGCCGGTCGAGTAGTTGACGATTACGTCGCCGACCTCGGCCAGGATCGCCTCGGTGATCGCGCGGAAGTCTTCGATCTCATAGCTCGGCGTGCCGTCGGGCGTGCGGGCGTGGATGTGGATTTGCGAGGCGCCCTCGTCGACCGCCCGCCGCGCCTCGGCCGCGTACTCCTCCGGCGTGTACGGGATCGCCGGGCACTGGTCGCGGTTGGCGATCGCGCCCGAGATCGAGCAGCTGATGATCACCGGGTCGGCGAAGCGGCTCATGCGGGGGTCACCTCGATGTAGACGCCCTCGGGCCCGAGGTTCATCGCGACGCCCTCGTACATCCGGCGCCCGACCCCGAAGTTCGACTGGATCGCCTGCTCGGCGGTGGGCTCCTCCTCCGGCGCGAGGATCCGAGCCCGACCCTCGGCCGCCGGTCCCTTGGGCTTGCCGCGGTTGTCGCAGGGAGCAACGAGCACGCGCGGGGTGGCGCGGATCCGCTTCACCTTGCCGACCCGCGCCTCGCTGCGGGCATAGACCTTGCCGCCGGCGAGACCGAACCAGACCGGCGTCTGCACCGGCTCGCCGCTGCGCCTGAACGTCACCAGCAGGCAGTGCTTGCCGCCGGCGAGGTGGTCGAAGCCGGTGGTCTCGGCGCTCGTCACCTCGGCCGCCTGCGGATGCCGGATCCGGCCGAGAAAGGCGTTCCAACCGTCGCCGACGCGCTCCGCCACGCTCATACCGGCATCACCCCGTGCTTCTTCCAAGGCCGGTCGACGCGCTTGTCCTTCGCCATTCGGAGGCCGCGGATGATCGTCGGCCGGGTCTCGCGGGGGTCGATCACGTCGTCGATCAAGGCGTTGCGGGCAGCGAGGTACGGGTCGATCAGCTTGCGCACGTTCTCGAGCATCTCCTCACGGGTCTTGTCGGGATCGTCGGAGGCCTCGATCGCCGAGCGACCGATGATGTTGACCGCGCCCTCCGGCCCCATCACCGAGATCTCCGCGCTCGGCCAGGCGGCGATCAGGTCGGGCTCGTAGGCCTTGCCGTTCATGACGTAATAGCCGGCGCCGTAGGCCTTGCGGACGACGATCGTGATCTTCGGCACCGTCGCCCGCGAGACCGCATAGAGCATCTTCGCCCCGTGGCGGATGATCCCGGCGTGCTCGACCTTCGAGCCGACCATGAACCCCGGCACGTCCTGGAGGAAGACGAGCGGGATGTTGAAGGCGTCGCAGAGGTTGACGAAGCGCGCCGCCTTGTCGGC
>DAIRGH010000133.1:0-6962 GCA_036794585.1 Solirubrobacterales bacterium | reverse complement strand
AGTTAGTCGGCGCCCGCGGCCACGGCGATCCGCCGGTAGGCCTCCGCGGGATCCTCCGCCCCGAAGATCGCCGAGCCGGCGACGAAGAGGCTGGCGCCGGCGGCGGCGACCGCGGCGACGCTGGTCGCGTCGATGCCACCGTCGACCTCGAGCAGCGCCCGCGGCGAGAGCTCGGCGAGCCGGGCGATCTTGTCCGGCGAGCTGTCGATGAAGGCCTGCCCTCCCCAACCGGGATTGACGGTCATGCACAGGAGCAGATCCGCGGCCCCGTCTAGCGCTGTGGCCGCCTCCGGCGCCGTGCCGGGGTTGATCGCGAGCCCGCTCAAGCAGCCCGCCTCGCGGATCGCGGCGAGGGTTCGGTGCGAGTGCGGGTCGGCTTCGGCGTGGACGGTGATGCAGTCGGCCCCCGCCCTGGCGAACTCGGCGACCTGCTCGGCGGGGCGCTCGATCATCAGGTGGACGTCGAGGGCGCCGCCCGCGTCGTGGACCTGGTCGGCAATCGCCGAGACGACGAGCGGGCCGATCGTGATCGGAGGGACGAAGTGTCCGTCCATGACGTCGACGTGGATCAGCCGCGCACCCGCCTGCATCACCTCGTCGACCTGCGCCCCGAGCCGCGAGAAGTCGGCTGACAGGATCGAGGGCGCCACCCTTCGGCCAGCGAATGCCTCTTTCACACTCATACGGGCTGCAGCATCGAGTGGCCGCAATGCTGGCAGAGCAGGTCCTCGTCGGCGGCCATCCGGACCATCGTCTGATGCTCGCCGCAGTTGGGACACGCCGAGACGAGCTCGTAGCGGCGCAGGCAGTAGACGCAGCGGTAGCGCCCGGGAAGCTGCGTGGGACGCAGCCATGGCTCGCCGCAGCCCGGACAGCCCGGGCGCCTGAGCTTCGGCTCGGCGGAGGCCATCAGCTCGGCCGGCGCCTGAAGCGGGCGATGAAGAACCCGGTCGTGTGGTCGCGCTCGGGCAGGGTCTGGAGGAAGTGCGGGTCGCGCCGCGAGGCGAGGCGAGGATGCTCCTCGCCGAGCTCGTCGGGCGCCACGTCTGCCGCGTAGCTCTCGAGCCCGACGGCCACCTGCTCGTTCTCGCGCGCCGAGATCGTGCAGGTCGAGTAGACCAGCGTGCCAGCGGGCGCGAGCGCCCTGGCCGCGCGCACGAGCATCCGGCGCTGCAGCTTTGCCAGCCGCTCGCAGGTCTCCGGCGACTTGCGCCAGCGCGCGTCGGGTCGCGACGCGAGGGTCCCGAGGTCGGAGCAGGGCGGGTCCAAGAGAACTCGATCGTAGCCCGACCCGAGGTCGGCCTCGGCGGCGTCGGCGACGATCACGGTCGCGCACGTGACCGCGGCGCGGGCGCACAGCTCGGAGATCTGCTCGGCGCGCCGCGGGTCTAACTCGATCGAGACCAGCTCGCCACGATCCTGCATCCGCGCCGCGATCGCGGTCGTCTTGATGCCGGGACCGGCGCAGAGGTCGAGGACCCGCTCGCCCGGGCGCGGGTCGAGCAGGCAGACCACCGCCTGCGACGCGCGCGACTGCGGCACCAGCTCACCGGTGGCGATCCGTATCCGCACCTCCTGGTCGGCCGAGTCGACGACGAGCGCCTCGGGCAGTGCGATCGTCCCCAGGGCGGAGCCCTCGCCCGGATCGGCGCGGAGCGTGTTGACCCGGAACGCCGTCTCGGCCGGTTCGTTCATGGCAGCCATCAACAGCCGCGCCTCGCTCGCCCCGAGCTCGTCCCACCACATCCGCGCCATCCACTCGGGATAGGAGTGCGCCAGCGCCGCCCCGGCCGGGGTCGAGTCGTCGAGCGATGCCAGCAGTTCCTCGCGCTCGCTCGCGGCGCGGCGCAGGATCGCGTTGACGAAGCCGGCCGCGGCTCGGGCGCGCCCGGACGGAGCTCCCCTGCTTGCTGCCGCGAGCTTGGTCAGCTCGACCGCCTGGTCGACCGCGGCGTGCTCGGCCGCGGCGTCGGAGAAGAGCAGCTCGAACAGGCCGAGGCGCAGACCAGCGACCGCCGCGGCGTCGGCACGGCGGCCGCGACGGGCCAGCAGCGTGGCGAGGTGGTCGCTGGTCGCGCGCCGCTGCACCGCTCCGTACGCCAGTCTGCGCGCCTGGGCGAGCTCGCGTCCCTCGAGCTCGTCCCGCGCCGCGATCGCGGCGAAGGCGCGGTCGGTCCAGGCGCCGTCCTCGAAAGTGCGCCGGATCGTCTCGAAGGCGGCGCGGCGCGCCGGGGTGACGTCGCTCACGCCAGCTGAGGGAACTCGTGACCGCGCAAGTACGCGTCGGCGCTCATCGGCCGGCCGCCGGGCGGGCGGACCTCGAGCACGCGCAGCGCGCCATCGGACGTCGGGATCGTCAGTCCGTCGTCGCCGGCGGGTTCGGCGCGCGCCGCGAGTACGCCGAGCCGGTCACCGCCGGCGAGCTCCAAGTAGGTCCCAATGTGCGGGTTGAGCGCTCGTACGCGGCGCTCGAGCTCGATCGCCGGCTGCGCCGGATCGAGCCGGCGCTCGGACGGGTCGATCTTCTCCGCGTAGGTCGCCTCGCGGTCGTCCTGCTCGGTGAGCTCGAGCTCCCCGCTCGCGCGCAGGTCCAGCGCCCGCACCAGCAGCTCTCCCCCGCGCGCGGCGAGCCGGGCGGCGAGCGTCCCCCGATTGTCGGCCTCGTCGATCGGCATCGGCTCGGCAAGCGCGATCGGCCCGGAGTCGAGGCCGGAGGTGACCCGCATGATCGTGACGCCGGTGCGCTCGTCGCCGGCAATGATCGCGCGTTCGATCGGAGCCGCCCCGCGCCAGCGCGGCAGCAGCGATGGGTGCACGTTGAGCATCTCCAGCTCTGAGAGCAGCGGCTCGCGGATCAGGCGGCCGAAGGCGCAAACGGCGCCGACCTGCGGCGCCGCGGCGCGGATCCGCTCGAGCGTCTCGGGCGACTCGGGCGACTCGGTCTGCACCAGCTCGATGCCGAGCCGCCGCGCCGCCTCGGCCGCCGGCGGCGAGCCGAGCTTGCGGCCGCGGCCACGTGGGCGATCGGGCGGGGTGATCACGAGCTGCGGCCGGTGCTCGCTCGCCGCCAGCCGGTCGAGCACCGTGGCGGCGAAATCGGAGGTGCCGAGAAAGACGGTGCGCAAACGGTTACTCGGTCGCTTCGCCCGGCTCTTCGCCCTCCTCGTCTTCCTCCTCGGCGTGGGGGCTGTAGGACTCGCCCTCTCGCAATGCCCGCAGCGCCGCCTTGCGCTGCTCGCGCTCGGAGCGGTCGAGGATCAGGACGCCGTCGAGGTGGTCGATCTCGTGCTGGAGCACCCGCGCCTCCAGCCCGGATGCCTCGAGCATGAGCTGGTCGCCGTGCACGTCGAGTCCCCTGACCCGCGCGTGCAGCGGCCGCTCGACGTCGAGGCCGATCCCGGGCAGGCTGAGGCACCCCTCCTCCGCGACTGCGAGCTCGCTCGAGACCCACTCGATCTCGGGGTTGGCGACGGCCGTCGCGCGAGCGTCGGGACCGGCCTGAAAGACGAGCAGCCGGCGCAGCACCCCGAGCTGGGTCGCCGCCAGGCCAACCCCCATCGCGCCGCGCATGATCGCGACCATGCGTTCGGCGGTGCGACCGAGCTCGTCTCCGAACTCGGTCACCTCCGAGGCGCGCGAGCGCAGCACCGGATCGCCCCAGGTGAGGACCTCGGCAAGCGCCGCGGCTCGGCGCTCGCGCTCTTCGGCGCTCAGCCCCTCCCCGGACGCGTTCTCGACCTCCGACGGAGCCTCAACGTCGTGCTCGACGGCCTCGCTCATGGCCTCCGAGTCTATTTGCCGCCTACTGCGCGTCCACGTCGACGCTGATCGAGACCTCGCGCAGCTCGCGCGCCGCGGCGGCGGCGTCGACCGTCTCGCGGACCGCGGCGACCGCGGTCGCCCGATCGGCAGCCTTGATCAGGATCTGGCGCCGCTCGCGGCCGCGCAGGCGAAACCTCGGCGCCGGGCCAAGCGGCTGAGCCGTCGCCGGCAGCGCTGCGTCCAGCGCCCGGCGCAGTCCGCGCGCGGACGGTTCCAGGCGGGCGACATCGGCCGCGGTGAGCTCGACCCGGATGAGGTGTGAGTACGGCGGGTAGCCCAGCTCCCTGCGACGCGCCAGCTCGCGCTCGATGAAGCCGGCGCTGTCGTGGAGGGCGGCGTGGCGGATCGCGTCGGCGTCCGGCACCAGCGTCTGGACCAGCACGCGGCCGGCACGCGCACCGCGACCGCTGCGGCCGGCAAGCTGCGCGACCAGCGCGAACGTGCGCTCCTCAGCCCTGAAGTCGGGGAACCGCAGAGTCGCGTCGGCATCGAGCACCACGCCGAGCACGACGTCGGGAAAGTCGTGGCCCTTGGCGACCATCTGCGTGCCGACCAGCACTCCGCATGGGGCGCGGTCGAAGCGCTCGAGGATCTCGACGTGGCCGCCGGAGCGCGCGGTCGAGTCGGAGTCGAGCCGGAAGACGGGCAGCGGGCTCACGGCCTCGGCGATCAGCGCCTCGATCCGCTCGCTGCCGGCGCCGGCTCGGGCCAGGGTCACCGAGCCGCAGTCCGGACACGACTCGGGCATCGGCTCGGCGTGCCCGCAGTGATGGCAGTGAAGGCCCGAGGCCCTGTGCTGGACCAGCGAGACGTCGCAGTCCGGGCACATCCAGGCCCGCCCGCACGAGCGGCAGGACAGGTGGATCGACCAGCCGCGGCGGTTGATCAGCACGATCGCCTTCGCCTCGCGGTCTCGGACCTCGGCGAGCGCGGCCCGGGTGCGGGGATGAAGCGGACCCTCGCGGCCGTCGCGCGAGCGCATGTCGAGCACGGTCACCTCGGGCAGTGCGCGGCCGTCCACGCGCGCCGGCAGCTCGAGTGGAGGCTCGTTTAACAGCCGATAAGGGAAAGTCGCTGGAGGAATTTCTCGGCCAGCGCTTCGACCTGCTCGATTCCGCCGGACGCATGCTTTACCGGGCATATTCCGTCGCGCTCGTGCAATTGCTCCTCGATGAGGGTGGTGGCCGCGCGCGTCTGGCGCGGTTCATCTCCAATCTTAGCCATGCGTCGAACGATCCAGTTGCTGATTTGAAGGCCTGCTTTCCGCAATTGCGGGATGACGTGGAAAAGAAATGGCGCTCAACCGTGGCTCGACTCAGCGAGCATCAAATTTACCAGTTGTTAACCTTTGCCGAAAGTGAACGACGTCTTGATGAATTGTTACAGATCAAGATATCAGATGGCTCGCGCAATCGGGGGCGGCCAAAGCCGGCAAATCTTAGCGAGCTTTCGCGCCGCAAGCTGTCCCCTGAGGAAAAAGCCGAAGTCGACGACATGAGCCAGGCGTTGCTGTTGCTTGTTGGGACGGCGCATCCGGTCTTGCGTCCAGTCGCGCGTGAGTATCAGCAAATCGCAGCGCTGCTCGTACGCGGGAAGCGACGAGGAATAGCAAAGCGTGTGTCGCATCTCGATGGTACTCGCAAGGAACTCGCCGCGCGAATGGGCGATATCGATGATTACATGAACTGGTTCGAAGCTACGCAGATGGAAAATCAGAGCGGAGCTTTCAGCGATTACCTCAAGGCGGCAAAGCAATCGCAGGTCTCCGCGCTAAGGCGACGCGACCCGCTCTCAGTGTATCTCGATGCGCTGGAAGACCAGATCGAGACTTCCGGGCTGGAGTGATGGACTATTGGAGCGTTGGGGATTTGCGCTTTTTCCGCCATTCCATTACTTCATCACTCCAACGGCGCGGCAGTTGCCCGTTTCGAGTTTGGCGATTATGCTTGGAGGCGCGTCTAAGACGCGCCTTTTTCATCCCATGCAAAAAATTGGATTTGCTGAAGCCCTTCATTCCATTGTGAGGAGCGATCCGCGGTACGAGCGGGACGCATATGTTTTTCTGCGCGACGCGCTCGATTTCACGACAAAACAGCAAAAGAAAACGAAAGGCACCAGCGTCCGCCATGTGTCTGGACCCGAGCTGCTGGAAGGCTTGCGACAGTACGCGCTCAAGGAATTCGGGCCGATGGTCATGACGGTTTTCGATAGCTGGGGCATTCACGCATCCGAGGACATTGGAAACATGGTTTTTAATCTGATTGGCGCCGGGATATTCGGAAAGACCGAGAAGGATTCGATCGAAGATTTCAGGAATGTTTATGATTTCCGAGAGGTTTTCGTGAAGCCGTTCGCACCTGAAAAACCAGCAGTGGCGAGGACACGGGCGGAATTGCCAGCGCCTAAGCCTGCTGCATCGAGAAAGTGATCGGCAATCACTGATCGCTGAGGATGCCGTCGCTGCCACTTCAATGGCTCGCATACCACTGGCAAAGTTTTCCTCAACGGTTCTATTATTTATGATGGTTAATCTCAAAGCTGCTACGACTGAGCCCTCACCCGTCATCACTTTTCCGCCGAGCTCGGCGCACAAATGGATTTTGCCTAACGGGCTGACGATCATTGTTCAGGAAGATCGTAGTGCCCCGGTGGCCAGCGTGCAGGCGTGGTGCGCCACGGGAAGCATCGAGGAGGATCAGCACTTAGGGGCGGGATTGTCTCACATTCTCGAGCACATGCTCTTCAAGGGGACAAAAGCGCGAGGCAAAAATGAGATCGCGCAAAAAATTCAGGACGTGGGTGGTTACATCAACGCGTACACATCGTTCGATCGCACGGTCTTTTGGATCGACGTTCCGAAAGATGGGGTTGTTACCGCGCTCGATATTTTGGCCGATGCGATGATGAATTCGACTTTGCCGCCGGAGGAATACCAGAAGGAGCAGGAAGTGATCCGGCGCGAGTTTGCCATGGGCATGGATGATCCCGATCGCATGGCGGGGCTGCTCCTTTTTTCAACCGCGTATCAGGTACACCCCTATCGGTTCCCGGTCATCGGCGAGATCGAAATCTATAACCAGCTCACCCAGGAGCAGGTGATGCAGTATTACAAAACGCGCTACATCCCCAACAATCTCACC
>DAIRGH010000132.1:0-6975 GCA_036794585.1 Solirubrobacterales bacterium | reverse complement strand
CGGCGCGGCGCCCGTCGTGGTGGGACGGCGTGCGCGCGGCCATGCTGCGCCCCGCGACCGGGATGGCGGTGCTGATCGTGCTCGTCATCGGGGTCGCCACGGGCTACCTGGTGCGCGGCGAAGGCGGCGAGAGCGAGTTCATCCCGGCCGAGCCCGGCTCCGCGGTGACTGCGTCAGCGACGCTCGAGCGCCACGGCGACTCGGGCACGCTGCACGTCAACGCGCTGCCCGCGCTCGACCGCGATGAGGTCTACGAGGTCTGGATCCAGCGTGGCGACGTGATGGAACCTGCGAGCACGTTTGTCCTGCGTGGCGATGGCAGCGCCGAGGCCGCCGTGCCGGGGCCGCTCGACGACGCCCAGGCCGTGCTCGTCACCGCCGAGCCCCGGCCGGGCACCAACCAGCCGACCAGCCCGCCGGTGCTCCAGGCGCCCCTGCAGTAGCCCGCGCATATAGTCAGCGCCGCGTGGCGACGTGCTACCGACACCCCGGGCGCGAGACCAACGTCGCCTGCTCGAATTGCGGCCGGCCGATCTGTCCGGACTGCATGACCTCGACCCCCGTCGGCATGCGCTGTCCGGAGTGCGCGCGCCAGCGGACCAAGGTCCGCAACCCGACCGGCATCGCAGGACGGTCGGACGCCCCGGCGACCTATGTCCTGATCGTGCTCTGCGTCGCCGCCTTCCTGGCCGAGATGGCCAGCGGTGGCGCGAGCTCGTTCGAGGGCGGGGGCGAGTTGATCCGCGACGGCGGCCTGACCGCCGGCGCGGTTGCCGACGGCGAGATCTACCGCGTGATCACCTCGGCCTTCCTGCACGCGGGGCTGCTTCACCTCGGCTTCAACATGTTCGCCCTCTACATCCTCGGCACCCTGCTCGAGCCGGCGATCGGTACGGCGCGCTTCGTCGGCATCTACGCGGTCTCGATCATCGGCGGCGCGCTGGGAGCGCTGGCGCTCGATCCGAACGAGCTCACGGTCGGGGCGTCCGGAGGGATCTTCGGGTTAATGGCGGCGGCGTTCCTGATCGCCCGCCACCGCGGCCTCGACGAGCTCGCCTCGCAGGTCGGCTTCTTCGTCGTGATCAACCTCGTGATCACGTTCAGCATTCCGAACATCAGCATCGGCGGGCACCTCGGGGGCCTGATCGGCGGCGGGCTCGCGGCGCTGATGCTGACGACGCTCGAGCGACGCCGGGTGCCGAACGCGAAGCTCATCGAGGCGCTCGGCCTGATCGCCCTCTGCGCGATCGGCTTCGTCGGCGCGCTGCTGGTCGCCGACTCGGGGGCGCCTACCGTCGTCTAGGAGATCGCCTCGAACCCGATCCCCGCCGGCGGTGGGACGGCGTCGGGATGAAGCAGGTGGGCGAGCAGCTCGACGCCGTCGACCAGCCTGGGGCCCGGGCGTGAGAACGACGAGGCGGCGTCGACCGCGAACACGCGCTCAGCCCCGAGCGTTCGCAGGCGCCGGACGTGGCGGCGAGCCTGTTCGGCCGCCTCGTCGCAGTACAGGCCGCACGGCATCGCCACGGCGACCTCGGGAGCGGCGTCGGCGATCTGCTCCCACGAGACCACCGTCGACTTCTGCCCCGCATCGCCGAGCACGTCCTCCCCGCCCGCGAGCTCGATCATCTCGGGCACCCAGTGATCGCCGACGTAGACGGGGTCGAGCCACTCGAGTGCCACGACCCTGGGCCGCGGCCGGCCCGCGACCGCGTCTCGCACCGCGTCGAGGCGACCTCTGAGCTCGGATGCGAGTTGCCGCCCCGAATCGGGGTCGCCCGTCGCCTCGCCGAGCCGGTTCAGGTCGGCGAGCACCTCCTCGAGGGTCTCGGGATCGAGCGAGATCACCCGGGGATGGGAGGGAAGGCGCTCGGCGACGGCGCGGACGTCCTCGTATGAGACGGCGCACACCGCGCACAGGGCCTGGGTGACGATCAGGTCCGGGGCGAGGGGCGCGAGGCGCTCCTCGTCGAGTCGGTACAGGGCGTCGCCACGCGCCGTCACCTCGCGCACCCGCTCGTCGATCACCGCCGGCGGCAGCCCCTCGGGGATCACGCTCGAGGTCAGCCGCGGCAGCTCGGTGGCCTCGACCGGGTGATCGCACTCGTGGGTGACGGCGACGACCGACTCGCCGAGTCCGAGCGCAAACAGCGCCTCGGTCGCCGACGGAACGAGGCTCGCGATCCTCATATACCAGGCGCCTCAACAGCGGCGCGCCTCGGCTTCGCTTCGCTCCGCCTCACAGGGCGAGGATAAGGTTCACGCTGAACAGATGGCTGAACTGCTTTCAGACGACGAGATCGAGGCGAAGCTCTCCGAGCTCGAGGGGTGGAGCCGCGAGGGCGACGCGATCACGAAGAAGTTCGACGAGGGCGACTTCGTCGGCTCGGTCGAGTTCGTGCGCCGGGTGACGGGCCCCGCGGAGGAGATGGGTCACCACCCCGACCTGGAGATCTCCTGGAGCGAGGTCAAGGTCTCGATCACAAGCCATTCCGCGGGCGGGCTGACCGCCAACGACTTCGAGCTCGCCGACCGCATCGACGCGCTCGAATAAGTGCGCCTAGTCCACGTCCTGGGCACGCGGCCCAACTTCGTCAAGATGGCGCCGGTGATCGCGGCCACCCGCGAGCGCTTCGGCGCCGAGGGGTCGACGATCGTCCACACCGGCCAGCACTACGACCGGGGGATGTCGGAGATCTTCTTCGAGGAGCTCGGGGTGCCGGAACCCGACCACCTTCTCGGGGTCGGGTCGGGGAGCCACGCCCAGCAGACCGCGCTCGTGCTCGAGCGGCTCGAGCCGGTGCTCCGCGAGCAGCGGCCCGACCTGGTGCTCGTGCCGGGCGACGTCAACTCGACCCTCGCCGCCGCGCTCTGTGCCGACCGGCTGGGGATCGCGGTCGGCCACGTCGAGTCCGGGCTGCGCAGCTTCGACCGCACGATGCCGGAGGAGATCAACCGGATCGTCGCCGACCACGTCTCCGAGCTGCTCTTCCTGCACTCGCCCGAAGCCGAGGACAACCTGCGTGCCGAGGGCGTCGACGAGCGCCGGTTTCGCTTCGTCGGCAACACGATGATCGACACCCTGGTCGCCCTCGAGGACCGGTTTCGCGCCCGCGAGGCGGCGCGGTCGGCCGGGCTTTCACCGCGCGAGTACCTGCTGGTCACCCTGCACCGCCCGGCGCTGGTCGACGGGCCGCTGCTCGGCGGGGCGATCGCGGCGCTCGAGCAGGTCGCCGAACGGATGCCGGTCGTGTTTCCGATCCATCCGCGGACCCGCAAGATGCTCGGCGATGAGACCGGCGGCCGCGTGCGGCTGATCGACCCGATCGGCTACCTCGACTTCCTCTCGCTCGAGGCCGACGCCGGCGCCGTGCTCACGGATTCGGGCGGGATCCAGGAGGAGACCACGTTCCTCGGGGTTCCGTGCTTCACCCTGCGCGACAACACCGAGCGCCCGGTGACGGTGCGCGCCGGCACCAACACGCTGCTCGGCCTGCGCCCGGAGCGGATCGCCGAGATCCCGGGGCTCCTCGAGTCCGCGCCGAAGGAGCGGCCGGAACCTCCGGAGAAATGGGACGGCCAGGCCGCGTTACGGATCGCCGAGGCGATCGAGGGCTGCTAGTTTCGCGCTCCCGTGCCCCTGCCGTCGCTCGTCCCCAAGGACCGGGTCTTCTTCGACCTCTTCAACGAGGCCGGCCAGAACACGTTGCGGGCCGCGCGCCTGCTCAAGGAGATGCTCGAGGGATGGCCCGATGACGGCGGCATCGCGCGCGAGATCCTGCTCGCCGAGCAGGAGGGCGACCGGATCACCCACGACATCGTCCAACGGGTCAACACGACCTTCGTCACCCCGATCGACGCCGGGGACATCTACGCCCTGGCGACGCAGCTCGACGACATCGTCGACTACATCGAGGAGACGGCGGACTTCATGGGCCTCTACCGGATCGAGGCGCCGATGGAGCAGTCGCTGGCGATGGCCGACGTGCTGGTCAAGTCGTGCGAGCAGCTCGCCACCGCGCTCGAGCACCTGCGCGGGTTCAAGGATTTGGAGCAGTACTGGATCGAGATCCACCGGCTCGAGAACGACGGCGACCGGCTCTACCGCGACGCCGTCGCCTCGCTGTTCGCGAACGGAATCGACCCGATGTTCGTGATCCGCTGGCGAGACATCTTTCTCAGGCTCGAGCGGGCCGTCGACGCGACCGAGACCGCCGCCCACATCCTCGAGGGCATCGTCATAAAGAACGCTTAGCGCGTGTCAGAAGCCGACCTGATCCTGGGCATCGTCGTCGCGACGGCGCTCGCGTTCGACTTCACCAACGGCTTTCACGACACCGCCAACGTCGTCGCCACCTCGATCTCGACCCGGGCGATGCCGCCGCGGGTCGCGGTCGGCTATGCCGCGGTGCTCAATTTCGTCGGCGCCTTCATCTCGCTCGAGGTCGCGGCGACGATCGCCGAGGACGTCGTCGACCCGCTCGGAATCACGACCACGGTCATCTTCGCCGGTCTGGTCGGCGCGATCACCTGGAACCTGATCACCTGGTACTACGGCCTTCCCTCGAGCTCGTCGCACGCGTTGATCGGCGGGGTGGTTGGAGCGACGCTGTTCGCCGCCGGCCCCGACGCGGTCCTGGGCGACGGCATCCTCGGCAAGGTCCTGATCCCCGCGATCGTGGCGCCGATCCTCGCCTTCGTGGTCGGGGCGATCGCGATCACGGTCTGCTACCGGGTCGTCGGGCGCCAGCGACCCGGTCCGGTGACCAGGGGGTTTCGCTTCGGGCAGGTGATCTCGGGCGGGTTGCTGGCCCTCGCCCACGGCACCAACGACGCGCAGAAGACGATGGGCGTGATCGCACTCGCGCTGATCGCCAGCGGGCACCTGTCCGAGGGCGCCGACCCGCCGACCTGGGTGATCGTCTCGGCCGCCTCGGCGATCGCGCTGGGGACCTACACCGGTGGCTGGCGGATCATCAAGACGATGGGCACGCGGATCATCAAGATGGACGCGGCGCAGGGGTTCTCAGCCCAGGGCGCGGGCTCGGCCGTGATTCTCGCCTCGACCCATTTCGGCTTCCCCCTGTCGACGACCCAGGTGATCGCCGGCGGGGTGATGGGCGCGGGCGCCGGCAAGCGCCTCTCGGCCGTCCGCTGGGGGGTCGCGGGCAACATCGTCGCCGCATGGGTGCTCACGCTCCCTGCGGCGGGTGCGATCGGCGGGATCGCGTACCTGGTGACCGACGCGTTTCCCGGCGCCGTTGGGCCGGTGCTCGTCAGCGCTGCCGGGCTCGCGATGACCGTGGCCGCGTTCGTTCGCCGGTTCCGCCGTCCCACTCCGGCCGCCGCGTGATGCTCGCGACGGTCGTCGACACTGAAGCGCTCTGGCAGACGATCGTCGCCGCCCTGGTCGCCGGCGTCGGCACGACGCTCGTGTTCTCGATCGCGATCCTCGGGGCCGCCCGGTTCGCCGAAGCAAGCAGGGAGGGACGCACCGGCGGAGCCGCTTTCTTCGGCACGGTCGCCGTGCTCGGGGTTATGGCCACGATCGCGGCGGTCGCCTTCGGCGTGGTCGTCATGGCGTCGAACTAACCGCTCCCCGGCGCTACGCTCACCGCATGCTCGCCGTGCGCAACATCGCGATCATCATGCTGCTGGCGCTGATCGTCGCCGTCGTGCCGGGTGGCGGCAACGCCGCGAGAGCGATCGGCGCCACGATGACGATTGCCTTCCTGGCGATCATCGCGTTCACCGGCTGGCAGCTCTTTCGCCAGTACCGGTTCAACTACACGGGGCTCGACGATCGCCGCCGGGCGCTGTTCGTCGCCGCCGTCGGCGCGATCGCGTTGATGATCGCTGGCGCGGACGAGCTGACCGATACCGGGGGTGGACTGATCCTCTGGCTCGCGATTCTCGGCGCTTCGGTCTACGTCATCGTCACGACCTGGTTCGAGACGCAGTCGCGCTACTAGCTAGCCCTGGACGCCGGTGGCGTCGTGAGGCTCGCCCACCGGCTTCGACTCGGGTGAGCCGCGCTGGCGCAGGAAGATGGTGAGGGCCGCGAACGAGCCGATAGCCAGGAACTCCGACTGCCAGTTCTCCAGCGTCGCCGCCCAGAAGTCGGCGCTGCCGACGTAGGAGAGCCACGAGACGCCGGCCTCCTGGTGGGCCTGCTGGTCGGCGTTGAAGTCGGTCCAGCCGGTAACCGACTGCGCGAACCACGAGCCGCAGAAGATGATCGCCATCACGATCAGCAGCGAGTTCGAGTAGATCGCGCTGCGGATGTCGCGGACCCTGGCCCAACCGGGGGAGTGTTCGTCCGCGTAGCCGCCGATCTTCTGCTTGCGGTCCGATTCGCGCCCTTCCTCGCCGATGGGCTTGGACTCGGGCGAGCCGCGCTGGACGAGCCAGACCGTCGCCAGCATGAAGAGCATGAACTGCAGGTACTCCGACTGCCAGTTCTCGAGCACCGCGTTGCCGAAGTGCGACGAGAAGACGTAGTTCCAGAGCGACACCGGCTGCTCGCCGTGCGCGACCTGCTCCTGGTTGAACAGCTCGTGTCCCGCTACCGCCTGACCCACTAGGGCTGCGAAGAAGATCGCCAGGAAGAAGATCGACAGTGACTGCTCTCGCAGGAACCGCCGCATGCTCAGGAATGCGTGAGGCCGATGACCGAGTAGAGGACGATCCCGGTGACCAGGATCACCAGCCAGATCGCGAACATCGCTCGCATCGCGCGCCAGTTTGGCACGGGTGCGGGACGCTTCCGGCACGATTCTGAGGTCTCGCGGCGGGCGGCCACGCCTAGCTTCGCCCCGTGGCGCGAGAGCGAGGACAGGCGGCGGTCGAGCTGGTCGCCGTGGTCCCGATCCTGATCGTCGTGCTGCTCGCGGTCGGCCAACTCTCGGTCGCCGGCTACGCGCTCTGGAGCGCCGCCCACGCTGCGCGCAGCGGCGCCCGCGCCGCCCACGTCGG
>DAIRGH010000004.1:0-55471 GCA_036794585.1 Solirubrobacterales bacterium | reverse complement strand
AAGCTGAGGCGGAGCGGCTCGTTCCGGCGGTCGAGCGGCTGGCACGCGAGTCCGGGGTGCCGGTGCTTGCCGACACCTTCTCGCCCGAGGTCGCAGCGCGCGCCCTCGACGCGGGTGCGGCGGCGATCAACGACATCGGCGGGGGCGCCGACCAGATGCTCGAGGTGGTCGCCGGACGCGGCTGCGGCTACGTGCTGATGCACATCGAGGGGCCGCCGCGCGCAGAGCGCGCCCCGCGCTCCTACGACGACCCGGTCGAGCACCTGCTGGGGTGGTTCGGCGAGCGGATCGAGCGCGCCGTCGCGCTCGGGGTCTCCGAGGAGCAGATCGCGCTGGATCCCGGCTTGGACTTCGACCTCGACACCGACGCGAACCTCGAGCTCCTGCGCCGACTCGGCGAGCTGCGCGCGCTCGGCCGGCCGCTGTTCGTCGCCCTCTCTCGCAAGGACTTCCTCGGCGCGGTTCTCGCCGGCTCGTGGGAACGCCGCGTTCCCGCCGAGGAGCGCGAGGCGGCGACCCTGGCGGCAACGGCGCTCGCCGTCGCCGCCGGGGCCGCGGTGTTGCGTCTGCACGACTCGAGCGCCCTCGACGCGCTTCGCACTGCGGCGGCGATCGGTGCTCCGGCGTGACGACGCTCGGCGACGCCCCCTCGCTCGCATGGGAGCGATTGTGCGAGGCCGGCGAGATCGACGAGCGCCTGGTCACCACCAGCCTCGAGCCGGCGCGCGCGGCGCACACGGTCGCCGCGCCGAAGGCGGTCGCTCCGGAGCTCTCGGCGGCGCTCGCGCGGGCCGGGATCGCCGAGCTCTACTCCCACCAGATCGAGGCGCTGGCCGCAGCGGGCATGGGCGACGTGATCGTCACCAGCGGCACCGCCTCGGGCAAGTCGCTGTCGTTCAACCTGCCGGTGCTCGACGCGATTGCCCGCGACCCCAAGACGCGGGCGCTCTACCTGTATCCGACCAAGGCGCTCGCCCAGGACCAGGCGCGCAAGCTCTCCGAGCTCGGGCTCTCCGAGCTGCGGCACGCGATCTACGACGGCGACACGCCGAAGCAGGATCGCCCGCAGATCCGCAAGCGCTCGAACCTCGTGCTGACCAACCCGGACATGCTCAACATGGGCGTGCTCTCTCACCATCAGGGGTGGGGCGACTTCCTCGCCAACCTCGGCTGGGTCGTCGTCGACGAGGCCCACACCTACCGCGGCGTGTTCGGCTCGCACGTCGCCAACGTGCTCCGCCGCCTGCGCCGGGTCGCCCGCGTCTACGGCTCGGACCCGCGCTTCATCTGCGCCTCGGCGACGATCGACAACCCGGTCGAGCTCGCCGAGGAGCTGACCGGCACCGACTTCGCGCTAGTCGACTCCGACGGCGCCCCGCGGGCGAAGCGGCGGATCGCGATCTGGAATCCGCCGGTGATCGATGAGAAGACGATGAGCCGGCGCTCGGTGCTCTCCGAGGCGGCCGAGCTGCTCTCCGACCTGGTGGTCAACGGTGCGCGGACGATCTGCTTCCTGCGCAGCCGCCGCGGGATCGAGCTGATCCAGCGCTTCACGCGCATGCGGCTCGAGGAGCTCGGCGAGCCCGGGCTCGCGTCGCGGATCGCTCCCTACCGGGCCGGCTACACGCCGCAGCAGCGGCGCGAGATCGAGGCGCGCCTGGCGGCTGGCGAGCTGCTCGCGGTGGTCGCCACCGACGCGCTCGAGCTCGGCATCGACATCGGCGAGCTCGACGCGGCGATCTGCGTCACCTTCCCCGGCACCGTCGCCAGCCTGCGCCAGATGTGGGGGCGGGCGGGTCGGCGCAGCGAGGGCATCGCGCTGTACGTTGCCGGCGAGGACGCGCTCGACCAGTTCTTCTGCCGCCATCCGGACGAGTTCCTGGCCCGTCCGGTCGAGGCGGCGATCCTCGACCACACGAACGAGCGGATCCAGACCGCGCATGTGCTTGCTGCCGCGTACGAGGCGCCTCTCGGCGGCGCCGAGGACGACGCGATCCTCGGCCCGCGCTGGCGCGAACGTGCCGACGCCCTGGTGGGCGCCGGGCGCCTGCGCCGCGGGCGTGACGGCCGCTACCTGCCGCGTGGTCCCGGGTTTCCCGCCGGTGAGATCTCGCTGCGCTCGGCCTCGCTCGACTCGGTCGCGGTGGTCGAGCGCACCTCGGGCGAGCTGCTCGGCCAGGTCGAGGCCGAGCGGGCGTTCACGACCGTGCACCCCGGGGCCATCTACCTGCACCTCGGGCGCTCCTACGAGGTCGCCGAGCTCGACGTCGACTCGCGCCGCGCGATCGTCGACGCCTTCGACGGCGACTGGTACACGCAGCCGAAGAAGGAGACCGAGGTGTTCATCGAGGCGATCGCCGACGAGCGCACGATCGGACCGCGCGGCCACGGGTCGGTCGCGCTTCGCTTCGGCGAGGTCTCCGTCACCGAGCAGGTGATCGCCTATCAGCGCAAGAGCCTCGCCGACCACTCGGTGATCGATCTCGTCCCGCTCGATCTCCCCGAGCAGAACTTCCCCACGCAAGCGCTGTGGTACGTGCTGCCCGAGGAGCTGGCGGGGCGGCGGGCGCTGGCGCCCGAGGTGCTGCTCGGCGCCCTGCACGCCGCCGAGCACAGCCAGATCGCGGTGCTGCCGCTGCTGGCGATGTGCGATCGCTGGGACATCGGCGGCCTGTCGACCAACATCCACTTTCAGACCGGTCAGCCGACGATCTTCGTCTACGACGGCCACCCCGGCGGGGTCGGGATCGCCAAGCGCGGCTACGAGCAGTTCGAGCGCCTCGTCGCCGACGCCGCGCGCTTGGTCGGCGAGTGTCCCTGCGTGGAGGGCTGCCCCTCCTGCATCCAGAGCCCCAAGTGCGGCAACCTCAACGAGCCGTTGCACAAGGCGGGCTCGCTGGAGCTGATGGACTCGATCATCAACCTGGTTGCGGCTCAGCACCGTCCGGGCCGCGCCGCCTGAGGCTGCCATCGCCGCGGCCCGCCGCTAGCCTTAACCGCCGCCCGGCGAGGTAGCTCAGTTGGTAGAGCACACGACTGAAAATCGTGGTGTCGGCGGTTCGATTCCGCCCCTCGCCATCCAGCCGCCTGGTCGCTGTCGCAGCTAGCGCTTGGTCGCCGAGTAGAGATACAGCCGGCCCAGGAGGGTCCGCAGAGACGTTTGCGCGATGGCTTCTGACAGTCCCCCTTGCTCAAAGATCTCTGGCAGCTTGCCCTCCACGTTCTCCCGGGTCGGCTCGCGGCCGTCAAAGACGCGCACCGTCTGGAAGGCCAGCTGCATCAGCACGCCTCCGGGTGGGCCGAAGTCAGTGACATGTAGCTCGCCGCCGGGTCTCAGCACGCGAGCGATCTCCTCCGCCGTCCCGCGCTTGTCGGCCGGCTTGAGGTGATGGAAGAAGAGCGTCGACAAGACGCGGTCGAAGCTGGCGTTCTCGTACGGCAGGTCTGTCGACAGCCCCTCGTCGAACCGGACAGCAATCCCCGCGTCCGCGGCCTTGCGCCGCGCTCGGACGAGGATCTCGGGATCGGCGTCAAGGCCTACGACTTCGATGCCGGGCTCACGCTCGGCGGCCAGCAAAGCGAGGGTGCCGGTCCCGCAGCCGAGATCAAGGAGCCGCTGGCCGGGCTCCAGCCGCGCCTGATCGAGCAGCATCGTCTTGAAGCGCGCTTCCCGCATGGTCGTCTTGACGACGCCGTCGAACAGCGGCGTCAGCACCCTGAAGCGGAGCGCTGGGAGGTAGTCGTCGCCCGGTTGGGTCGTCCTAGCCATGCCGTGCCGCCCAGTGAGCGATCTCGCCCGAGCCGGCAACGACCTCCCCGTCGTCGGTGACCAGAACGGGAACCGTCGTCTCGCCGGTCAACGCCTTGACCGCTCGGCGTCCGGGCGTCAGGTTGAAGATCGCGGGCAGTGCCTCCCAGCCAAAGCAGCGGATGACGTCTGGTTCGTAGCCGGCGTCCGTCAGCGCCTGGTGTGCGACGCCGCAGGGATGAGACTCAGCTCGTCGGAAAGGCCGGGGCGTCGCACCCTTCCAGGTGCCCCAGCAGACATAGAGCTTCACGCGCCGATCCTACGGCCGAGTGGGCTATCGGAGTCCCGCCAGCACCCTGTCGATCGTCTTGCCCATCTCGCGGCGCGCCGCCGGAACGTCGTCCGCTCGCGCGATCGCCAGTGCCGCCTGGTTGAGCGCCCCGAGCAGGACCTGGGCCAGCGGCTCGACCGGCTGCTTCGCGACCTGGCCCTCGTCGATCGCGAGCTTGAGCAGCGCCTGCATCGAGCCGAGCGCGTAGTCCTCGTCGATCCGGCTCGCCGTCTCCCAGCCGAGCACCGAGAAACCGTCGAGCAGGACGATCTGCTGGACGTCGCGGTCGAGGCAGGCGTCGAGGAAGGCGGCCACCGCCGCCTCGAGCCGCTTCGCTGGGCGGGACTCCGAGGCGGCGCGGGCCGATCGGGCGACCAGCTCCTCCTCCACCTGCTCGTAGACGGCACGAAACAGCGCCTCCTTGTCAGCGAAGTGGTGATAGAGCGCGCCGCGGGTCACCTTCGCCCGAGCCGTTATGTCACCGATCGACGTGTTGGTGTAGCCGCGGGTCGCGAACAGGCGCCGCGCCACCGAGATCAGCTTGCGGCGCGTGGTCTCGGATTGAAGCTGCTTCTTCGTCGGCGCTCCCAGGCCCTGATCGTACGAGTCAGGAACGGCGGATCAGGACGACGCTGACGGCGACGAACCAGGCCACGACCGCGATGAAGGCGGCGAGTGCCATCGCCTCCCCGGCGGCGAATAACCCGCTCTCGACGATCAGGCCCGGGAGCGTGAGCAGCTGGAGCACCGCCGTGACGAGGCCGGCGCGCACGACCCAGGCCGGCAGCGCGCCGCTGCGTGAGGCCGAGAGTGAGGTCGCGGCAACGGCCGCTGCCAGCGGAGCACCGGCGATCGTGATCAGCGCGTTGAAGCCGTCGAAGCCAAAGCGCACGACGTCGTCGCTCGCCTCGCCGAGGTTGAGCACCAGCCCGGCCTGAAGTGCCGCCCCCGCTGTGATGATCGCGGTACTCACCGCCCCGCCGAGGATCGCGGCCGTCGAGAGGTGTTCCTCGCCGGCGTCGGCCAGGTGGCCCCGAAGCACTCCGAGAAACCAGACGAAGGCCGCCGCCGCGAGCGCGACCAGCAGGTCGCCGGCGAGGATCGCGGAGCGGTGATCGGCGAGAAACTCGGCGATCGCGGCCGTCGGCTCGTCGGGGCTCGGAGGATTACCGGGGAGGCCGAAGCCGACGAGGAAGAGCGCCCCGGCGACGAGTCCGGTGGCGGCGTCGAGACGGGTAGGCCCGGCGCGGGTCACCCGCATATGCTACACATACCGACTGTCGGTGTGTAACTGAGAGAGAGAGAGAGAGGCTGCCCCATGGATTACGGCGAGTATCAGGCCGAGAAGAAGGCGATCACAACACCCTATGGCGAGTTCGCCTACGTGGATGTCGGACAGGGGCCGACCGTGCTCTTCGTCCATGGCCTCTTCGTCAGCGCCTACATGTGGCGCGACGTGATCGCCGAGCTGCGCGACGAGCGTCGCTGCATCGCCTACAACCTCCCCGATCACGGCGGCAGTACGGTCTCGCACGACCAGGACCTCTCGCTCGAGGCGAACGCCGAGATGCTCGAATCGTTTTGCGAGGCGCTCGGCCTCGATCGTTTCGACCTCGTCGCCAACGACACCGGTGGCGCCGTCGCTCAGGCGCTCGCGGTCCGCCGGCCCGATCTCCTCAACTCGCTGACGCTCACCAACTGCGAGGCCAGGGACGTGCTGCCGTCGCCGAACGAGCTCGCCCAGCTGATCGCCGACCTCGCCGCGAACGGGGAGCTGGCGCCGGCGTTGAAGGCGGCGTACGACGACCTCGACGCCGCCCGCAAGGGACCGCTCGCGACCACATATCAGTGGCCGGAGCGGTTCTCCGACGACGACCTGCGCGGGATCATGGAGCCACACCAAGCGTCGGTCGAGGCGGCGCGCAAGCTCGAGCGGTTCATGGCCAGCCTCGACTCAAGCCAGCTCTCCGCGCTCGAGCCGCAGCTGCGCGAGCTCGAGACGCCGACGCTGTGCGCCTGGGGCACCGGCGACGACATCTTTCCGCTCGAGCTTGCGTACTGGCTTCGCGACACGATCCCGGGCTGCGATGAGGTGATCGAGATTGAGGCCGGCAAGCTGTTCTGGCCGTTCGAACGTGGGGCCGAGCTGGCTCAGGCGCTGCGACGTCACTGGGCCGAGCTGCCGTCCGCGGCCTAGGGCTCGCTGCCGCCTCCGCCGCCACCTCCGCGCGCCTCGCCACGGCCGTTCCCGCCCTCACCCTGGGTCGGCTCAGCGCCGGGCACCGGCGTGGTCGTTGTCGGCGCGACCGGCGGCGCGACGACACTCTCCACCGGCGCCGCGGCGGTGGGCGGCGAGTCCTCTTCGAACAGCTGGATCGTCGCCGGGATCGCCGCTGCGCCGAGCGCGACGACGGCTCCGAGCGTCGCCAGCCACAGCTGCGACCTCGCGGCCGGGTTCAACTCAGCCGGCCTTCTCGCCGGTGGTGAGTGAAGCCTCGACCGCTTCGAGCGCCACCCTGAGGTCGATCGTCTCCTGTTCGACGCCCGCCCGGGCGAGCGTCTCGGTCAGCCGGCGCGCCCTGAAGGCCAGCGCCGTCGCGTCGCGCAGCGCCACCGCGAGTCGTGCCGCCGGCCACGTCGCCGAGCCGGCGAGCGCAACCGCTTGGGCTCGCAGCTGGAAGACCAGGACCGCGGCGTCGGCGCGCAGCGCGACGATCTCGATCCGCCGCCTCCGAAGCAGCATCGGCAGCAACAGCGCAGTCGTCGCCGCCGCGACCAGGCTGACGGCGTAGGAGGCGCGGGCGGCGTCGTCGCCCGGATCGGAGAAGATCAGCCCGACGGTGGCCACGACCGCGCCGAGCACGACCGCGATAGCGAGCCCGGCTATGCGGGCGATCGAGACCGGCTCAAAGGCGCGTTCGATGGCCGCATTGAATCGCGATTCGTTCTTATGACTACCTGCGAAAGACCCGTGAAGGTCTGGCAAAAGGGTATTGCCCGCAAATGGACAGGATCGCGACCCCGACCGACCTGACCGTCCGCGCGTGGTGGCACGCCCTGCGCGACGCGGTCAAGCGGTTTCAGGCCAACGAGCTCACCGACGGCGCGGCCGCGCTCACCTACTACGCGGTGCTCTCGATCTTCCCCGGCCTGATCGTGCTCGTCTCGCTGCTCGGCGTGCTCGGCGATCAGGGAACGGTCGACGGAGTGCTCGAGATCGTCGACGAGCTCGGTTCCCAGTCGGCCGTCGACGCGGTCCAGGAGCCGATCACCGACGTGGTCGAGCACTCGAGTGCCGCCGGCCTCGCGCTGGTCCTCGGCATCGCCGGCGCCCTTTGGTCGGCGTCGGGTTACGTCGGGGCGTTCACGCGCGCGTCCAACCGCATCTACGGAGTTTCTGAGGAGCGGCCGTTCTGGAAGCTGCGCCCCCTGCAGCTGCTGATCACCACCGCAATGGTCCTGGTCCTCGCGCTGGTGCTGCTGGCTCTGGTCCTCAGCGGCCCGCTGGCAGAGGCGATCGGCAACGAGCTCGGCGTCGGCGACACGGCGCAGACGATCTTCTCGATCGGCCGCTGGCCGGCGTTGCTGGTGATGGTGATCGGGCTGATCGGCCTGCTCTACCGGTTCTCGCCCGACGCCCGGCACGAGGGGTTCCGCTGGATCCTGCCCGGTGCGGCGCTGGCGACTCTCCTATGGCTGATCGCCTCGGCCGGCTTCAACCTGTACGTCTCGAACTTCGGCGCCTACGCCAACACCTACGGCAGCATCGCGGGCGTGATCGTGTTCCTGATCTGGCTCTGGATCTCCAACCTGGCGATCCTGCTCGGGGCTCAGTTCGCGGCTGAGCTCGAGCGCACGGCGCGGGCAGCCAACCAGGCGACGTCGCCGGGCGAGTTCGCCCCCTTGCACTGAGTCAGATCTGCGCCCTTCGGTCCGACCTGGGAAGAGAAGTGCGCCGTCCGGACCTCTCTCTAAGTTGGAATCGATGAGTAATCAGGGTCAATTTCAGGCGCTCAACGCCCCTCTCGCCGCCGCCCCCGCGGCGGTTCCACTGGCCCGTGTCTTCGTCCGCGAGCTCGCCGAGGGTCAGGACTTCGCCGCGGCGTTCGCGGTCCGCGAGCGCGAGCGGCGCACTCGCAAGAACGGCGAGGACTTCCTGCGCCTGATCGTCGCCGACCGCACCGGCACTGTCGAGGCGGTCGCCTGGGACGCGGTCGACGAGTGCTTCGAGTGCTCGGCGCCGGGCTGCGTCGTGTTCATCGAGGGACGCTTCTCCGTGCACGCCCAGTACGGCGCCAAGATCACGATCAAGTCGATCCGTCCCGCCGCCGATGGCGAGTACTCCAACGACGAGCTCGCCGAAGGCCCGCCGGTCGCCGTCGAGCAGCTCGAGGAACAGCTGCGCGAGCTGCTTGAGACGATCCAGAACCCGCACCTGGGCCAGCTGCTGGGCCGCATCTTCGGATCCGAGTCGCGGATCTGGAAGCGCTTTCGCGAGGCGCCGGCGGCCAAGTACTACCACCAGGCCTATCCGCACGGACTGCTCGACCACACCGTCTCGGTCGCCCAGGCGGTCAGCGCCGCCGCGGCCGCCTTCCCCGGCATCGACCGTGACGTCGCGATCACCGGGGCGCTTCTTCACGACATCGGCAAGACGCAGGCGTACAACGACGACCCGCTGGCGATCGACCTCACCGACGCCGGTCGGCTGCAGGGTGAGATCCCGCTCGGTTACTACCTCGTCCGCCGCACGATCGAGTCGATCGACGGCTTCGACCCCGAGCTCGCCCAGGCGGTGCTCCACATCGTCCTCTCCCACCACGGCAGCTACGAGAACGGCTCCCCCGTGATCCCGGCGACCCGCGAGGCGACCCTCGTGCACGCGATGGACAACCTCGGCGGCAAGCTCGGCAGCTTCGACCGGATCGAGCGCGAGCTCCCCGACGGCACCGCCTGGTCGCGCTTCGACCGCGGCCTCGACTCCGCGGCCTACTTCCGCACCCGCGCCGCCTAGCGCTGCGCCCGCGTCGCGGCCGCTTCGAGGGCCCGCTCCCTGGTCCCGCACTCGCGGTACTCGATCACGAGCCCGTCGCGGAACCGGTAGAGCCACGCATCCTCGCCGGCGATCTCTGCTCCGCTCCCGGAGCCCCTGGCTGTGATCCGGCCGACGACCACGACGTACTCCCCGAGGTCGAGGTACTCGATCGGCTCGATCGCATACTGGTCAAAGCTGTCCAGCCAACCGATGAGGTACTTGGCGAATGCCTCGCGCCCACGGAAGGGTCTCGACTCCGGCTGGTCCTCCGCCGGGAAGCAATGAATGTCAGGCGCCGTGTGGGCGGCGACGCCGTCGACGTCCCGGCGATTCGCGTGGTCGAACATGCGCCGCACGATCTCGACGTTCTCCTCGGACATCGCTCGCCCAGTATCGCTACCCGGTGAAGCGCTCGACGCAGCGGTCGATCCGGCGCTGATTCGGGATCGCGGCTCTGATGCAGCGTTCGAAGTCGCCGCTCACATCATCGTCGATGTCGTCGAAGGCGGTGTCGACCTGATCCTGGATATCGGTCGGGAGGCTGTCGAACGCCCCGCCGAACTCCTCGAAGGCGTTGTTGGTGGTGTCGAGGATCGGCTTGACGATGAACAGGTAGACGGCCCCGAGCACGACGATCGTCGTGACGATCTTGATGATCGGGTTGATGACGGTGCCGGCGCCGAGCATCGCTGTGGGGCGGCAGCCTAATCCACGGGGGACGCCCCGCCGTGACGTAAGCAGACACGGAAATTGCGCATGTTGCGGCGCGGGCTGCGTCGAACTCGGCGACGAACCCTCAATATCCTCGGCGGGATGGCGAAGGACACCGAGAAGCTGATCCGCCAGCTCTCGTTGATCTCGTTCTTGATGGCGAACCGCCGGCCGGTGTCGGCGCTGGAGATCAAGCGGGAGGTCGAGGGCTACAGCTCGATGAACGAGGACGCGTTCGCGCGCCGCTTCTACGCCGACCGCGCCGAGCTCGAGAGCCTCGGGATTTGCCTGCAGGTGGAGAAGCCCGCCGAGGGCTTCTTCGAGGCCGAGCTCTACGCGCTGCCGCCCGAGAACTACTACCTGCCAGCGATCGAGTTCTCCGACCCCGAGCTCGCCGCGCTGCGCACCGCGCTCGGGTTGCTCGACGGCGAGTTCGCCTACGCCGAGCCGCTGCGGCTGGCGTTGCAGCAGGTCTCGTGGGGCAGGCCGAGCCCGCTAACCGAGGAGGAGGAGGCGCCGATCGACGTCAAGCTCTCGACCGCCGGCGGCGGCCGCGAGCTCTCCCAGCGCCTGGCGAAGATCGAAACCGCGATCTCGCGGCGCAAGACGGTGGAGTTCTCCTACTACTCGCTCCAGCGCGACGAGGTCTCCGACCGCAAGGTCAACCCCTACCACCTCGTCTTCCGCGACGGTCAGTTCTACCTGATCGGCTACTCGCACGAACGCGACGAGGTGCGGGTGTTCCGCCTCTCGCGGATCCGCGGCAAGGTCTCCTACGCGACCAAGGCCGAGCACGACTTCCAGGCGCCCGAGGACTTCGACCGCCGCGACTACGGCAAACGCGCCGACTGGCAGATGGGCGAGATCGCCGGCAGCGCCGCGATCTTCCTGCGCGAGCGGATCGCTTGGCTGGTCGAACGCGACTTCGGCCGCCACGGCACCTTCCGCAAGCCGACCAAGGACGACGGCGTCAAGGGGCGCGGGACCGTGTTCGAGACCGAGTACGCGTCGGAGCGCCAGCTCATCTCCTGGGTCTTGAGCTGGCGCGAGAACGCGCGCCTGCTGTCGCCGCCGAAGCTCGCCAAGGAGGCCGACAAGCGGCTGAAGTTGCTGCGCGAGCGCCACCGCAGGCAGTTCGAGGTCGCCGACACGGTTCGCCGCCCGCTGGCGGAGGGGAACGGACGGGCCCGCAGCTCCAACGGCCGCTCGGAGTCGGTGATCAGGCCGGAGCGCTTTGCGCGGCTGGTCACACTCGCCGGGTCGTTGATCGGCGCCGCCCGCAACGAGGGGAGCTTGCCCACAAGCCAGGTGCTCGAGGAGCTCAACATCAGCATGGAAGAGCTGCGCGAGGACCTCGACGTCCTCAACGTCGTCAACTTCGGCGGCGGCACCTACGTGCTCTACGCCGAGATCGCCGGCGACCGGATCGAGGTCGATCCCGACACCTACGGCGACAACTTCGCCCGGCCCGCTCGCCTGCTGCCGCTGGAGGCGAAGGCGCTGGTCGCTGCGATCGACCTCTTCGGCGACCACCTGCCCCAGTCCGGCCTTTCGACCGCGCGCGAGAAGATCGTCGCCGCACTCGGCCACGACCCGTCGGAGGAGGGCCTGGAGATCGCCCCCGGGCGCGACGACTCCTCGGTCGTGAGGACGGTCAACGACGCGATCCAGAAGCGCAGGGTGCTCGAGCTTCAGTACTACAAGGAGAACGAGGACGAGTTCGTCAAGCGCGAGGTCGAGCCGTACCAGCTCGTCAGCGGGCCGGAGGGCTGGTACCTCGGCTGCTTCGACCTGGGCCGCAAGGACACCCGCCACTTCCGCCTCGACCGGATGAAGGAGGCGGTGATGACGAAGGCCGGGTTCGAGCCGCGTGAAGGAGTCGAGGAGCAGCTTGCCGAGCAGGAGTGGCTGGTGCACGGCGAAGTCACCACGGCGGGGGTGGCCCGCGTCTGGGTCTCACCCGACCGCGCCCGCTGGCTGCGCGAGGAGCGCACCGTGGTCGAGGAGCTCGGCGACGGCGCCGTCGTGGTCGAGCTTCCCTACGGCTCGGATGACTGGCTCGTGCGCGAGGTCCTCAAGGGCGTCGGCGACCTGGTCGTGCTCGAGCCGAGCGAGGCCCGCGAGGCCGTCGCCAAGGCAGTCGCCGCCTGAGCGAACCGCCCGGGATCACGCGGATCGTTGCCCCCAACCCGGGGCCGATGACGCTCGAAGGGACGAATACGTACGTGGTCGACGGCTACGTCATCGATCCCGGCCCGAATGATGTCGGGCATCTGGAGCGCGTGCGGGAGGCGGCGGGCGGGGAGATCGAGGGTGTGCTGCTCACGCACGGGCATTCGGACCACTCGGAGGGGGTCCAGGCGCTGGGCGCGCCGCTGTTGTGGGGAGAGGCAATGAGGGAGAGCGAAATGGAGGCGATGCGGCATGCGCTCGAAGCCGGGTCAGCCGCTGCCATTGACGCCTTCCTCTCGCATACCGAGAGGAAGGCGTCAAACACCAGCGAGATCGGGCCCTTCACCGTTATTGCCACTCCGGGTCATGCCCCCGACCACGTCTGCTTCGTCCTCGGCGACGTCTGCTTCTGCGGCGACCTGATCCTCGGGACCGGCTCGTCGATCGTCCCGCCGGCCGCCGCGGGTGGCTCGCTGAGCGACTACATGCGCTCGCTCGACGCGGTCGAGGCGCTCGACTCGAAGCTGCTCGCTCCCGGCCACGGCCCCTGGATCACCGACCCGGCGGCGAAGATTGCCGAGTACCGCGAGCATCGGCTCGACCGCGAGCACCGCCTCCTTGCTGCACTGGAGCACGGCGAGCGCTCGCGCGCCGCGCTGCTCGCCGAGGTCTGGGACGACGTACCCGAACAGCTTCGCTCCGCCGCGGCCTTCGCCATGCAGGCGCACCTCGAGAAGCTGGCAGACGAGGGGCGGGGCGAGGTCGCCGAGCTTCGCGACTGATCGCTCGGCGCCCGCCGCATAGAGTCTGTGCGTGATCGATTCCGCGCTCAGCAAGCGGCTGGGGCTCGGCGCCGGCATCGCCGCGACGCTCACGGCGGCGGCCGGGGCGGCCCTCTGGTGGCGCCTGTTCCGGCGCTCGCTGCCGCAGGTCAAGGGCGAGGTGACGGTTGCCGGAATCGACGCGCCGGTGCGGATCCGTCGCGACCGCTGGGGCATGCCGCACGTCAGCGCGCAGACGATCGAGGACGCTTGGTTCGGACAGGGGTTTTGCCACGGCCAGGATCGGCTCTGGCAGCTCGACCTGTACCGACGCTTTGCCAGCGGCCGCGTCGCCGAGATCGCCGGCGCGGAGGGGCTCGCGGTCGACCGCTTCGTGCGCACGCTCGGCCTGCGCCAGGTGGCGCTGAAGGAGCAGGCGGCGCTGGAGGGGCCAATACGGGCCGCGCTCGAGGCCTACTCGGCCGGGGTCAACGCCGCCGCCGCCGCGGCCCCACCTCCGGCGGAGCTGCGGATCCTGCGGATCGACTCCGAGCCCTGGCAGCCCGTCGACACGCTCACGATCACGAAGCTGCTAGCGCTCGGCCTCTCGACCAACTGGGAGCGCGAGCTGATGCGGGCCGACATGGTGCGCGACCTCGGGCCGGAGCTGGCGGCCCGGCTCGACCCCGCCTATCCCGAGCGCAACCCCATTGCGATGCAGCCCGGCATGGAGTGGTCGGGCGACGGCCTCGGCCTGGCCGAGCAGATCGGCGCGCTCCGCGAGGCGCTGGGCTTTGCCGCCGAGGCCACCGGGTCAAACAATTGGGCCGTGTCCGCCCGCCGGTCGTCGACCGGCGGGACGCTGCTCGCCGGCGATCCGCACCTGACGCCGAGCATGCCCGGGATCACGTACTCGATGGGAATCGAGGTCGGCGGCCGCACGGTTCGCGGGGCCTCGTTCCCGGGGCGGGTAGGGATCGTCTTCGGGCAGAACGACGATGTCGCCTGGTCGATCACCAACACGATGGCCGACGTCATGGACCTGTTCGTCGAGCGGATCGTCGGCGCCGAGTACGAGTTCGAGGGCGAGATGCGGCCGCTGCGGATCCGCGAGGAGGAGATCGCGGTCAAGGGACGCGCCGAGCCCGAGCGGCTGTTGGTGCGCGTGAGCCACCATGGCCCGATCGTCAACGAGGCGCTCGGGGCCGAGCCCGAGGAGCCGCTGGCGCTGCGCTGGTCGGCGCTCGACCTTCCGTGCCTGACCGAGGCCAGCATCGGGGTGCTCGACGTCACCAGCGGCCCCGAGCTGGTCGAGTTGCTGGAGCCCCACAATGCGCCGGTCTCGAACCTCGTCTGGGCGGACCGCCACGGCTCGATCGGGATGAAGGTCTTCGGCAAGGTCCCGGTGCGCCGCGGGGGCTGCCCCGACCTGCCGAAGCCGGGCTGGACCGGTGAGTACGAGTGGGACGGCTGGGTCGAGTACGACGAGATGCCGGAGCTGGTCGACCCGGACGAGGGATACGTCGTGACCGCGAACAACCGGATTACGCCCGAGGACTACCCGCACCACATCACCAGCGACTGGCTCGACGGCTTCCGCGCCCGGCGGATCGCCGAGCTGCTCGAGGCGACCGACGAGCACGACCTCGACGGCTTTCAGGAGATGCAGGTCGACATGCTCTCGATCCCGGGCTTGATGACGGTGCATCGACTGGTGCGGTTGCGCCCGCGCGACCAGCGGGAGAGGGCGGCGATCGAGTGGCTGCGCAGCTGGGACGGCCTGATGGACCCCGACTCGGTCGCGGCGACCATCTACCAGGCGTTCACGCTGAGCTTCGCGCGCGAGGTGGCGCGTTGCGTGATCCGCGACCGCGACCTGTCCGAGCGCTGGCTCGACCGCGCCGACAACGGCTTCTTCAAGCACGTGACCTCGCCGTGGCGCTGGCAGTCGCACCTGCTGGCGCTGTGGGACGAGGGCGACGAGGAGCTGATTGGACGCTCCTGGGAGAGCCTTGCGCTGGACGCGCTGCGCAGCGCGCTCCACGACCTCGCCGACCGCTTCGGGCCTGATCCGTCGGCCTGGACCTGGGGCAGTGCGCACGCGCTCGAGTTTCCGCACGCGCTCGGGGCAGCGAACCCGATCTTCGCCCGGATCTTCAACCGCCGGCTCGAGGTCGGCGGCGGCCAGGAGACGATCGCCCAGGTGGGCTGGGACCCGAATGAGCCGTTTCACGCGATCTGGGCGCCCGCGTGGCGGGTCCTCGCCGATCCCAACGATCCTGAGGCCTCGCGCTGGCAGGCGTTTGCGGGGCAGTCCGGTCATGTCGCCAGCCCTCACTACGACGATTTGCAGCCGCGCTGGGCCCGTGGCGAAATGCAGCCGATGGCGGGCGAGGACCCGTGGCAGGAGCTGACGCTGGTCCCGGATGCCGGCGCGTAGGGACCAGATCAAGCTGACCGAGGACGAGCAGCGCGAGCTGCTCGACACCGAACGGGTCGTGATCGTGACCAGCAACGGGCCGCGCGGCTGGCCGCATTCGATGCCGATGTGGTTCACCGTCCGCGACGGCGAGCTCTGGGTCTGGAGCTACGCCAAGGCGCAGAAGGTGAAGAACCTCGAGCGCGATCCGCGCGCCACCCTGCTGGTCGAAACCGGGACCGAGTACCAGGAGCTGCGCGGGGTCCAGATCGAGGCCAAGGCCGAGATCGTCCGCGATCCCGGCCCGGTGTTCGAGTTCGGTCGGGAGCTGACGATCCGCTACGCCGAGGGCATCGACTCGATCGAGGGCGACGCAGCCACCGCCCTTCAGGCACAGGCCTCCAAGCGTGTCGCGATCCGCTTCGAGCCGGTCAGGGTCGCGACCTGGGATCACCGCAAGCTCGGCGGTACGTACTAGCCTGCTCTCCCCAATGGAAGCGCTCAAGGGGTTGATCCTCTCTGGCGGCGCCGGCACCCGGCTGCGCCCGATCACTCACACGTCCGCCAAGCAGCTGGTGCCGGTCGCCAACAAGCCGGTGCTGTTCTACGGCATCGAGGCGCTCGTCGACGCGGGAATCACCGAGATCGGGATCATCATCGCGCCCGACACCGGCGAGGAGATCCGTCACGCTGCCGGTGACGGGTCGGCGTTCGACGCCACGATCACCTACATCCCCCAGGAAGAGCCGCTCGGTCTGGCGCACGCCGTGCTCACCGCCGAGGAGTTCCTGGGTTCCTCGCCGTTCGTGATGTACCTGGGCGACAACCTCCTGCGCGACGGCATCAGCGCCCTCGTCGACGCCTTCCGCGAACACGAGCCGGAGGCGCTGATTCTGCTGACCAAGGTCTCAGATCCGTGGCACTACGGCGTTGCCGAGCTCGACGGGGGCCGCGTCGTCCACCTCGTCGAAAAGCCGAAGGATCCGCCCAGCGACATGGCGCTGGTCGGCGTCTACATGTTCACGCCCACGATCTTCGCTGCGGCCAGGTCGATCGCGCCCTCAGGCCGGGGCGAGCTCGAGATCACCGACGCGATCCAGCAGCTGATCGACAGCGGCAGCCGGGTCGAGAGCCACACGGTTCAGGGGTGGTGGAAGGACACGGGGCAGCTCGCGGACATGCTCGAGGCGAACCGGCTGGTGCTCGAGGACCTCGAGCGGCGCATGGAGGGCGAGGCCGACGCCGAGACGCGGGTCGAGGGCCGCGTCGCGATCGAGCACGGGGCGACGCTTGAGCGGTCCGTCGTGCGGGGACCGGCGATCATCGGCGCGGGAGCCCGCATCGTCGACTCCTATGTCGGGCCTTACACCTCGATCGACCGCGACGTGGAGATCGTCGGCACCGAGGTCGAGCACTCGATCCTGCTCGCGGGCGCCAGCGTCCGCGATCTCGACACCCGGATCGAGGCGAGTCTGCTCGGTCGCAACGTGAAGCTCACGCGCAGCACCGGGCTGCCGAAGACGCTGCAGATGATCGTCGGCGACAACTCGGAGATCAGTCTTCCGTGAGGGTGCTGGTTGCAGGCGCCGGGGGGATGCTGGGCGGCGACGCCGCGAAGGCGATCGCCGCGCGCGGCCACAGGGTCTTCGCCCTGCCGCGCGCCGAGCTCGACATCACCAACACCGCCGCCGTCGAGGAGGTCCTGGCCGAGCTGCGCCCCGACGCGGTGGTCAACTGCGCGGCGTGGACCGACGTCGACGGCGCCGAGGCCAGCGAGGCGGCAGCGATGCGCGTCAACGACACCGCCGCGGGCATGCTCTCGGCGACCGCTGCCGCCCACGACGCCTCCATGCTCTACGTCTCCAGCGATTACGTCTTCGACGGCCGCAAGGGCCGCCCGTACCTGGAGTCCGACCTGCCGGCGGCGATCTCCGCCTACGGCCGCTCGAAGCAGGCTGGCGAGACCTCGGTCGCGAGTGCCAACCCGCGTCACTTCATCGTCCGCTCGTCGTGGCTGTTCGGGACCGGCGGCCCGAACTTCGTCGAGACGATGTTGCGGGCGGGGGGTGAGCAGCCCGAGGTGCTGGTCGTGACCGACCAGGTGGGCTCCCCGACGTACACCGTCCACCTCGCCGAGGCGATCGCGCAGGTGATCGGGGGCGAGGAGTACGGGATCCACCACATCGCCGCGAGTGGCGAGTGCTCCTGGTTCGAGTACGCGCAGGAGATCTTCGACCAGGCGGACATGGACACTCATGTGATGGCGGGGACGACCGAGATGCTCGCCAGGCCGGCGCCTCGGCCTTCCTACTCCGTGCTCGCCAGCGAGCGTCCGGATCCGATCGCGCTGCCGGATTGGCGTGAGGGTCTGGCCGAGTATCTCGCGGCGAGGGAGGCGAGGGCCGTAGCGTGAACGTCCTGATCACCGGCGGCGCCGGCTTCATCGGCTCGGCATACGTCCGCCACCGCCTCGACGCGCATCCCGACTTCAAGGTGAAGGTGCTCGACAAGCTCACCTACGCGGGGCGGCGCGAGAACCTCGAACGCCTCGACCCCGAGCGCCTCGAGCTGATCGTCGCCGACGTTGCCGACCGCGACGCCGTCCGCGCGGCCCTCGACGGCTGCGACGCGATCGTCAACTTCGCCGCCGAGACACATGTCGACCGCTCGATCGAAGCGCCGGGCGAGTTCATCCAGACCGACGTCTTCGGCACCTTCGTCCTGCTCGAGGCCGCCCGCGACGCCGGCGTCCGCCACCTGCAGATCTCAACCGACGAGGTCTACGGCTCGATCGAGGAGGGCTCATTCGACGAGAGCTCACCGCTCGACCCGTCGTCGCCGTACTCCGCGTCGAAGGCGGGCGGCGACATGCTGGTCGGCGCCTTTCGCAACACGTACGGCAGCGACGCGCTGACGGTCCGCGCCTCCAACAACTACGGCCCGCGCCAGTACCCCGAGAAGCTGATCCCGCTCTGCATCCTCAACGCGCTCGCCGGCGACCCGCTGCCGGTCTACGGCGACGGGATGCAGGTGCGCAACTGGCTCTGGGTCGACGACTTCGCCAGCGCAATCGACACCGTGCTCGAGTTCGGCCAGCCGGGCGAGGTCTACAACGTGGGTGGGCCCGACGAGCTGCCCAACATCGAGGTGGTGCGCCGGATCCTCGAGCTCACCGATCGCGACGAGTCGCTGATCGAGCACGTCACCGACCGGCTCGGCCACGACCGCCGCTACTCGCTGTCGGCGGCGAAGACCGAGGCGCTGGGGTGGGAGGCCGCGGTCCGCTTCGACGACGGGATCGAGCGCACGGTCTCCTGGTATCGCGACAACGAGTGGTGGTGGAAGCCGATCCGCAGCGGCGAGTACCGCGAGTACTACGAGCGCCAATACGGATCGGCGCTCGGCTGACCCTGACGTGCCGCGCCAGCTCGAGACACAGATCCCCGACCTCGTCCTGATCGAGCCCGAGGTCCACGGCGACGAGCGGGGGTTCCTGGTCGAGACGTTCAGCGCCAAGGCCTGGGCCGAGCTCGGCGTCGAGGACGAGTTCGTTCAGGACAACCACTCCCGCTCGGCGCGCGGCATCCTCCGCGGCCTTCACTTTCAGACCTCACCCGGCCAGGCCAAGCTGGTGCGCTGCTCGCGGGGGCGGATCTTCGACGTCGCCGTCGACCTGCGTCGCGACTCGCCCACCTACCGGCAATGGGAGGGACACGAGCTCGACGACCAGCATCATCGCCAGCTGTTCGTCCCGGTCGGCTTCGGTCACGGATTCTGCGTGCTCAGCGAGACCGCGGACGTCCACTACAAGCTCTCGAGCTATTACGACCCCGCGACCGAAGCGGGTATCGCGTGGGACGACCCGGAGATCGGCGTCGATTGGCCGCTCCCCGACCCGCAGCTCTCGGATCGAGACCGGTCCGCCCCCCAGCTCGCCGAGGTTGCTGACGAGCTTCCGTTCTAGTTATCGGCGCCCAACCCGGCTCTCTAAATACTTGCTCCTGCGTAATGTTCTGTTCAGAACGAGGTAGTTCGGGCGGAAAACTACGGTCTCGATTGCAGCCGTTTGTTCGGTTGACGGCCGTCTCGCCGCCGCTAGCCTCCGCGCCCCGTGAAGCGTTTCCCCTATGCGAACGTGATGGCGACAGTCGCCGTCTTCATCGCGCTCGGCGGGGGCGCCTACGCGGTCGGCGTCGCCAAGAACAGCGTCACGTCGAAGACGATCAAGAACGGCGCAGTCAGAAGTGCCGACGTCCGTGACGACGGCTTGATCGGCACCGACATCGACGAGGCGACGCTGCAGATTCCGGTCGGGGCGCAGGGCGCCCGCGGGCCGAAGGGCGATACCGGCAATCCGGGCGTCGCTGGGCCGCCGGGACCGGCAGGACCGCAGGGACCGGGCGGGCCGCAGGGAGCTCAGGGGCCGGCAGGACCGCAGGGGCCGCTGGGACCGCAGGGGCCGGCAGGGCCGCAGGGAGTGGCGGGCACCGCGAGGGCGTACGGCTACGTCGCCGCCAACGGGACGGTCAGCCGGAGCAAGAACGTGATCGGAAACGCGACTATGCCCCTGACCGGCCGTTACTGCATCACCCTCGACGCGTCGATCAGCAAGGCCACCGCCGTCGTCATCGCGCAGACCGACTTCGGGCTCGACTCGAGCAACCAGCCCAGCAACGTCGTCGGAGTGGCGCGCTGGTCGTCGACGCTCGCGAACTGCGGCGCAAACCAGGTCGGGGTGGTGACGCTCGCATACGACGGCGACGGCACCGACAACAACAGCGGCGGGGGCGACATAACTGGTGACAGCCTCACCTTCGCGTCGCAGCCATTTGCTTTCGTCGTCCCGTAATGCGGTCGTCATCGCGGTCGTCCTCGCATCTGCCGCGGCAGGGGTGCTCGTCGGTCGCTGGAGCGACGACAGCGAGACCAGCGCGGCCGACCAGGCCGCCGCCCCGCCGCCGGCGATGAGCCTGTACGAGTCGAACCTGGGCGTGGTGACGGCCGAGCTCGCCGATCTCCGAGCGGTCGAGCTCGACCGCCTTCGCGATGCAGAGCGGCCACAGGCCCAGACGCGAGCGATCGAAGCGCTCGCGCTTGCCTACGGCGACGCCGCGAGGGATCTCTCTCTCGCGCAGCCGCCGGCCGAGCTCAGCCGCGCCCACTCGAGGTCGGTCGTGTGCCTGCGCTCGACCGACGGCGTCTACCGGCAGCTTGGTTCGGCGGCCGCGGCCGGTGAACGGGCGTCCTACCGGCGCGCCCGTGCCGCCGTCGCCCGCGTGGAAAGGGCATGCGCGCGGCAGCTCGCGGCTACGCTCAACGCGGCCCAGGATCAGAGTTGACTGCAGCCCGCCGCCCAACCGCCATCCCCTTCGCGCTGGCCGCCTCCGTCACGCTGGCGGCGGCCGTGACCGCGCCGTCCGCGTTCTCGGCGGCGGGCGTGCCTCCCAGTCCTGCGCTGACGGCGACTCCCAATCCGGCCCAGGTCGGCCAGATCGTCACCTTCGAGGGATCGGGCTCGCAGGGCGACGGCCAGGGCGGCACGGTGGCGCAATACGAATGGGACCTCGACGGCGATGGGGTCTTCGAGGTCAACACTCATGAGACCCCGACCACTGGCCGCGGATACGGCGACCCCCAGACCGTCACCACGAGGCTGCGGGTCACCGACAGCGAGGGGGACATCGCCGAGGCCTCGGTCAACCTGAAAATCAACGCGCCACCCAACGTCGGGTTCATCTATCAGCCCTCGTCCCCCAAGGCCGGACGGCGGATCGTCCTCTCGTCGACCTCGAGCGATCCCGACGGGGCAATTCCCGGGTCGGGATACGCGTGGGACCTCGACGGCGATCGTCACTTCGACGACGCGACCGGCGAGACCGTGACGACTGCCTTCGAGAAGGCCGGAAAGCACACGGTCCGGCTGCAGGTGACCGACGCCGACGGCGCAACCGGCAAGGCCGCGCGCAAGATCGACGTCGCACGAGACGCGCCCGAGCTGCGGCTGATGACGCCGTTTCCGACCGTACGGCTGCGGGGCGCGATCACCAGCAGCGGGGATACCGAGATCGATCTGCTCTCGGTCGGAGGACCGAAGGGCGCAAAGGCCGCGGTCGCGTGCCGCGGCGGCAGCTGCCCGTTCGCCCGCCGTACGAGGAGGCTTCGCGACAGACACATCGAGTTCCCCCAGATGCGCGGGCACCTCGACGCGGGCGTCGTGATCGTCGTCCGGGTCACGCAACCCCGAAGGATCGGCAAGTTCACCCGGTTCAAGCTCCGCGACGGCAAGGTCCCCAAGCGCGAGGACCGCTGCGTTACCCCCGGTCGCCGCCGCCCGATCGATTGTCCGCGAGGCTGACGGACGGGGACCGGTGGATACCGTGATCACAGTCGCAACGGTTCTGCTCGGCGTCGCCGGCCTCGTGCTGATCGGCGACATCGCGACGATCTGGCGAGGCGACCGCGAGCCTCTCCGCGGCCCGGATCGAGCGCAGCTGCTCACCGGGGCCGCGATCGTGATCTTCTCGGTGTCCTTCTTTCTCGCCCGAGCGGTCGGAGACGAGGAGCAGGCGCCCGCCACCCTGGTCGCCGAGCCCGTCGTGAGCTCCGCCGCCGGCGCCCAGAGGTCGGCAACCCGGCTCGCCTCGGACGCGCGACTCCCAGGCCTGGTCGCGGAGCGGGACCGTCAGCAGCGCCGCGAGCCCGAGCGTCCGCCGCGAAAGCCGGACCGCGGCGGCGACGAGGCCCCGGCCGAGAGCCCGACTCCCCCGACCACGACGACGACAACGCCGACCACGACCACCACGACCCCTACGACAACGACCACTCCGACCGCGCCGGAGCCACCGCCGCCTCCGGACGAAGTCCCCTTCGACAGCCGCGAATAGCGCGGCCCGGGTCGCGGGGCCGCCGCCGGCGATCCGTAAACTCGATCGGTTGAGCATGGAGCCGAATCAGAGTGCGACAAGCGATCCGCTGAGCGGGTTCAGCGAGCGTTCCAGGCACTGGTTCGAGTCGTCGTTTGAGGCTCCCACGCCCGCGCAGGCCGAAGGCTGGCCGAAGATCGCCTCGGGCGCGAACACGCTGATCTGCGCCCCGACCGGCTCGGGCAAGACCCTGAGTGCGTTCCTCTGGGGGATCGACTCCCTGGCGGGAAAGCCGGAGGAGCTCGGCAGCGGCGTTCGGATCGTCTACGTGTCGCCGCTCAAGGCGCTGTCGTATGACGTCGAGCGCAACCTGCGCGCACCGCTGCAGGGAATCGGTGCGGAGGTTTCGGTTGGCCTGCGCACGGGGGACACGCCGCAGAAGGAGCGGCAGGCGATGCGCCGCACGCCGCCCGACATCCTGATCACGACCCCTGAGTCGCTCTATCTGATGATCACCTCGCAGGCGCGCGAGATCCTCACCGGAGTCGAGGCGGTGATCGTCGACGAGATCCACGCGGTCGCGCAGTCCAAGCGCGGCGCCCACCTCGCGCTCACCCTGGAGCGACTGGCGCACATGGTGACCGAGGAGGGCAACCCCGAGCCGCAGAGGATCGGCCTGTCGGCGACACAGCGGCCGCTCGACCGCGTCGCCCAGTTTCTCGTCGGGCCGAACCGCGAATGCGAGATCGTCGACGCCGGCACCCGCAAGGAGCTCGACCTCGAGATCGTCGTCCCCGTCGACGACATGACGGAGCCGGCCACGGGTGCACCCCCCGCCGGCGACGGCCAGGTGATGCCCGACTCCTCGCCAGACAGGATCGACCCCGGCCCGATCGAGTCTTCGCTCGACCCTCAGTCGAACCCTCGCTCGATCTGGCCGGCGATCTACCCGGAGCTGCTCGCCCTGGTCCGGGAGCACACCTCGACGATCATCTTCGTCAACAACCGCCGCGGCGCCGAACGCCTCGCCAAGCGCCTCAACGAGCTCCACAACGAGAAGCCCGAGCAGGAGCTCCCCGCGACCGAGCATGACGGCACAGGCAAGCCGGAGGTCGAGGAGCCGCTCGAAGAGATCGCTCGGGCCCACCACGGCTCGCTCGCGCATGAGGAGAGGCTCGTGGTGGAGGAACTGCTCAAGTCAGGAAAGCTTCCCTGCCTTGTGGCCACGAGCTCGCTCGAGCTCGGCATCGACATGGGCGCCGTCGACCTGGTGATCCAGGTCGAGTCGCCGAAGTCAGTGACTCGCGGGCTGCAGCGCATCGGCCGCGCCGGTCACGGCCTGGGCGAGACCTCCAAGGGGCGGATCTTCCCCAAGTTCCGCGCCGACCTGCTCGAGTGCGCGGTGGTCACCAAGCGGATGCGCGAGGGCGAGATCGAGGAGACGGTGATCCCGCGCAACCCGCTCGATGTGCTCGCCCAGCACCTCGTCTCGATGGTCGCCGACAGCGAGTGGCGCGTCGACGACGTCGAGCGGGTGGTCACGGCGACAGAGCCCTTCTCCGAGCTCTCGCGCGAGCAGCTCGAGAACGTGCTCGACATGCTCGACGGCCGCTATCCGTCGGAGAAGTTCGCCGAGCTGCGCCCGCGGCTGGTCTGGGACCGGACCGCCGGCACCGTCCGCGGCCGCAAGGGCGCGCGCCAGCTCGCGGTCACCAACGCCGGCACGATTCCCGACCGCGGCCTCTACGGAGTTCACCTGCCCGACGGCCGCCGGGTGGGCGAGCTCGACGAGGAGATGGTCTACGAGGCGCGCCCCGGACAGACATTCCTGCTCGGCGCGACCACCTGGCGGATCGAGGACATCACCCGCGACCGGGTGATCGTCACCCCGGCGCCGGGGGTGCCGGGCGCGGTGCCGTTCTGGCGCGGCGACGGAGTCGGCCGCCCGCCCGAGCTCGGCCGCGCGATCGGCGCGTTCTCGCGCGAGGCGGTCTCCATGGACGCCGAGACGCTCGCGTCCGAGTACGACCTCGATCGCCGCGCCGCCGAGAACCTCGTCACCTATCTGCGCGAGCAGCAGGCGGCGACCCGGGTCGTCCCCTCCGACGAGACCATCGTGGTCGAGAAGTTCCGTGACGAGATCGGCGATTGGCGCGTGTGCGTGCTGTCGCCGTTCGGCGGCCGGGTCCACGCCGCGTGGGGGCTGGCGCTCTCGGCGCGGATTCGCGACGAGCTCGACCTCGAGGCCGACGCGATCTGGTCCGACGACGGCATCGTCGTCCACCTGCCCGACGCCGACGAGCCGCCCGACGCCGAGCTGGTGATGCTCGACCCCGACGAGGTCGAGGACCTGGTCGTCCGCGAGCTCGGCGGTTCGGCGCTGTTCGGCGCCCGCTTTCGCGAGAACGCCTCGCGCAGCCTGCTGATCCCGCGCGCTTATCCCGGCAAGCGCACCCCGCTGTGGCAGCAGCGGCTGAAGGCCCAGAGCCTGCTCGAGGTCGCCAAGGACTTCCCCCGCTTCCCGGTCATCCTCGAGACCTACCGCGAGTGCCTGCGCGACGTGCTCGACCTGCCGGCACTGGTCGAGCTGCTGCGCGACCTGCACTCCCGCCGGATCACCCTGGTCGAGGTCGAGACCCAGACCGCCTCGCCTTTCGCCTCCTCGCTGCTCTTCGACTACGTCGCCACGTACATGTACGAGGGCGACACACCCAACGCCGAGCGCCGAGCGGCGGCGCTGGCGCTCGACCGCGACCTGCTCTCCGAGCTGCTCGGCGCCGACGAGCTGCGCGAGCTGATCAACCCCGAAGCGCTGGAGGAGGTCGAACGCTCGCTGCAGCTGCGCCATCCCGATGCCCTCGCCAAGGACCGCGACGCCCTGCAGCAGGTGCTGCGCCGGCTCGGAGACCTGACGGTCGCCGAGTGTCAGGAGCGGGTGGCTGAGGGCTACTCGGCCGAGTCGATGCTGGGAAAGCTCGAGCGCGAGCGCCGCGCCGTGGCGGTGCGGATCGCCGGCGAGGAGCGCTGGATCGCCGCCGAGGACGCGGGCCTCTACCGAGACGCGCTCGGGGTGCCCCCTCCCGGCGGCCTGCCGGATGGCTTCCTCGAAGAGGTGGCCGACGCGATGGAGACGCTGGTGCGTCGCTACGCCCGCACCCACGGGCCATTCCCGACCGCCCAGATCGCGCGCCGCTACCGCGTTGACCTGGCGCCGGCGCTCAAAGCTCTCGAGCGCGCCGGCGAGCTGGTCCGCGGCGAGCTGCTGCCCGGCGGCAGCGAGCGCGAGTGGTGTGACGCCGACGTGCTGCGGCGGGTGCGGCGGGCGAGCGTCGCGGCGCTGCGACAGGAGGCCGAGGCGGTCGACCCGGCCGAGCTCGCCCGCTTCCTGCCCGCCTGGCAGAACGTCGACGCCCATCGCCCGGCCGGGGCCGGCCCCGACCGCCTGCGCGAGGCGGTGATCCCGCTTCAGGGTGTCGCCCTCACCCCCGAGGTCTGGGAGCGCGACGTGCTTCCGCGCCGCCTCGGCGCGTACAGCCCGACGTGGCTCGATCAGCTCACCACCAGCGGCGAGCTGGTCTGGATCGGCGCCGGATCGCTGGGGCGCACCGGCAAGGTCGCGTTCTACTTCCGCGAGGATGTGCGACTGGCCGGTCCGCCGCCGTCGAACGCGAAGCTCGAGCGACCCGAGGGCGAGGTTCACGACGCGCTGCGCGAGCGACTGGCGGCGACGCCCTCGTTCTGGCTCGACCTCGTCACCGACCTGGAGTTCGAGCGCGAGGAGCTTCACGCCGCGCTCTGGGACCTGGCCTGGGCCGGCGAGGCGACCAACGACGCCTTCGCGCCGCTGCGCGCCCGTCGCCTGACTGCGGTTGGCAGCTCGCGCCGGCCGGCACGCCGCTTTGCCTCGCGCCGATCGCCGCACCAGGAGGCGATCCAGGGCCGCTGGTCGTTGACCGAGTCGCTGTTCGCGAACGCGCCCCCGCAGGGCCCGCGCACCCGAGCCCAGGCTGAGCTGATGCTCGAGCGTTACGGGATCGTCACCCGCGAGACTGTGCTATCCGAGGGCGTGCCCGGCGGCTTCTCCTCGCTGTACGGCGAGCTTTCCAACCTCGAGATGCTCGGCACTGCGCGGCGCGGCTACTTCGTCGAGGGCCTCGGCGGCGCTCAGTTCGCCCTCGCCGGCGCGGTCGAGCGGCTGCGCGGGCTACCCCAGCGAGACAACGAGTACCTCTTGCTCGCGGCAACCGACCCGGCGCAGCCATACGGCGCCGCGCTCCCGTGGCCGCGACGCGCGGAGGGCAGGCGGCCGGCGCGCACCCCGGGCGCCTACCTGCTGCTGCGCGACGGCAACCCGGTGATCTACGTGGAGCGCGGCGGCAAGGGCATGGTCCGGCTGGTCCAGCTCGAGGGCGATGCGCTGGTCGAGGCGATCTCGCAGCTCGCCGAGGCGGCCCACGAGAAGGTGATCCCGAAGCTCGCGATCGAGCGGGTCGACGGCGAGCCGGTGATCGGCTCCGGCCTGGAGGAGGCGATCATCGCCGCCGGCTTCTCGCGCCAGCCGCGGCGGCTGGTCGCCGCCGGGTAGCAGTGCCCGAAGGCGACACGATCCACCGCGCATCGGCGCAGATCAACACCGCTCTCGCGGGTAGAGAGATCGCGCTCGCCGACGCGCCCAACCCGCGCTCCCCGCTTCACCGCCGCGCCGGTGAGCTGTCCGGGCGGACTCTCGAGGAGGCCGAGGCGCGCGGCAAGCACCTCCTCGTCCACTTCTCCGGCGAGCTCGTCCTGCATACCCACCTGGGGATGAATGGCAAGGTCTTCGTCGCCGCCGACGGCAGGCTGCCCTACGGGCGGCCCTGGCTGACGCTCGCCTCCGGCCGCGCGGTCGCCGCCCAGACCGGCGCCAAGATGTTGCGCCTGATCTCCGAGACCCGGGCGCGCAACGACCCGGCGCTGATGCAGCTCGGCCCGGACCCACTGCGCCCGGACTTCGATACCGCCGAGGCGACCTCCCGGCTACGTCGCCTCGGCCTGGGCCGCGAGATCGGCGACGCGGTACTCGACCAGCGGATCATCGCCGGGATCGGCAACGCGATCCGCAACGAGGCTCTCTTCCGCGCCCGCATCGACCCGTTCCGCAAGGTGGAAGAGCTGGCCGAGGACGAGCTCGAGCTCGTCGTCGCGGAGAACGAGGCCGTGATGCGCGAGTCGATGACGCGCGGCCGGAGGCCGCACTCGATTTACCGGGCCCGCCGCTGCCCGAGCTGCGGTGGCCCGATCAGCGCCCGCGGGCACGGCGACGACAATCGCACTGCCTACTGGTGTCCCCGATGCCAGTCCTAAGCCTCAAGGTTTAGCCCGCGCGATACCTTTCGCATGTGGGAGAGCAATCTGTAGAGCTGCTCTCGCGGGTGCCGCTGTTTGCGGAGCTCTCGCCGGCCGAGCTCGAGCACATCGGCTCGGTCGCCGTCCCACGCTCGTTTCCGCGGGGGGTCAGGGTGTTTCACGAGGGCGACTCGTCGGATGCCTGCTACATCGTTCGCAGCGGCGAGCTGCGGGTGACCCGCGAGCACTCCGACGGACGCGCGATCGCGCTCGCGACGCTCGGTCCCGGCGACATCTTCGGCGAGCTGGCGATGCTCGACGGGGGCACCCGCTCGGCGAGCGTCGAGACGCTCACCGACGCCGAGCTGCTGGCGCTGCCTGCATCCGACGTGCGGCGCACGATCTCTGATCACGGCGACATCGCGGCGAAGCTGATCGTCGCCATCACCCGCCGCCTGCGCGAGACCAACGAGCGCGTCGCCCGCCAGTCCTTTCAGACCGTGCCGAGCCGGGTTGCCGGGGTTCTGTCGCAGCTGATCGCCGAGGAGGCGATCCCGGAGGAGCGCACCGGGATCACTGTGCGGATGACCCAGGCCGACCTCGCCCAGCTCGCCGGCACCTCGCGCGAGAGCGTCAGCCGCTTCCTCGCCACCCTCGAGCGCGCCGGCGTCGTCTCCGTCGGCCGCGGACGGGTGACGGTGCTCGAACCGCGGCGCTTGCGGGCGTACATCTTCTGATGTGACCGACTTCGAGCAGCAGCGGGCGCGGATGGTCGAGCGCCAGCTGAGCCGGCGCGGGATCACGGACGAGCGCGTGCTCGCGGCGATGGCCGAGATCCCGCGCGAGCTGTTCGTCTCCGAGCGCCTGCAGCGCCGCGCATACGCGGACTCCGCGCTGCCGATCGCCGACCGGCAGACCATCTCCCAGCCGTGGATCGTCGCCGCGATCGCGCAGGGCCTGGAGCTTCGCGGTGGCGAGCGCGTGCTCGAGATCGGCACCGGCTCGGGCTACTCGACCGCCGTGCTGGCGCGCCTCGCCCGCGAGGTGGTCAGCATCGAGCGCTTCGAGCGCCTAGCCCGCGAAGCCTGGGTGCGGCTGGCAGAGCTCGAGATCGACAACGTCGAGATCCGCGTCGGCGATGGCAGCCGCGGCGCCCCCGACCGGGCGCCGTTCGGCGGGATCGCGGTCCATGCCACGGCACCCGGCCCACCGGCGACCCTTCTCGGCCAGCTCGAGCTCGGTGGACGCCTGGTAGTGCCGATCGCCGAGCGGCGCGCCGACATGCTCAGCGCGTTCATCCGCGCCGCGGAGCAGATCGACGCCACCACCGGCGAAGGCCTCGAGCGGCGCCTGATCGCTCCGGCCCGCTTCGTCCCGCTGGTCGGCGAGGAGGGATTCTCCGAGCGTGGGGGCTGATCGCAAACGATAGGCTGGCGGCCCCAATGGCGCTCGGCCTCTACGCCCTCAACTTCTTCTCCCCTGCCTTCGTCGATCAGCTCAAGCGCGGTCGCAAGACGGCGACGATCCGGCTCGGCGACAAGTCGCGCAAGTACGAGCGCGGCCAGATCGTCTGGGTCACGGTCGGCCACCAGCACAGCCCGAAGGAAAAGATCTTCGCCGCCGTGATCGAGGACGTCGAGGTGAAGCGGGCGCGAGAGCTCTCGCCGCGCGACATCGAGCACGACAACCCCGAGTTTCGCCGCGTCGACGAGATGCTCGGCTTCATGCGCCAGATCTACGGCCGCGAGATCGACCTCGACGAGACGGTGACCGTGGTGCGCTTCTCACAGGTGATCGAGACGCCTCACGGCGCGCAGTTCGGCAACGGCGAGACCCCGTCTCGCAACTAAGCGCGCTTGCCCCACCGCTACCGCTTCCTCACCACCTGGCTGCTCGAGTCGCCCCGCGAGCCGGTGTGGGACGCGATCTTCGACCAGAAGGCGTGGCCGTCGTGGTGGCGGGGGGTCGAGGAGGTGATCGAGCTCGACCCCGGCGACGAGGACGGTGTCGGCTCGCACTCGCGTCTCACGTGGCGGTCGAAGCTGCCCTACGACCTCGTCTTCGAGGCCCGCACCCGCACCGTCGAAAAGCCGCTGCTGATCGAGGCCGACGCCGACGGCGAGCTGACCGGCGAGGGCCGCTGGCGACTGTTCGAGCAGGGGGGCGTGACCGCGGTCCTCTATGAGTGGAACGTCGCCACGACCAAGCCCTGGATGAACGCGCTCGCGCCCGCCCTGCGGCCGGTGTTCGAGTGGAACCACAACTGGGTGATGCGAAACGGCGCCGGCGGCATCGCGGAATTGCTCGGCTGCCGACTGCTGGCCTCGGACTAACCCGTGAATCTAAGTCGTAACGGCTTAGATACTTGAACTTGGACGCGACCTCGCTACACTAGGCGCCGCGCCTGGCACTCTCATACGTAGAGTGCTAACGCGAGTCTTTCATCGAACCCACTACGGAGGTAATACGGAATGAACCTGAAGCCCCTTGGCGACCGGTTGATCGTCAAAGCGATCGAGGAGGAGGAGACCACGCAGAGCGGCATCGTCCTCCCCGACACCGCCAAGGAGAAGCCGCAGAAGGGCAAGGTCATCGCGGTCGGTGACGGCGCCTGGGACGAGGACGGCGAGAAGCGGATTCCGCTCGATGTCGCCGAGGGCGACGAGGTCCTCTACAGCAAGTACGGCGGCACCGAGGTCAAGGTCGACGGCGACGAGCTGCTGGTGCTGCGCGAGTCCGACGTCCTGGCCAAGGTCGTCTGACCACTGACTTAAGAAAAGAACCAGGAGGAACGAAAGACATGGCTCACAAGGAGCTGAAGTACGACGTGGAGGCGCGCACCTCGCTGCAGGAAGGCGTCGATGCGGTCGCCAACGCGGTCAAGGTGACGCTCGGTCCGAAGGGCCGCTACGTCGTGCTCGACAAGAAGTTCGGCGCGCCGACGATCACCAACGACGGGGTGACGATCGCGCGCGAGATCGAGATCGAGGACGTGTTCGCCAACCAGGGCGCCCAGCTCGTCCGTGAGGTCGCCACGGCGACCAACGACGTCGCCGGCGACGGCACGACCACGGCGACGCTGCTGGCCCAGACGATCGTCCGCCACGGCCTCAAGAACGTCGCCGCCGGCGCGAACCCGCTGGCTTTGCGCCGCGGGATCGAGTTGGCGGTCGACCAGGTCGTCGATCACCTTCGCGACACGCAGTCGAAGGAGGTCGGCGGCAAGGAGCAGATCGCACGCGTCGCCGCCATCTCGGCGGCTGACGGGGAGATCGGCAACATCATCGCCGACGCGATCGAGAAGGTCGGCAAGGACGGCGTCGTCAACGTCGAAGAGGGCCAGACCTTCGGGATGGAGCTCGAGTTCACCGAGGGGATGCAGTTCGACAAGGGCTACATCTCGCCGTACATGATCACCGACCAGGATCGGATGGAGGCGGTGCTCGAGGATCCGTACATCCTCATCGCCAACCAGAAGATCGGCTCGGTCCGCGACCTGCTGCCGGTGCTCGAGCAGGTGATGCAGTCGGGCAAGCCGCTGCTGATCGTCGCCGAGGACGTCGAGGGCGAGGCCCTCGCAACGCTCGTCGTCAACAAGCTCCGCGGCACTTTCACCAGCGTCGCGGTCAAGGCTCCCGGCTTCGGCGATCGCCGCAAGCGCATGCTGGAGGACATCGCGATCCTCAGTGGCGCCGAGGTGATCACCGAGGAGATGGGGCTGAAGCTCGAGAACACGCAGGTCTCGCAGCTCGGCCATGCCCGCCGCATTGTCGTCGCCAAGGACACCACGACGATCATCGACGGCGCCGGTGAGAAGTCGGCGATCGAGGGACGGATCAACCAGATCCGCCAGGAGATCGAGAACACCGACTCCGACTTCGACCGCGAGAAGCTCCAGGAGCGCCTGGCAAAGCTCGCGGGCGGCGTCGCCGTCGTCAAGGTCGGAGCCGCGACCGAGACCGAGATGAAGGAGAAGAAGCACCGCGTCGAGGACGCCCTGCAGGCGACCCGAGCGGCGCTCGAGGAGGGCATCGTCCCGGGTGGCGGAGTCGCCCTGCTGAACGCGCAGGATGCGATCAAGCCCAACGGCCTCGAGGCCGACGAGGCGACCGGGGCGGAGATCATCCGCCGCTCGCTGGAGGAGCCGATCCGCCAGATCGCCGAGAACTCCGGGTTGGAGGGTTCGGTGGTGGTCGAGAAGATCCGCGGTCTGAAGCCCGGCGAGGGCCTCGACGCCGAGTCCGGCGACTACGGTGACTTGGTCAAGGCCGGAGTCATCGACCCGACCATGGTCACCCGGTCGGCGCTACAGAACGCCGCCTCGATCGCCAAGAACATCCTCACCACCGAGGCGATCGTCGCCGAGCCGCCGGAGAAGGATGGCGGCATGCCCGGTGGCGGTATGCCTGACATGGGCGGGATGATGTAGTTAGCTTCGCCTCAACAGGCGAGTGTTTCAAGAGGGCCTGGGAGTGATCCCGGGCCCTCTTCGTTTGCGCCGTGCCGCGAAGCCCAGGGCCAGTAGCCCGCACGCGGCGATCGTCGCCGCCCACATGGCCCAGGGCGACGCGTCCTCTTCGCCGGGACCTGCCCTAGCCGGCAGGATGCGCAGGAACTCACCGTCCTTGAGCGCGCGCCTGACCCGTGCTCGGTTTCGGTTCGCGCGCCGCTGTGGATGACCGATGAGGTCCCCGCCCGTCGGAGGGGACAGCCCACAGCAGAAGATCACGTAGGTGTAGACGCCCGGGCCCGCGTCGGGGATTCGAAAGCTGAGCCGATTAGCGCTCGCCACGTAACGCCGGACTGAGGCCCGCCCGTGTCGCCTGACCGACTCGGGGAGCTCGATCCCCAGCCGGCTCGCGAGCCGGCGTCCGCCCCGAAGCGGGATCGCGGTTCCGACCGGCACATACGGGGCGCTCGTCGGCGGCGCCGGAGCCCGTGTCGCGCAAGACGTTCCGCGACACGGGTGGCGAGCCGGCGCATCTCCCACGGGGAGCAGCAGGATCGGGAGCTTGATCGTGCGGGGAAGGCAGCCCCCGCAGCCGACGAGGAGGTCGACTCGGTCTCCGGGCACGCCCGTGGTGCGGTCGACGCTCGCGATGCCGATGTCAGCGCTCGCACGCGGGACGGCGACGGCCACAGCCATGACGACGCTCGCCGCAGCGACCCAGGCTACGTGCGTGAGCAGGCGATGGTGAGTCACGCTGGGCACTACGAGCGAGACCGGGCGACGAGTCCCTCCCGTCACCCGTACGGTCGCGGCGCACCCCGGTTGGACGCCGGTTGGACGCCCCGGGACAAGGATGGCCCGCATGACTTCACTGACGAGGACCCGTCTGCTGTTTGCCGCGTTCGCGGTCACCTTTGCGACCGTCGCGGGCGTCGCGTTCGCCGCGATCGGCGACCTGACCCCCCAGGGCTGCATCGACGACAACGACAGCCCGGCCGACACCTGTGCGACCTCTGTCGATGGCCTCGGCGGTGGCGGGAGCCCCGCGGTCAGCGCTGACGGCCGTTCGGTCTACGCGGTGTCGTTCTTCGACGACGCGATCGTGCGCTTCGACCGCGACCCGGCAACGGGTGCGCTCACCTACCAGGGGTGCATCGACGACAACGACACGGGCGCAGACGGTTGCGCCACGAGCGTCGACGGAATGGACCAGCCTCGCGGGATCGCGATCAGCCCTGATGGCCTTTCGGTCTACGTGACCACCCAGATCGACGATGCGATCGTGCGCTTCAACCGCGACCCGGCCACCGGGGCGCTCACCTCCGCCGGTTGCATCGTCGACAACGACACCACCGAAGACGCTTGCGGCGGGTCGAGCGACGGCTTGGACGGGGCGATCGAGGTCGACGTCAGTCCCGACGGCTCGACGGTTTACGCCGTCTCTGCGGCTGACGATGCGATCGTTCGCTTCAGCCGGGCATCCGACGGGACGCTCACGCCCGCCGGGTGCATAGATGACGAGGACACGGGGACCGAGGCCGCGTGCCCGGGCACCGCCGGCCTCGACGATGCAGGTGCGGTGGAAGTCAGCGGGGATGGCAAGTCGGTCTACGTCGCCTCGTTCACCGACGACGCGATCGTGCGCTTCGACCGCGCCTCCGACGGCGCCCTCACCCCGCAGGGCTGTATCGACGACGACGAGGGCGGCCCGGATGCCTGCGGCGCATCGACCGATGGCCTCGACGCCGCTATCGGCCTTGCGCTGACCCCGGACGGGCGCTCCGTCTATGTGGTCGGCAACGGCGACGATGCGCTCGCACGCTTCGATCGCAACACCACGACCGGTGCGCTCACGCCGGCGGGATGCATCGACGACAACGACGGTCCCGGCGATCCCGGCTGCGCCGGCTCGGCCGACGGCCTCAACGGGGTCTTTCACGTCGTCTCGAGCCCTGGTGGGGCGACGTTGTACACATCGGCGCAGCAGGACAGTGCGGTCTCGCGCTTCGACCGGGCCGCCGACGGCGCACTCACCCCGGCGGGTTGCGTCGATGACAACGACACCGGCCCCGACGTCTGCGCCGCTTCCACCGACGGCATGGCGGGGGCAGGCTGGTCGGACCTCAGCGCCGACGGGCGCTCGCTCTACGTGGGCGCCGGCGTGGACAACGCGGTGGTCAGCTTCGGCCGCGAGCCGGAGTCGGGCGGCCCAGGGCCCGGCGGCGGCGGCACCGGCGCCGACACCGATCCCCCAGAGACGACGATCGACAAGGGCCCGAAGAAGAAGACCGAGAAGTCCAAGGCGAAGCTCAAGTTCAGCTCCGACGAGCCCGCCGACGCCTACCAGGAGGGCTCCACGTTCGAATGCCAGATCAAGGGCAAGGACCTGAAGAAGAAGCTGAAGAAGTTCCGTTCCTGCTCGTCGCCGACCAAGTACAAGCGGCTCGACGCCGGGAAGCTCAAGTTCAAGGTCCGGGCCATCGACGCCGCCGGGAACGTCGATCCAACCCCGGCCAAGCGCAAGTGGAAGGTGCTGGACTGATTTAGCTGTCCGGGTGACGACCTTCGTCGACGTGCCAGGGAACCGGCGTGCCCGGCGGAGGGCGGCGCTAGGATCGGCGGCGATGGGTGTGGGCATGTCCCGCCAGGGGTTGTTCAAGCGGATTCTGGGACATCTCCCACTCGCGATGGCGTTGGCGGTGCTTGCCGGCACGGCGCTTCTGCTCCTGCAGGGGGATGAGTTGTCCGAGCCCGCGGCGGCCTCCTGCGAAGAGGAGGAGGCGGAGGTCGAGGCCGAGGGCGCCGCGGTCCCGGCGGAGTCGGAGGTCGGCGACTTCTACCGCGGTCCCGCGCACGAGGTGCCCTGCGCAGAGGGGCTGGCGCGCCATCCGGAGTCGTTCGCCGAGCTGGCGGTCGCCAATTCGTCGCAGCTGACGCGGACGGTCGCCCCCGGGACGCGGATCAAGTCGGGCGCCTACCGGGCCGCGCTTCACGACCGGGCCGCGCTCCCCAGCGTCGGAGGCGCCTGGCAGGCGTACGGCAAGCCGCCGCTGATCAGTAACCGGACCGAGTACGACACCACCAACGGCTCGACGGCGCAAGGCCTCGGCGATCTCTCCGGACGGGTGAACGGGCTTACGACCGACGACTCGGGAATCACCTACGCGGCCGTCTCGAATGGCGGGATCTGGAAGTCGACCGACCGGCAGCATTGGACGTCGATCGGTGACGGCTTGCCGACTCAGGTGGTCTCCGGCCTCGGCTGGACGCCGGCCGGAGGCGGAAACCTGATCGTGCTCACGGGCGACCGCGCATACGGCGGGAACACGTACGCCGGGCTTGGGGTCTACCGCAGCTCCGACGGCGGAGCGACTTGGACCCATAGTGCTGGGATTCCTGACGGGCTGCTCGGTTTCCGTGTCGTCGTCGATCCGACCGATCCCTCGAAGGTCTACGCCGCCACCGGCGGTGGCCTCTACCGGTCGACTGACGCCGGCGCCACGTTCACCAACGTGAACCTCCCGACGGGCGAGAGCGCGCCTGCAGGCACCCCGGACTGCACCGGCCAGCCGCAGACGGCCACGGACTGCTTCTTGGCGAACATGGTCACCGATGTCGTCGTCCAGGGCCCCGCGAACGCGCAGACGGCCGGCGGCACGCCCGGCGGGGTGATGGCCGCGGTTGGCTGGCGCGCCGGCAACGCGGCGAATGCCAACGGCGCCCAGCAGTCGCCGGGCAACGGGATCTATGTCTCCGACACCGGCGCGCCGGGGACGTTCCAGAACATGGACCTGGCCGCCAACTCGACCCCGACCACCGACCCGCTGACCCAGGCCCGGATCGGGCGGATCGCCCTGGGCATCGCCAACGGGCCCGAGCAGGACCACCGGATCGTCTACGCAATCGTCCAGGACGCGGTGGAGTTCAACGGCGGCGCGCTCGGCCTCGATGCGGAGGCCGGGGCGGCCGGTCCCGCGTACAGCGACTATCTCAACGGCATCTGGGTCTCGACGGACTTCGGCGCGAGCTGGAGGCAGCTCGAGGGGTCGACGACGATCGACAACGACACGACGAGCGGCTCGGCGCTCGGTCCTCCCATCTGCAAGGCCCCCGCCGTGATCTCCTACTGCCCTGGAATCCAGGCTTGGTACAACCTCTGGGTCTCGCCGGACCCGACCCGGGCCACGGCGACTGGTGTGCCGACGCGGGTCGCGTTCGGCCTCGAGGAGATCTGGGCCAACGACCCGGCCACCGCGCCGCCGGCGGGCCTCGACGGGACCGTCCCGGCCCGCTTCACGGTGGTTGGGCGCTACTACGCGGGCGACACGTGCACGATCCTGATCATCACCAACGCACTGCCGGTGTGCCCGGCCGGCACCGTGCCCGACTACACCACCCACCCCGACCAGCATGCGGCGCTGTGGCTGCCGGACGGGTCGGGCGGGGTGACGCTTGTGGTCGGCAACGACGGCGGCGTCTACAAACAGCACCTCGCTGCCGGCGACGACCTCTCCAACGACGCCTGGGGCCAGGGCAAGCCGCAGGACGCCAACGGGGTCGAGGTCTCGGGTGCCAACGACGGGCTCAACACCCTGCAGCCCTACGACGCCGCAATGGCCAACGACGGCACGGTCTACATGGGGCTGCAGGACAACGGCGAGGTCAAGATCGAGCCGGACGGGACCATGTACACGATCTACGGCGGGGACGGGTTCTTCAGCGCGGTCGACCCCGCGAACAGCAACATCGCGTACGAGGAGTACGTCGGAGGCACGATGTCCGTAACGACCGACGGCGGCAAGACGTGGAGCGACATCACGCCTTCCGGCATCACCAGCGCGCTGTTCTCGACCCCGTTCGAGATGGACCCGAACAACGCGGACCACCTGATGATCGGCGGCCGCGACATCGAGGAGACGACCGAGGGGCCGAACACAACGTCGGGCACCTGGACGAAGGTCTATGACCTCGGCACCCAGCAGCACCCCGGCGACCCGATCGCTACGTCGGCCGGAGACGACCCCGATAACCAGCTCTCAGCGGTTGACGTCCTATCGGAGACCACGCCGGGCGGCCTGCCCATCGGTCCGAAGACGCCGGATCAGCACCATCACGACAAAGGCAGCGACACGATCCCCGGGTTCGACCAGACGGCGGGGGTGACGCAACAGGCGACGCAGGTGCCCGGGACCTACAACGACTATGCCGTCACGATCGGCCCCAACGACGGCGACGCCGCGATGAACGTCGACGTGAGCTGGGCCGACTCCACCGACGACTGGGATCTCTTCCTCTACCGCAACGAGGGTGGGCAGCTGACGTACGTCAACGACTCGGCGAGCGGCGGGACGACGTCCGAGCACATCCAGGTCAAGGATCCCGAGCCGGGCGACTACGTCGTCCGGGTGGTCAACTGGAACGCCGGTGGCACCTACAACCTCGACATCACCTTCGTCCAGCGCACCGACCCCGGCGTCGAGAGCACGACGGGCTACGCCTACGTCGGCTACTGCGGGTACTGCGACACGATCACCCAGGGCACTCCATTCGCGAACGGGATCGCCACCAACGTCGGTGGCGACAAGCCGGGGAAGCCCGGCAGCTCCGACGGCTGGCACATCGCCGGCGCCCAGGGACTGCCCAGCCGCTACATCACCTCGATCCGCATGGACCCGCGGGACCCTTCGACCGTCTACGTAACCCTGGCGGGCTACGGGCGGCGCTGGGCGTTCCCGGGCGCAGTGGGCGAGGACACGAGCGAGGTTGGAACCGGCCACGTGTTCATGTCCACCGACGCCGGCGAGCACTTCACGGATATCACCGGCAACCTGCCCGACGTGCCGGCCAACTGGTCGGTCCTGCACAACGGCCGGCTGACGGTCGGGACCGACATCGGCGTGTTCGAATCGTGCAACGACACGGGCGGCGATTACTCAGTGCTCGGCAGCGGCCTGCCGGGCGCGCCAATCTCGACGATGAGCTTCAAGCCCAACGACCGGGACCTGCTCGTCGCTGCCACCTACGGTCGCGGCATCTACACCTACCGCTACGACGATCCCCAGCCGCTTCTCTGTCACGACGGCAAGACCGTGGAGCCGTTCGGCAAGGGCGCGGTCAAGCTCAAGATCGCCAAGAAGGTCCAGCGTAAGCGCCACCAGCGGGCGCGGGTCACGCTGAAGAGCACCGTGGGCAGCGAGCTCGACGGGACCGTGAGGCTGAAGGCCAAGCAGGGTCACCACGGCAAGCTCTCCGCACGGCCGAAGCCGGTCAAGGTGACCCTCAAACCACGCGGCAAGGTCAAGCTCGCGATGAAGCTCCCGCGCGCTGTCCGGCTCAAGCTCGGGCACGGCAAGAAGGTCAAGGTGACCGCGATCGCCAAGCTGGCCGACGCGAACGACCGCAAGGTCAAGGTGAAGAAGTCCAAGCGCATCCGCAGGGTCCGGCCGGGCTGACCCGGCGGATGCCTCTGCTTTAGTTGGAGCGTGACGACGTTCGTCGACGTGCTGTCGCGGCACGCGCAGGAGTCGCCGCAGCGCCGGATCTTCACCTTCCTCGACCACGACGGGGGCGAGGCGGCGACGCTCGACTACGGGCAGCTCGACGGCCGCGCCCGGGAGGTCGCGGTGGCGCTGCAGGAGCGCGAGCTTGCAGGCGAGCGGGCGCTGGTGGTCTACCCGCCGGGGATCGAGTTCATCGAGGCGCTCTTCGGCTGCGTCTACGCCGGTGCGATCGCGGTTCCCTGCCCGCCCCCCGACCCGGGGCGCAAGTACGCCGGTCCGCGGATGCGCCAGCTGGTCGCCGACGCCACGCCCCGCGTGGTGCTGACGGTGGGAGGGGTCGAAGGGTCGATTCGCGAGGTGCTCGGGGCGGATGCCCCGGAGATCGTCTCCACCGATGCCGAGCTCGGCGCCGATCCCGAAGCCTGGTCCGATCCCGGGAGCGCGGCGGGCGACGTCGTCGTCCTGCAGTACACGTCGGGCTCGACCGCGGTGCCGCGAGGGGTGATGGTCACCCACGACAACGTCCTCGACAACTGCGAGTTCATCGCCGAGGGGCTCGACCTCGACGACGCGCCCGTGGGCGGAGTGATGTGGCTGCCGCCGTACCACGACATGGGGCTGATCGGCGGCATGTTCTCGCCGGTGCACACGGGCCGCGCGATGACCTTGATGTCCCCGGTCGCGTTCCTCCTCGACCCGCTCGCCTGGCTGCGAGCGATCTCGCAGCGGCGCGCGACCACCAGCGGCGGTCCCAACTTCGCCTTCGACCTCTGCGTGCGCCGCAGCACGCCCGAGCAGCGCGAGGGCCTCGATCTCTCCTGCTGGAAGACCGCCTACAACGGTGCCGAGCCGGTCCGTCCGGAGACGATCGAGGCCTTCAGCGAGGCTTTCGCGCCATTCGGCTTCGAGCGCTCGGCCTTCTATCCGTGTTACGGACTGGCCGAGGCGACGCTGATGGTGACCGGGCCCGAGAAGGGGCCGCCGCCGCGGGTCATGGTCGCTGCGGCGGCCGAGCTGGAGCAAGGGGCCTTCGTCGCCGGCGGCGACGCCGAGCCGTCGATCCGGCTCACGAGCTGCGGCCGGCCGCGTCCCGGGGCGCAGGTGCGGATCGTCGATCCCGACAGCCACGAGCCCTGCGCCGACGCGACGATCGGCGAGGTCTGGGTCGCGGGAAGAAGTGTTGCCGCCGGATACTGGGATCGTGAGCCCGAAACCCGGGCGACGTTCGACGCCCGCCTTGCCGCTGACGGCGACGGGCCCTTTCTGCGCACGGGAGACCTCGGCTTCATCCTCGACGGCGAGCTCTACGTGACCGGGCGGATCAAGGAGCTCCTGGTGGTCGACGGGCGGGCGCTCTACCCCGCGACGATCGAGCTCGCCGTCGAGGCCGCCGTACCCGCGTTGCGCCACAACTGCTCGGCGGCGTTCCTGATCGAGGCGGGAGAGAACCGCCGCCTGGGCCTCGTCGCCGAGGTGCGCGAGGATCACGGCGCGCTCGAGTCGGTGTACGAGGCGATGCGCGCGGCGGTCAAGGGCCGGTTCGAGCTCGAGCTAGGCGCGATCTGCCTGATCGAGCCACGCACGATTCCCCGCACTTCCAGCGGAAAGACCCAGCGGGGCCGGTGCCGGGAGCTCTTCTTGCGGGGCGGCCTGCGGTCGGTCGGCGAGTGGCTGGACACGGCCGAGCCTGGAACGTAATGCGGACTTCCTGCAACGGAAATACCGGACTTATTACCGATTGACCTTCCCGAGTAGACCCCTGTACGCTTTCGCCAGCCGCCCAGGGATGGACGGCATGATCGGAGGCATAGATGTCAGCACGGAGCGCGAGGCGGGCGCGCGAGCGCCGGATGCGCCGCGAGCACGGCAGGGTAAGCAGGCGGGCAGGGAAGCTCGGACTCGGAGCAGGCGGAGCGCTGGCGGCGGCCCTGGTGGTTGCCCCCGGAACGGCAGGCGCTGCGACCTTCACGGTCACCAAGACCGCGGACACGAATGGCACGCCGTGCGTGGCCGCCGACCCGGATTGCTCGCTGCGCGAGGCGATCGAGGCGGCGAACGCCAACGGCGTGGCCGACGCCATCAATTTCGCGGGGGGCGTGACGGGCACGATCGCCCTCGACGCGAGCTTTGGCGACATGGATATCCGCAACGAGAGCCTCGATATCCAAGGCCCGGGCGCCGGGCAGCTGACGATCAACGGCGGGGGTCACGACCGGATCTTCAAGCTCTTCGGCTTCGACGCCCCCGACCAGCAGGTCGTGATCTCGGGTCTGACGATGACGAACGGCCTCGCCGGCGATCAGATTGATGCAGGTGGCGCGATCTTCAGCAGCGACTTCGGAGACGACGACTTCGGCTTTCCCGCCGACCTCACCGTCGCCGACTCCGTGATCAGCAACAGCGTCGCCGGCACCGGTGGCGGGATCGCCAGCTTCACGGTCGAGCACAGCTCGGCCGGCGCGATGACGATTCGCAACACGACGATCGACAACAACGATGCGCTACTCGGTGGTGGCGTGTTCGCCGGCCGGGTCGGGGAGGACGTCACCGTGACCGCCTCCACGTTCTCCAACAACAACGCCGTGTTCCCGACTCCCGTGCGTGCCGCCGGCACCCTGGGCGATGGCGATGGCGGCGGCCTCGCGGTCGACCGCGGGCCGGGTGCGGTCCTGGTCCAGAACTCGACCTTCGCGCGCAACCACGCGGATGGCGCGGGAGGCGCGATCAGGTTTGTCAGCGACCAGGTCACTCCGCCGAACCCACGAACGGTCCGCAACACGACGGTCGCCGACAACAGCGCCGGCGAGGGAGGCGGAATCTCGGTCTCGCGCTTCGAGCAAAGCCAGGTCAGTCGCGGCAGCTCTGTTCAGCCGGTTGTCCAGCTGAGCTCGACAATCGTCGCCGACAACACCGCCAGCGCGCTCGGCGGTGACGCCGACGGACCGGACCTGAGAAGCGACAACGCCTCGTTCAACGCGGGCTTCAGCCTGCTCGAGGTGACCACGGGCGCGACGGTGACCGACGCTCCACCCGGATCGAACATCACCGGCCAGGATCCGCAGCTCGGCGGGCTCGCCGGAAACGGCGGCCCGACCCAGACCAAGCTCCCGGCGGCGGCAAGCGCGGCGATCGACGCCGGCGTCGGCAACGGCCTCGCGGCCGAGCAGCGGGGCACGGCGCGGACCGTCGATCGTCCCCCCGCCAACGCCAACGACGGCACCGACATCGGCGCGGTTGAGCTTCCCCTCGATGCCCTGGGGCCGTACGGCGAGCTCCCGGGCCCGAAGGAGACCCGCTGCCTCGGTGAGACCCTGCTCGTGAAGCGTGGCGGCGAGAAGGGTGAGCGGCTCGAGGGCACGCCGCAGCGCGACGGCATCTTCGCCCACGGCGGGCGCGACACGGTGCTCGGCCTCGAGGACGACGACTGCCTGTTCGGCGGGGTCGACGAGGACAAGGTCAAGGGCGGTCCGGACGACGATCACGTCGCCGGCGATCCCGCTGACGACTCGGTCCACGGCAACGGCGGGCGCGACGACGTCCGCGGTCAGCACGGCGACGACAAGGTCTTCGGCGGCGCCGGCGGCGACAAGCGGGTCACCGGCGGCATCGGCGACGATCGCGTCTTCGGCGGACCGGGCGACGACAACCTGATCAAGGGAGACGGCGGTAACGACTACCTCGATCTCGGCTCGGGCAACGACTTCGTCCACGCCGGCGGCGGCAAGGACGAGATCCACGCCGCCGACGGCGACGTGGACGAGATCGTCTGCGGCACCGGCCACGACGTGGCCTTCGTCGATCCGGGCGACACCGTGTTGCCTGACTGCAACACGGTTCACGTGGTGGGCTGACGAAACCAGCCGCCTCAACAGCGGCGGGGCTCGGCTTCGTCCTCCGGACTCCGCCTCACTCGCGCGCCTGCGGGAAACCCGCAGTGAATCTACGGCCTGCCACCGTAGATTCACCTGCCCGGATCGGTCAGAGTCACCGGTAGAGGCGCGAACCTGCAGAAAGCCTGGCGCCTCCCAGGGAGGGGATGCCGCACCCCCGAGCGCGGCGGGGCATGGATGCCCCGGCCCCAGGGCCCTCCGCCTCACTAGCCCCCGCCGAGCACCTCGACCATCCGTCGTGGCTCGACGCCCAGCGACCGCGCGTCCGCCGGTCCGCGCTCGCTGACCATCGGCACTTCCATCAGCTCCGCTTCCTCCCAAGTCGCGAACGCCGCGTCGCCGACCAGACGGCGAAGCGACGCGAGGCTCAACTGCACGATGCCAAGCGGCACGTGCACCAGCGGGCGCTCGCGGCCCGCCGAACGCGCGATCAGCATCGCGATCTCGTCGTAGCTGAGCCGATCCGGCCCCGCGAGCTCGTGGCGGCGCGTGCCGGGCCCATCGTCGAGGTCGGCGAGCACACAGCGGGCGACGTCGTCGGCCCAGATCGGCTGGTAGGCGGCGGCGCCACGACCTGAGATCGGGATCGCCGGAAGCAGCGCCAGGCGGCGCTGGATCGTCACCCAGGGGTCGTCGGGCGCGTAGACGATCGAGGGCGCGAAAACGGTGGTCGCCAGATCGGAGTCGAGCACCGCACGCTCGGCCAGCGCCTTGGCCCGGAAGAAGCGAGTGCGCTGGATCTCGCTCGCACCGATCGCCGAGAAGAAGACGAAGCGGTCCACGCCGGCGGTCTCGCTGGCGCGCAGCAGCCTCGCGGTCGCGAGGCCGTTGAGCTCCTCGACCGGGGCGGCGGACTGGTCTCGAATCGCGGCCGCGAGGTGGATCACCGTGCTCACTCCGCGCAGGGCCTGGCGGACGACCCTCGGGTCGCCGAGCTCGACCAGGTCGCCCAGCGCGATCCGCACCTCGACCCGCATCCGACCCAGCTTGCGGGGGTCGCGGACCAGCACCCGCACCTCCTCGCCGCTGTCGAGCAGCTTAGGCAGCAGCGCTGTGCCGACCGTCCCGGTGGCCCCGGTGACCAAGATCATTGATCGAACACTCTAAAATGCCGGCTCCGCTCGGCCGGGCACCGCCCGCCGGACCCGCCTGGAAGAAGTCAGAAAGGGATCTGAGACTTGGCTTACGTGATCGCCGAGCCGTGCATCGGCCAGAAGGACAACTCGTGCGTCGAGGTGTGTCCGGTCGACTGCATCCATCCGACTCCCGACGAGCCGGATTACGAGAACGTCGAGCAGCTCTTCATCGATCCCGACGAGTGCATCGACTGCGACGCCTGCGTCGAGGCGTGCCCGGTCGACGCCTGCTTCGCCGAAGACCAGCTCCCCGAGGAGTGGGCGAAGTACACCCAGATCAACGCCGAGTACTACTCGGGCAGCTAGCCCGCGGCGTGGCGCAGGCCGGACAGGTGATCGAGGGTCACGGGGGCTCTCGCCTGCGCCTGATCCAGACCGCCGCCGAGACCGACGGCGCGCTGCTCGAGATGGAGGGGTCGTATGGCGGTGGCGGCGAGATGCCGCCCGAGCACCTTCACCCCAGCCAGGAGGAGCGCTTCGAGGTGCTCGAGGGCGCCGTGCGCACGGTGATCGACGGCGAAGCCCGCCGTTATGCGGCTGGGGAGACGTTCGAGATCCCGGCCGGTACGCCCCATCAGATGACCGGCGACGGGCCTGCACGGGTGAACTGGCAGGTGAGGCCGGCGATGCGCACCGCGGAGTTCTTCGAGCGCCTCTACGCGGCGATCGACGCCGGAGGCGAAGAGGTCCCGGCCGTGCTCGACGAGTTCAGCGACGAGATCCGGTTCACGACGGGCTAGCCCAGGCTGCTACCGCCAGGGACGACGCTCGGCGAGCAGCGACGCCCCGGCCGCCCCGAGCAGCACGATCGTCGCCAGGGCCCAGCCCTCGAGCTCGCCGGCGATCAAGACACCGACGTTGATCACGAATGCGGCCGTGAGCAGGACGAGGGCGAACCAGGACTTGGTCGTCATTGGCGCCCCCACGCTATGTCGATGCGCGCCGGCGGTCAAGAAGGAACCGTCGGGAGGCGCGGGGGTGGGGCGGCGCTACCCACCCCGGGCACGGAGCGAGTAGATCAGCGGTAGCCGGGGGTGGCCGGCCGGGAAGCGGTAGATGTATTTGGTCACGCCCTCGAGCTCGCCGCGCTCGAGCATTGGCCATCTCGAAAACAACGTGTAGTCGTGCTCGTGGAAGAGATCGATCCCGAGCCCGGCCGCGAGCACGGCGCTCAGCACCTCTGAGATCGGGTGTGTCCACTCGTGGGTGACGTTGTGGACGGTCTCGGCCTCGAGGTCGGCGTAGGTACCCGCCGGGCCCTCCACGCGCTCGCCCGCGGCGTCCTGGAAATAGTCGCGCTCGACGGTCAGGTCGTCGTCGCCAAAGACGTCGGTGAACGGGTGAAACTCGGCCAGATACAGAAAGCCGCCGGGTGAGAGCAGCGAGGCGACGACCGCCGCCCAGCGGTCGAGGTCGCCGAGCCAGTTGAGCGCGCCGAGCCCGGTGTAGACGACGTCGAATCGCTCGCCCTCGAGGGTCTCGGCCGCCGCGTAGACGTCGCCGGCGACGAAGCGCGCGTCGAGGTCGAGCTCGCCAGCGAGCTCCTGCGCCGCGGCGACGGCGGGCTCCGAGAAGTCCAATCCGACCACCGAGGCGCCTCGGCGCGCCCAGGAGAGTGTGTCGAGGCCGAAGTGGCATTGCAGGTGGACCAACCGCTTTCCCGCCACCGGTCCCACCTCCTCGAGCTCGAACGGGCGCAGCGTCGAGCCGCCGGACGCAAAGCCCTCGACGTCGTAGAACTCGCTCGCCGTGTGGATCGGTACGCGCTCGTCCCAGAACGCGCGGTTGAGGTCGGTGCGGGGGTCCAGCGTCGTCAGCCCTGAACGACGGGCAGCTCGGTGCCGCTGATCGCTCCGACAGGTGCCGGCGCCGCCGGCGACTCGGCCTGCATCACCGGCAGCTCCTGCGGGGTCGTGGCGACGATCCCCCTAGCGGTCGCGCGAATTGCCTGCGAGGCGGGGTGGTCGGGCTGCTCGAGCACGAGCGGGGTGCCCGCGTCGGCGTGCGCGCGCAGGTCCTCGGAGAGCGGGACCTTGCCGAGCAGGGGCACGTCGAGCTCGTCGGCGAGCAGCTGCCCGCCGCCCTCGCCGAAGATCGTGAAGCGCTGACCGTCGGGAGTCGTGAAGCCGGACATGTTCTCGATCACGCCGAGCAGCTCGAGGTCGACCTTCGCCGCCATGTCGGCCGCGCGGCGGGCCACCGTCTGCGCCGCCGGCTGCGGCGTGGTGACCAGCACGACCTTGGCCTGCGGCAGCAGCTGGGCGAGCGTCATCGAGACATCGCCCGTGCCCGGAGGCAGGTCGAGCAGCAGGTAGTCGAGCTCGTCCCAGGCGACGTCCTCTAGGAACTGCTGGATCGCCTTGTGCAGCATCGGCCCACGCCAGACGACCGCCGCGTTGCGCTCCAGGAAGAAGCCGATCGACATCACCTTGATCCCCGCGGGACCGGTTGGCGGGATGATCTTGCGCTCGCCGTTGACCTCCGGGCGCTGGTCGACGCCCAGCATCCGCGGGATCGAGTAGCCGTAGACGTCGGCGTCGAGAGCGCCGGACGCGTGACCCTCGGCCTGCAGCGCAGCCGCGAGGTTGGCGGTCATCGTCGACTTGCCGACCCCGCCCTTGCCCGAGGCGACGCAGATCACGTTCTTAACCGCCGCCAGGGCGCCTTCCGGCAGCCCGCCGGGCCGACCGAGCGCCTGCTGCAGCCGCCCCTTCTCGTCGGGCGTCAGCACGTCGAACCCGACGCCGACCTCGGTCACGCCTTCGAGCTGGGAGACGTTCAGGGCCACGGCCTGCTGGAAGTGCGAGCGGATCGGGCAGCCGGGCGTGGTCAGCGAGACCACCACCTCGACCTTGCCGCTCTCGCGCACGTCGATCGACCGGACCATGCCCAGGTCGACGATCGACCGCCGCAGCTCGGGGTCGATGACCGCCCGCAGCGCCTCGGTCACCTGGTCTTGCGTGGGAAGAGCCATCGTGCTCATTCTGGCAGAGGGCTCATGCGTCGCCGAAAAGGACGGGGCTGGGTAGGGGGTGGCGTTCACGGCAAAACTCGGGGCGATGGCGGCTTCTTGGCGGTATGCGCCAATAGCCCGCCATCCCCGCCGCTTTCGTCTGGACCGGCTGCCCTACCTGCCGTTGTTGTTGTTCGGGGCGCCCCACGCCCCCAAAAAAACGATCGACCGGCGCGAGGCCGGTCGATCGGGGAGGAGAGGTTGCTGTTCTGCCCGCGAGATATGTGTGCGGACAGCTTCTCCGGGCGCCGCCAACCTCGTGCGGATGCCCGGGCTAAGCGGTGTGCCTAGGAGAGCGCGGGGATCCGCTTGGAGACGACGTCCTGCGCCTTCTTCAGCTGACCCTCGGCCTTCGTGCGGTTCTGCTTGACCGCCTTGGTGACCTCGCGCCGGCGAGCCTTCGCCTCGCGCTCGACCCGGTTGCGGGTCGTGCGCACGCGCTGCGTCGCCTTGCGGCGCGCCTGGCCGCCGCGGCGCTCGAACTTGTTGAGCTCGCGGGTGACCTGCGTGCGGAAGCTCTTCAGCTCCTGCTCGCGCTTGGTGCTCGTCGCCAGCGAATCGACCGTCTCGGCGACCCGGTCACGGGCCGTCAGCGCGGCGCCGACGGGAACGTCGACCGCGCGCTCGGCGGTCTGCTTGGCAATCGCGACCGCGCCCTTGCGAGCCTTGGTCACGCCCTCGCGGACCTGCGAGGACTCGGTGCGCTGCGTCGTGCTCGTGTTGCTGGTGCTCGTGCTCGAGCTGCTAGTGCTCGAAGCGCGGCGGGTGGTGCTGGTCTTGGCGTTGGTGGGCATGTGTCCTGCTTTCAACCCCTCGGTGGATCGACTGTTTCTAACTTCCTTACTTCTAAGGATGTTCGACTCTATCAAGATACCCGAACAGGTGTTTGTAAACCACGCCTGTGCGTGGGTTACACGCGCGACGCCGCGCGATGGATGCCGAGCAGGGTGCCGAGCATCTCCTCGTCGAGGCCGGCGACGATGTCGTATCGCGCCTCGAGGCCCAGATGCGCCTCGGATAGATCGAGCCCGTCGAACTTCACGCAGGCCTCCGCCTCGCGGGCGATCAGCTGCGCGGCGGCGATGTCGACCGAGCGCGCGGGGCGGCCGCTGAGCATGCCGTCGAAGCGCCCGGCGGCGACGTAGCAGAGGGTGATCGCGAGCGACCCGACGCCCCGGCAGCGAAACGCCTTTCCGGCGAGGCCCTCGATCAGCGGCAGCAACCGCTCCGGCTTCGCGCCTTCGAGGCCGACGAGCTCGAGCCCGTAACCCGGGCCGCGGGCGAGGAGCTCCTCGCCGTTGAGCATGGCGCCGGCACCGTGATCGGCGACGAACTCCTCGTCGGTGCCGAAATCGTGCACGAATGCCAGCTCGACGTCGGCCATCGAGTCGCCCGAGGCGACCGCGACGCTGAGCGCGAACGAGGGCAGCATCCGGCGCGCGTTGAGCGAGCCGTCGATGGGGTCGATCACCACTCTGGTTTCCGAGCTGCCGGCGCCGAAGACCACCTCGCCGCGCTCCTCGGAGATCGCGGTGAACTCGGCGCCCGCCCGGTGCAGGCGCTCGAGCTCGACGAACACGATCTCCTCGGCGTCGCGGTCGATCACCAGACTGCGGTCGCCCCCCTCGCCGACGCCGTCGTACTCGGTCCGCGCGGCGATCCCCCGCACGCGGCCGAACAGCTCGCGCTGTGCGGCGACCGTGCGCCGGCATGCGTCCAGCCAGTCGGCCGCAACGAGCGGAAGGCGGTCCGATCCGGGCATCGGGCCATGCTAGAAGGTTGAGACGGTGCCTCTGGACGACCAAACCGCAAGCGAGGGCCAGGCTCGGGTCGCCGAGCATGGGGACGGTCCGCTGCTCGTGCTCGGTCCAGCAGGGTGCGGCCGTTCGGAGGCGCTCGCGCTGCGGCTCGAGGCGCTCGCCTCGCGCGGCATCCCGCCCGAGCGCGTGCTGGTCCTCGCCCGCTCGCGCGCCGCCCGCGCCCGGCTGCGTGACCGCGCCGAGATCGTCCTCGACCGCCCGCACGAGGAGCTCTGGATCCACACATACGGCGAGGCCGCCGAGGTGCTGCTGCGCGAGTACTCGATCGAGGCCGGCCTGGATCCGTTCTTCTCCACCGTCTCGGCGGCCGACCGGCTGGCGATCCTGCTCGACCGCCTCGACGACCTGCCCCTTCGCCGCCATGAGATCCGCGGCAACCCGGCCGGCCTGCTGGCCAGGCTGCTGCGCCGCATCGACCTGCTCAAGATCGAGGCGGTCGCACCGGCCGCGCTGCGCGACTGGGCCGTGGCGGCCGAACGTGCCGCCGCCAACCCGGCCGAGCGCGAGCGCGCCGAGCGCGAGATCGAGTTCGCCGACCTCTATGCCCGCCACGACCGCATCCTGCGCGAGGCGGGCAGCCTCGACTCGGGCGATCTGGTGCTCGAGCTCGGCAAGCTGCTGGCAAACCGCGCCGATGTCGGCGCGGCGGTGGGCCAGCGCTTCTCGCACGTGCTCGTCGACGAGCTCGAGGACACCGGGGTCGCCCACCGCTCCTTGATCGAGGCCATCGCCTCGCATCGCAACCTCGCCGGCGCCTGCGACGCCGAGCAGGCGATCAGGCGCTTTCGCGGCGCCGGTGAGGCGGCGCTCCAGGCGTTTCGCGAAACGTATCCCGGCGCGACCGAGGTCGAGCTCGGTCCGTCGCTGCGCGCGCCGCAGGCGGTTCGCTTCTGGCGCTGCGAGAACGACCGCGCCCAGGCGCAGGCGGCGGCTCGCGAGATCGAGCACCTGCTCGCGGCCGGCGAGGTGCGGCCCGAGCGGATCTGCGTGATCGCGGGGTCGGGCTGGCGCGAGGGCCGCCTGGTCGCCGCGGCGCTCGAGGAGCGCAGCGTGCCGTTCAGGTTCGCCGGCGACGCCGCGCTCTTTCAGCGCCCGGAGGTTCGCGACGCGCTCGCCTGGCTGCGGATGCTCGCCGACCCCGGCGACGCCGCTGCCGTCGTCCGCGCCCTGACCCGGCCGCCCGTGGAGCTGCGCTCGGTCGACCTCGCCAAGGTGACCACGATCGCGCGGCGGCGAAAGCTCGACATGGTCTCGGCGCTGGAGGCGGCGTTGGAGAGCCCGCAGCTGCCGCCCGAGGCGCGCGACCGGATCCAGGCCTTCCTGCGCCTTCACCACGCCGCCGCCACGGCGCTCGAGCGCATGCGCGCCGACGTCTTCGTCCGCCGCCTGATCGAGCGCGTCGGCCTGCGCCGCCACCGCCTCTTCGCCGCCAGCCCCGAGACCGCCGAGCGCCTGGTCAACCTCTCCCGCCTCGCCGAGCTGGCCGCCGACTGGTCGCGGCGCGAGCCCCGCGGTTCGGTGCGCGACTTCGTCCGCCACCTCAACGCGATCGCCGACGCCGGCGAGATCGAGGGTGACGACTCAGAGCCGCCGGCCGCCGGCGCGGTGCTCGTCGCCGAGCCCGAGCAGGTCAAGGGCCTGGAGTTCGACCACGTCTACCTGCTCGGCCTGCGCAGCGGCGCGATCGCTGCGCGCCACTGGGAGGACACCTGGATCCCCGACGAGCTCCTCACCGCTCAGCTTCCCGCCGCCGGCGACGAGCTCACCCAGCGGCGGCGATCGATGCTCGCCCACGTGGCGATCACCCGCGCCCGCGCGGCGCTGGTGCTCTCGTGGCCGGATCGGGCCGAGGGGGGGACCGCGGCGCCCTCGCGGCTTTACCGGGCCGTCCGCGAGCGCCACGGCGGCGAGGAGGAGTACCACGAGGAGGAGATGTTCGGCCCGGCCGAGGGTCTTCACTCGACCTACCGGATGCTGCGCGACGAGGCGCTCGAGGCCTCGTGGCGAGCAGGTTCGGCACTGTCGGAGATGCGCCTCGACACGGCCGCCGACGTCACCTCCGGCGTCGCCCGCTACCTCGAGCTGGTCAAGGTCGCGGCGCTCCTCCAGCGACCCGGAGGCGAGCCCGCGCCGGAGGCGCTGGCGGCGATCAACGAGCTCCTCGGCCGGGTCGCGTCGCCCGAGCAGCGCGCCGCGCTGGAGGCCTCGGCGCTGGACGAGTACGTGATCGACGAGGAGCGCGAGCGCGGTACCCGCCGCGACCAGGTCGCCGCCCGCCGCGAACCCTCGCTGGAGCAGTTCCTGCCCCGCCGCCAGGGAGGACTGGCCCTTTCCGCCTCTGACATCGACCTCTACCGCACCTGCCCGCTGAAGTACAAGTTCGCGCGCGTGTTCGCGATCCCGCAGGAGCCGACGATCAACCAGCGCTTCGGGATCCTGATCCACAACGTGCTCGAGCGCTTCCACGCCGAGGAGATGCGGGCTGAGCAGCAGAGCCTCGTGCCGCTCGTGGGGCCGACGGCGGGCAGCCTCGACCGATTGCTGGAGCTGTTCGAGGCGGGCTGGCGCCGGCAGGGTTTCGGCGCCTCAGACGACGAGCTTCAGTACCGCGACCGCGCCGTCGCCGCCCTCGCCCGCTATCAGGAGCGACACACGCGCTCGGACTCCCAGCCGGTGTGGCTGGAGCGCAACTTCGCGTTTGCGATCGGCCCTCACCACCTGCGCGGACGCGTCGACCGCGTCGACCGCTTGGCGGGCGGAGGCTATGAGCTGATCGACTACAAGACCGGCGAACCGGGCACTGGCCCCAAGCTCACCGGCGACGTGCAACTCGCCCTCTACCGGCTCGGAGCGCGCGAGGCATGGCGTATCGACGCCGACAGCGGCAGCTACTACTACGTGCTCGCCGACCAGCGGGTGCAGGTGCCCGCCGAGCCCGACGACCCCGAGCGGGTCGAGCGCACGGTGCTCGAGGTCGCCGCCGGAATCGAGGATCAGGACTTCGAGCCCCGCCCCTCCTATGAGATCTGCTCGTGGTGCGACTACCGGCTGATCTGCCCGGCCAGCGAGGCGTAGTTAGAGGCCGTCTGAGCGCTGGCGCAGGAAGCGCTGGAAGTCCTGGGCGATCGCGTCGCCCGACGGGACGTCGTCGGAGTCGAGCTCGGGGATGTCGTCCTGCTCGACCTCCAGCCGCCGGACGAGCTCCTCGATCTCCGGGTTGGAGGCCACCGCGCGATCGACCTGGGTCTCGAACTGGCTCATCGCCTCCTCGAGCTCGGAGGCCTCGATCACGACGCCGGTGAAGCCCTCCAGCCGGCGCAGCAGGGCGAGCGCCGCCTTGGGGTTCGGGACCGCGGCGACGTAGTGGGGGACGGCCGCCCAGAGGCTGGCCGAGTTGAGACCGTTGCGCCTGCAGGCGTCGTGGACGATGCCGACGATTCCCGTGGGTCCCTCGTAGCTGGAGCGCTGCAGGTTGAGTCGTTCGACCAGCTCCGGGTCCGAGGCGAGACCTGTGATCGGCACCGGGCGCGAATGCGGGACGTCGGCGAGCAGCGCTCCGAGCGTGACCACCATCTTCACGTCCAGCCGCGTGGCGACGGCGATCACGGCGTCGGCAAAGCTGCGCCAGCGCAGGTTGGGCTCGATGCCCGAGAGCAGCACCAGGTCTCGCTCGGCGGCCGGCGCGACCCCTGCGTACACCGAGTTCGCCGGCCAGTCGACCTCGCGCGTCTGGCCCTCCGAGAAGCGGATCGTCGGCCGGGTGACCTGAAAGTCGTAGAAGTTCTCGGGGTCGATCTCGGCGATCTGGTCGGCCTCGAGCGAGACCGCGACCGCCTCCAGCGCGGTCGTCGCCGCGCTTGCCGCGTCGTTCCAGCCCGCGAAAGCCGCGACCAGGATGGGTCTGCGGAGCTCCGGCGGGTCCCCCAACCACTTCAACGTGTCCACTGCATCGAGACTACCGGCCGACCTCCGCCCGAGCGCCGATCGGGTCCGACCCCGGGTTCAAGATGAGGACGTGGAAGCGGCGCTGGCGCAGATTCATCCCCGGGTCTCCGAGCTGCGGGCTGGACAGCGGTTCGAGGGTCGCTTTGCGTGCGTGGCGAAGGAGCGGCTGACTGCCCGCAACGGCGGTCAGTACCTGTCGCTGAGGCTGCGGGACCGTACCGGCGCGATGCCCGCGCGGGTCTTTCGCGAGGCCGACCGGATCGGGCTGCGCTTCGACGCCGGCGACGCGGTGCTCGCGCGCGGCAAGGTCGAGCGTTACCGCGGCGAGCTGGTCGCCGAGCTCGACGACGTCCACGCGCTCGAGTCCGGCAGCTTCGAGCCGGGCGAGTTCCTGCCCGCGGCGTACCGCTCGACCGAGGAGCTCGAGGGCTTTCTCGAGCATCTCGCGCGCGAGATCCACGATCCGGCCCTGCAGGCGGTGGTCCAGTCGGTCGTCTTCACGGGGCCGCTGGCCGCCGAGTTTCGCCGGGCCCCGTGCACCCGCGCCGGGCACCACGCCTACTTGGGCGGCCTTCTCGAGCACACCGTCGCGGTCACCACGCTGGTCGGCGAGCTCTGCACCCTTCACCCCCGGCTCGACTCCGACCTGCTGAGCGCGGCGGCGATCCTGCACGACGTCGGCAAGACGCGCGAGTTCACGTACGGCGCCGAGTTTCAGGTCAGCGACGAGGGCAGGATGCTCGGCCACCTGACCCTCGGCGCCGAGATCGTCGGCGCGGCTGCGGCCTCGCTGCCGGCGGAGCGGCGCTTGGCGCTGCTCAACTGCATCCTGTCCCACCACGGCCCGGAGGCCGCGCCCGGCCGTGGGCAGGGGCCGCAACGAGGCTTCGCCACCCCGGAGGCGCTCGCGCTCTATCGCCTCAACGCGCTCGACGCCTCGGTCAAGGGCTCGCTCGAGGGCCGGGAGCACTGAGGCCGCGGCGGATCAGCTGGGTCGCGATCACGACGAGGAGCGCCGCGAACGACAGCTCCAGCACCCGCTCAGACACCGCATTGGCGATCAGCACGCCCGCTACGACCCCGAGGGGCGACAGGGCGCCGATCCAGAGTGCGTCGCGCAGGCGGACGTTGCCGTGCCGTCCCTGGCGCCAGGCGCCGACGACGGCGACCGGGATCACGGCCACCAGGGACGTCGCGACCGCTTCGATCTGTGGCTGATCGAGGACGATCGCCAGCGCCGGGACGAACAGGATCCCGCCGCCGACGCCGAGCATGCCGCCCACGACTCCGCCGGCGAACCCAAGCAGGGCTGCGAGCGCGTACTCCATCAGCCGATCGCCAGCTCGATTGCGGTCGCGATCATCAACACGGCGAACATGAGCGAGATCGCGCGCTCGGGGACGCGTTGCTGCAACGCGGTCCCGGCGATCACCCCGGCGACCGCGGGGACGCCGATCAACACCCCCAGGTCCAGGTCGACGTTGCCGTACAGGCCCTGGCCGATGACCGCCATCAGCGCGATCGCGATGATCGCCGCAAGGCTCGTCCCGGTGGCCTCACGCTCCTCGTAACCGAGCCAGAAGATCAGCAGCGGCACGATGATGCCGCCGCCCCCCACTCCCAGCATGCCGCTGTACACCCCGGCGGCCGTCGCGATGACGCCGAGCTTGAGCAGCCGGTCGGGAGGCATCAGGCGATACTAGTTATGAGGATGGCCGACGCCGACGCCCTGGAGCCGCTGCGAGCCGAGCCGCGGCGGTCGGCGATTCTCTGCGACATCGACGGCACCCTGGCGCCGATCGTCGAGGACCCGGAGGCGGCCGCCGTGCCCGACGAGGCGCGGGCGGTACTCCGAGCGCTGGCGGGGCGCTACCTGCTCGTCGCCTGCGTCAGCGGCCGCCGCGCGAGCACCGCGCGCCGGCTCGTCGGCCTCGGCGAGCTCGCCTACGCCGGCAACCACGGACTTGAGCTGCTCGCTCCGGGAGAGGCAGAGCCGCGCCTCGACCCGGTGGTCGACCGGCGCGGTGCAGCCGCTGCGGGGTTCGCGGCGCGCCTCGACTGGCGTGATCTGGAGAGCTACGGCCTGCGGCTCGAGGACAAGGGACCGATCCAGGCGATCCACTGGCGCGGCGCCGCCGACGTCGACCTGGCCGAGCAGCGCGCGCGGCGCCTCGCCGAGCTCGGCGCCGAGGAGGGCCTGGTCCCCCATTTCGGCCGTATGGTCCTGGAGCTGCGGCCGACCGCCGAGGTCCACAAGGGGATCGCGGTTCGCGGGCTGATCCGCGACGCCGGCGCGTCCCGGGCCATGTTCGGCGGCGACGACCGCACCGATCTCGACGCGTTCGCGGCATTGCGCGAGCTGGAGCGCGACGGCGAGCTCGACCACGCAGTCTGCGTCGGCGTCTCCTCCGCTGAGGGGCCGGCGGAGATCGAGGCTCAAGCCGAGCTCGTCGTCTCCGGCACCGACGGCTTTCTCGAGCTGCTGCGAGGGCTGTGATGCTGTTCTGCGACCTCCTGCGAGTCACCGTCCTGCTCGTCGCCGGGGTGGCCACCGCGTTGGGCGCGGTGAGCGTCGTGGTCGCCAACCGCGACGCGGACTCGCTGGCGCTTGCGGTCGCCGGGGGCTGGTGGCTGATCGCCGCTGTCGCCGGCCTCTACCTCGGCCGCTCGGCACGGACGGCCGATGCCGTCGGAAGGGTGCTCGCGGGAGCGCGCATGGCGACCAGCCTGCCGCCCGAGAGCCCCGCCTGGATCGCGTTCCTGCGCCTGTGGCCGATCGGCGCGTTCGCGCTGATCGTCGGTGGCGCCGGCTGGGCGTGGCCCCAGGTGGCCGCGATCGGAGCCGGCTACGCGATCGCCACCGCGCTCGCCTGGCGCGGGCGCGAGCACGCCGTCGCCGCCGTCGAGGAGCGCGACGGGGTGCGCTTCTACGTCGAGCCCTCCTCGGCGCTCGAGCCGGTGCGGCTGATCCGCACGCCCGGGCTGTATCGCGACCGCGCCCCCAGCGTCAAGCCGCCGCCCCCGCCTCCGGCGCGACCCGGCTGAGCCGGCGAAGGCGCGCCAGCCGCCGAGCGCCGCGGAGAGCGCTGCCGTCCCGCCGAGCACGAGTCCCGCGCGCGGGCCGGCGAGCTGGGAGAGAGCGCCGACGATCGGACCGCCGATCGGCGTCGAGCCGAGGAAGACGACCGAGTAGAGCGCCATCACCCTGCCGCGCATCCATGGGGCCGCCCGCAGCTGCAGGGTCGAGTTGACGCCGGCGGCGAAGGTGACGCTCGCGGCGCCGAGCGGGATGAGCGCCGCGATCGCGACGGGCAGGGTCGGCGCCGCGGCGGCGAGCAGCGTGAAGAGCCCG
>DAIRGH010000045.1:0-22724 GCA_036794585.1 Solirubrobacterales bacterium | reverse complement strand
TGATCCTCGGCGACGTCTGCACCCGGCGCTGCGGCTTCTGCAACGTGCAGACCGGAGTGCCGACGTGGAACGACCCGCTCGAGCCGCTGCGCGTCGCAACCCAGGTGAAGAAGATGGGCCTGCGCCACGCGGTGGTCACCTCGGTCGACCGCGACGACCTGCCCGACTACGGCGCCGGCGCGTTCGTCGGCGTGATCCGCTCGATCCGGATGATGGCTCCAGGCTGCAAGGTCGAGGTCCTGACCCCGGACTTCCGCGGCCAGGAGATGCCGCTGGCGAAGGTGATCCACGAGCGGCCCGACGTCTTCAACCACAACGTCGAGACGGTGCCGCGGCTTTACCCGCGGGCGCGGCGAGGGTCGGACTTCCTGCGGTCGTGCCGGGTCCTGCGCCTGGCCAGGGAAATGGGTGGAGCCGAGGTGGTGACCAAGTCGGGCCTGATGGTCGGCCTCGGCGAGGAGTTCGACGAGATGGTCGAGGCGTTCGGCCTGCTGCGCGAGCACGGCGTGCAGATCCTCACCGTCGGCCAGTACCTGCGGCCGACCGAAAAGCACCTACCGGTGGTCCGCTACTGGCACCCCGACGAGTTCGACGCGCTCCGCGACGCCGCCTACGAGCTCGGCTTCGAGTCGGTCGCCTCCGGTCCGCTCGTGCGCAGCTCCTATCACGCCGACGAGTCGGCGCGCGAAGTCGCCGAGCGCCGCGCGGCGTAGCCCCCCACCTCCGCGGCGGCCCGTGGCGGCGCGGCTAGGCTTCCGCTCCCTTGATCCCGCTCCGGGACAACCTGCCGACCTCGCGGTTTCCGATCGTCACCGTGATCCTGATCGCGATCAACGTAGGGATCTTCATATGGCAGACGCAGTTTACGAGCGATCAGCAGGTGCTCCGCGGCGTCGACTCGATCGACGCGAGCGCAATCGAGTTCGGCGCGATCCCGTACCGGGTCACACACCCCGCCGAGTCGGACTGCGCCGTCGGCCAGACGAAAGCGCAGAGCGGAGAGATCGTCTGCGGCGACCAGGTCCAGCCTGGCGACCCGCCGCTCGATCAAGCGGCTTGGTGGGTGACCCTATTCACCTCGATGTTCATGCACGGCGGCATCTTTCACATCGCCGGCAACATGCTCTTTCTCTGGGTCTTCGGCAACAACATCGAGGACTCGATGGGTAGGCCTCGCTTCCTGCTCTTCTACCTGCTCGCCGGAATCGTCGCCGTGTATGCACAGTCGCTGCTCGACCCCAGCGCGACGGTGCCGACGATCGGCGCCAGCGGCGCCGTCGCTGGTGTGCTCGGGGGCTACGCGCTCTTACACCCGCAGGCGAGGGTGCTGACCCTCATCTTCATCATCTTCTTCGTCACCCTGATCGAGATCCCGGCGATGATCCTGCTGGGGATCTGGTTCATCCTGCAGTTCCTGCCCGCCGTCGGCCAGGCCGCGCTCACCGACGTCGGCGAGGGGGGCGGAGTGGCCTACTTCGCCCACGTCGGCGGCTTCGTCTTCGGGCTGCTGACGATCAAGCTGTTCGCCGATCGCCACCGGCGCCGCGAGACCCCGACGCCGTACCTGAGCGGCTAGCCCGTGGATCCGGACGTCCGCAACGCGGTGCTCACCGTCGGGCTCGTCTTCTGGGCCTTCTTCGCCCTGCTCACGATCACGGTGATCATCGAGGAGGGCATCGACATCCTCTCGATCAGCGCGATCGTGATCCTCACCCTGCTCGCACCGCCGTTGTTCAGTTCTTTGCGAGGGTCGTCGAAGTAGATCGGTTGACATGTGACCAATTGGTCACCTATACTCGGCCCATGGACGACGTGTTCAAGGCCCTCGCCGACCCGACGCGCCGCAGCCTGCTCGACGAGCTCTACAAACAGGACGGGCAAACGCTGAGCGCGCTAGAGGGGCGGTTGCCGATGACCCGCTTCGGCGTGATGAAGCACTTGAAGGTGCTCGAGGAGGCGGGCCTGGTGACCACCATGCGGCGAGGCCGCGAGAAGTTGCACTTCCTGAACCCCGTCCCGATCAGGCTCGTCCACGACCGGTGGGTGAGCAAATACGCAGAGCCCTGGGTCGCAACCCTGACCGGGCTCAAGAGAGAACTGGAGGCGTGAGATGGACGAGTACGTGGTAGTCAACGGCGCGGGAGCGATGACGGTGTTCGAGATCTTCATCAAGACGACGCCGGAACGGCTCTGGGAGGCGATCACCGACCCGGAGATGAGGGCCAAGTACAGCTTCGGGGTCGAGACGCGCTCCGACTGGACCAAGGGCTCGAGCTACGAGTCCTCGGTCCCCGGGGTGATCGACATCGCCGCCGGCGAGATCCTGGAGGTCGACCCGCCGCTGCGGCTCGTGCAGAGCTTCACCGCTCTGTGGAGCGACGAGGTCAAGTCCGAGGGAGCGTCGCGGGTCACCTGGGAGATCGAGCCCGTCGGCAGCTCCTGCCAGCTCCGGGTCACGCACGACCAGCTGGGAGAGGACGCCAACAGCGAGCTCTACGGCGGCTGGATGATGATCCTGTCCGGGCTCAAGACGCTGCTCGAAACGGGTGAGCAACTCGACACCCCGGGCTCGCTGCGCTACAGCGGGGCCAGCGAAGCTGCCGCCTGAACCAGTACGGGGTCAGTCCAGCGGCCGGCTGCTGTTCGCGAACGGAACGTAGTCGCGGCAGGGCTGGCCCCGCAGGCCCGGGCACGGTGGGAGGCCGGTCGGTGCTGCGACACCCGCGTCCACGGTCGGCAGCAGCAGGCTCGACGGCATGTCGGCCGTGTGGGCGAGGTCGATCGTCGGCTTGCCGCGCCTGGGAACGGCCTTGGCGAAGGCCCAGATCGGCTGGTCGCCGCCGATCGCGCTGACGATCACGCGGATCTGCGAGCCGGCCCGGTAGACGTGGCCCTGGTAGTAGAGCGGCACCGTCAGCTTGGTGAAGTGGTCGGAGGGCAGCGGCTTGACGTCGCGCTTGCGCAGGCTCAGCACCGGCTCGTACCTCGTCGACTTCTTGCGGTCGAGCTTGCGCATGCTGCCGCGCACCCACCCGCTCTGCACGAAGGTCTCCTTGCCATCGGGCCGGACCTCGGTGATCGTGACCTGCAGGTCGGCGTCCGGCCCCGACGAGCGGATCCACGTGTCCACGCGGCCGGCGCCGACGACGGTGGTGTCCTGCGTCAGCGGCTGGCTGATGTAGGAGAGCGCGGTGCCCTCGGGGTTCTGCGACCACTGATAGTCGGGGTCGGCCGACCACAGGGAGCCCGCGCTGCTTCCGCCCGTGTCGCCGTCAGGCGGGAAGTTCGTCGGCGGGCGGGCGTCGTCGTCCCACTTGAATGAGTCCACCCCGTCGTCCGCGGGCTTCGAGCCGGTCAAAGCGCCGACCCCGTTGTCGTCGCCGAAGAAGAGCTTCATTGGCGTAGTGCCCTCGACGGGCAGGCTCGAGTAGCCGCGCTCGAAGGCCTCCACGGGATTCCCCGGCTGGCTGCCGGCGCCGTTGTCGTAGAGGACGCGCACCTGCGGCAGCGCCTCGAACGCCGCCTTGGCCGAGTCGTAGGTGGGCTCCGCCTGGATCGGGTCGGGCGGCATGGTCACGCCCGGCGTCGAGAACAGGGCGGTGTACAGCGCCGGTCCGCCGGCGATGACGGCGGGTCTCGGCGTCGGTTTCTGCTCCGCCACGTAGAGATCGAGGAAGTCGATCCATTTCTGAGCGGTCGATGGGTCGAGCGAGTCGGCGTGCACGCCGTTGGTGAACGTGAACCACTTCTTGTCGGTCCCGGTGAAGCGCGACACCAGGGTCGGGCAATGGCCGCCGGTCTGCTCGTCCTCCCACTGGCAGGCGACGAAGGTCGGCACGTTGATCTTGTTCACGAAGGTGATCGGCGAGAGTGGATTCGCTACGCGCGGCTTGTAGGTCGAGTTGCGCTTGATCTTGTCGAGCAGGTTGACCGCCTCGGTGTGCATCTCCTGGTTCTTCTCGCATACGTCGTCGCCCTCTTGGATCTGCTTGTAGGCCCAGCCCTGGCCGTGCTCCGCCGAGGCCGGCCTGGCGTCGTCGATGCGGTCCTTGGCCCACTCGAGGGCGAAGCCGGTGTTGAGGCTGCCGCCGGGGAACAGCGTCGTCTGCACCTGGTCGATGAGCGAGAGGGGCGCGATCGCCGACAGGCTCGGCGGGCGGGTCTTGGCGACGAACAGCTGGCTGATGCCGCCGTAGGAGATCCCCATCATCCCGACCTTGCCGTTCTTGACCCACGGCTGGCGTGCGACTGTCTCGATGACGTCGTAGCCGTCGAGGCCCTGCAGCGGCTCGAAGAAGTCGAAGGACCCGCCGGAGCAGCCTGTCCCGCGCATGTTGACGTCGACGACCGCGAACCCGAGCAGCTGACCGACGACGGCGATCGAGCTCTCGCCGCCTGCGGCGACCTCGCCCGGCGCGCCCTGGAGGCCCGCCGGGTCCGCGTAGCCGTAGCCCGAGTACTCGATCAGCGTCGGCACCTGGGTGCCCGCGGGCACCTGGGGCTGGTGGACGTTGATCGCCAGCTTCGTCCCGTCGCGGGTCTCCAGGTACCCGTAACCGCTCTGCGGGATCTCCTGGTCGTAGATCTTGGCCTTGCTCTTGGGCGGCGCCGAGCGTGTGCTCATGACGCGGACGGGCTTCGACTCAGCGGTCTTCTTGCTCCCGGCCTGGCGGACGACGTAGCCGCCACCCGGATCGACCTTGCGGAAGATCGCGCCCCCGAGCTTGCCGACCTTGTCGGTATCGACCTCGCGCCCTTTGCGGTCGACCAGCGTCAGCGTCGATCCCGGCTCGGCGCCGGTCACGTAGACCTGCTCGACGCTGCCGTGGGCTTCGTACGCCGACGCCGGCGCGGCGAACGCCAGCGCCACGGCAGCCGTGAGGCCGACTAGGCCACATACCCCGCGGTTCATGGCGGGGAAAGATCCCAGATCAGAAGCCCGGAAGCGCCGGTAGCCGGTAGCGCTCAGAACTGGAAGAAGGCGGTTCCCTCGGAGATCTCAAGCGGATCGACCGAGGCGCTGACGTTCTCGCAGGCTGTCACGGTCTTGATGCCATCGCGATTTTCCGGAGGCGCAGGGGAGCCGGCGGGACTCGAACCCGCGGCCTTCGAGTTGCACAGCTTCGACACATTCAGGTCTCGATCGGTCACGTCAGTCGCCTTACGGTGGCCTCCACCGGAAGGCGATTTCGGATGGCACCGTTGAAACTCAAGGGCGATCGGGCCGAGATCGAGGTCGCGCGCGACCTCGTCCGCCGCGGCTACCGCATCGCGATCCCCTACGGCGAGGACTGGGACTTCGACCTGATCTTCGCCCGACCCGATTCCGAGAAGCTCGAGCGAGTGCAGGTCAAGCACGCGATCACGCGCGGTGAAGTCATACCCGTGCGAACCCGATCGGCGTCGCTCACCAACGGCAAGGTTCGGCGTGTGAAGAAGTACACGGCGAAAACGATCGACTGGATCGCCGCGTACTGCCCGCAGACGGACCGGTGCTATTACGTAGCCGCCGCGGAGCTAGGTGCGGGCCGCGACGAGATCAGTCTTCGGCTCGGACCGACGAAAAACGGTCAGCGCAAGGGAATCCGATATGCGGCTGACTATCTGGACCCCGTCCCGCCCAAGCAGCACGGTTTCGAGGTGGAGCCAGCGGGGCTCGAACCCGCGACCTCGGACTTGCAAAGCCCGCGCTCTCCCAACTGAGCTATGGCCCCAGGCGATCGATTGTAGGCCTGTAACGGGCCGCGCCCCGATCGCTACTCGGCCGTACTTCTCTCGACGATCACCCCGCACTCGTCCGTCTCGACGACCTTGAGCTTCAGCGGCGCGCCGGACTTCGGGCGCTTGCCGTTCTCCTTGAACTTGCCGTCGCCGTCGCTGTACGTCTTGACCAGGCGGGTGTCGCGCGACTTGACCTTGATCAACCGGTCCGCGACGCACGCCGGGGTCTCGGACGTGAGCTCTCCCTTGTACTGCGACTTGGTTGTGGACACCGTCTTGATCGTCAAGTCGATCTTGGTGTCCTCGCCGAAGGCGACGCCCGCAGTGGTCAGCGCGGCCGTCGCCAGCACGACCAGGACGAGCGACGCTCTCTGCTTCATTCCTCGAGCCTCCTTCGTGCACACCGTTGCAGTGACCCTACCCGGCCCGAGTTGGTCACATGCACGCACCGGGTATGTGCGAGGATCGGAGGCCTGCAGTCGATACCCGGAGGAGTGGATGGCTGAGAGCAAGAGCGCGACAGCGGTCGGCAAGCGGGAGTCCACCGACAAGTCGCCCGAGGCGACCGAGGAAGCGGCAAAGCAGGACCGCGACGGCAAGCCAAGCTCGCAGGCCGAGGTCTCCAACCTCGACATCGTCCGCCACTACTTCCAGATCGCCGCCGATCGCCTCGGTCTCGAAGACGACGTCCGGGTCGTCTTCTGGGCGCCCTACCGCGAGGTCACCGTCCAGATCCCGATCAAGCTCTCCGACGGCAAAGTCCACGTCTTCTCCGGCTACCGGATCCAGCACAACGGCGCTCGTGGCCCGTACAAGGGCGGCATCCGCTTTCACCCCGAGGTCGACATCGACGAGGTGCGCGCGCTCGCCTCGCTGATGACCTGGAAGACGGCCGTCGCCGGCGTCCCCTTCGGGGGCGCCAAGGGCGGCGTCAACTGCCCCGCGCAGGACCTCGAGCAGTCCGAGCTGCAGAAGATCGCCCGCTCGTTCATGGACAAGATCGAGAAGGTGCTGGGCCCGACCCGCGACATCCCGGCTCCCGACGTCAACACCAACGCACAGACGATGGCCTGGTTCATGGACGAGTACGGAAAGCTCCACGGCCACACACCGGCGATCTGCACCGGCAAGCCGATTGCGCTCGAGGGCTCCTATGGCCGCGAGGCCGCGACGGGCCGCGGCTGCGTGTACATGTTCCGTGAGGCCGCGCCGCACCTCGGGTTGAGCCCGGCCGACACCACCTTCGTCGTCCAGGGATTTGGCAACGTCGGCTCTTGGGCGGCGCGAATCATGCAGCAGCTCGGCTCGAAGATGGTCGCGGTCTCAGACGCAAACGGCGCCATCCGCAGCGACGAGGGGATCGACGCCAACGCCCTGCACGACCACATCGCCAACGGCGGCCTGATCACCGAGTTCGACGGCGTCGATCCGATCTCGCCCGAGGACCTCATCGCGGTGCCGTGCGACGTGCTGATCCCGGCGGCGCTCGGCGGGATGATCCACGAGGGCAACGCCGACCGGATCGACTGCAAGGTGCTCGTCGAGGGCGCCAACAGCCCGACCACACCGGCCGCCGACGACATCCTCCGCGACAAGGACGTGTACGTGATCCCCGACGTGATGGCAAACGCCGGCGGCGTCGTCGTCTCCTACTTCGAGTGGGTGCAGAACCTGCAGCACTTCCGCTGGGACGAGCGCGAGGTCAACGACAAGCTCGGCACCGTCATGCGCCGCGCCTACCGCGAGGTCTCATCGCGAGCGAAGGAGGAGCGTCTGCACCTGCGCGAGGCGGCCTACATGGTCGGCCTCGAGCGCGTCGTCGACGCCGCCCGCACTCGCGGCTACGTCTAGAAGTCGAAGTCTTTCGGTTCGCCCTGCTCGAACCAGAGCTCGTCGTCTTCGGGCTGGTCGCGTAGGAACTCTGGCGTCTCCTCGAGCACGTCCTCCTCGCCCTCGTCGGCCGGGTGCTCGTCGGTGTGCTCGGGTGCCGGCTCGACCGGCTCGGCCTGCACGACCTCGGCTTCGCCCGTGTCCTCGACCGCGCCCTCGAACGGGTGCTCGACCGTGTCCAGCGACTCGATCGGAGGCTCCGCGACCGCGGGTTCGTCGGAGGTCGCGGGCTCGGAGAGGACCTCGAGATGAGCCGCGGGGTCGTCGATCTCGAACGGCACCTCGGCGAGTACCGTCTCGCTCGCGGGCTCAGCCGGCTCCGGCGGCTCCGGCGACAGCGGGGCCGCTTCCGCGGCGACGGCCTCGCCCTCCCCGGTCTCGGGGAAGTCGGGCTCGCCGGGGCGGCTCGGCGGACCGAAGGCCTCGTCCTCGAGGCGCTGGATCTCGTCGTCCTGTGCGCCCTGGCGGCGCTTCAGGTCCAGGTGCTGCCGGATTGCGTCGTCGAGAATTCCCATGGCAATGCGGTGGCGCGAAGGTTACTCCGCGGCCGGTCGCCGTCGTTTGGCCGTCACACGCGCGCCAGGCGGCGCCCACGCCTACTTTCGCCGCGCTGCGACCGGTCCCTGCGCCGCCGTGGCTTCGGAATCGTCGCCCGAATCGGCGGCGGCGGCCGCCTCGTCGCCGTTGTCGGTGGGCGCGACTACGACCCTGTTCTTGCCGCTGCGCTTTGCCTCATAAAGAGCCCCGTCGGCCGCCGCGACTAGGTCCTGCACGTCGGCGGGAGGCGCCGGCATCGTCGCCGTGCCGATGCTCGCCGTGATCTTCATCTCGCCCTCGGATTCGACCATTGGGATCGAGACCACCTCGATCCGCTCGCGAATTCGCTCGGCGACCTCGAGCGCTCCCTCGGTATCGGTCTCGGGCAGGGCGACGACGAACTCCTCGCCGCCGTAGCGGGCCGGCGTGTCGATGCCGCGGGACTCCTCGGCGAGGATCTTGCCGATCACCCGCAGGACCTCGTCGCCCTGCAGGTGCCCGTGGGTGTCGTTGACCTGCTTGAAGTTGTCGATGTCGAGGATCACCAGCGACAGGTCGTGCTTGAAGCGCGCCGCGCGCGCGGATTCCTTGCGCATCGCCTCCTGGAACGCACGCTTGTTAGGCAGCCCGGTGAGCTCGTCGGTCACGGCCTGCTCGGCCACCAGCTCGTGCAGGGCGACGTTCTCGACCGACGCCGCCGCCTGGCCGAGCAGGTAGAGGAAGACCTCGCGCTCCGAGCTCGTGAACGGGTGGCTCTCGCGCGCGATCGTCATCGCACCCACCGGCTCGCCGGACTGCCCGATGTTGCCGAGCGCACTCGAGAGCGCATACGCCCCGTCGCGCTCCTCTTCGACCGGAGTGCCCTCGCGCAGCGCTCGCTCCTCGGCCGCCAGCGCGGCATCGCTCATCGCCTCGGTGCGCCGACCCGACTCGGCCTCGGAACCGACCTGGCCACTCAGCGCGACCAGGCCGTAGTCGGCTTCACAGGTGCCGACCGCGGTCTCGACGAGGATCGTGAGCAGCGCCTGCCGGTCGAGGCCGGAGGCGAACGCCTCGCCGATCCGTTGCACGGACTTCTCGATCTCGACCCGCTGGCGGCGCAGTTGGTCCATCTGCTCGCTGAGCCGGTCGCTCATCCGGTTGAATTCACTAGCGAGCCCGGCCATCTCGTCGCTGCCGCTGACCGGGACCTTGCCCGAGAAGTCGCCGCCGCCGATCCGCCTGGCGGCGCCGAGCATCTCGGTGACGTAGCCCTGCAGTGAGCGCAGCAGCAACATCACGGCCAGCAGTGCGACGCCGAAGAAGACGATCACGGCGATCGCGACCTTCGGCTGCGAGCCGAAGAACCCCTCGACCTCGGCCGGGGCCATAAGCGCGATCCGCAGCCGCTCCTGCCCCAGCGGCTCGGTCGCCGCGATCCGCTGCTGGTCGCCGTCAGCGGTCTCGAAGTCAGCCGCCTCGCCACCGCCGGGCAGGGTGTCCGTGTCGATCGTCTCGGCGCCGGTGCCGACCGGCCCCCGCGGTCCGACGAGCTCTGCGCGCTCGCCGGTGACCCGCTCGATCCGGTCGAGGAACGCCGGCGCCGTGGTGGTGGTCGCGGTCAGTGTGCCGAGCTCGGAGCCGTCGCTGTCGACGAGTCCGACCGAGGCGGCGGCGACCGGCTCACCCTCGCCTGCCGCGGCGGCAGCACCGTCGGCGCCTTCGACCTCGACCGCGGTCACCCCGTTCTGCCCCGGTAGGCCGCGGGCGACATCGGCGATCTGGCCGGTGTCGCCCGACTTCAGCGCCGCCACGGCCTGCGGATCGCCCGCGACGTCGGCGGCCAGCCCGGCCGCCGCGCGCTGGGAATCGTCCTGCGCCTCCTCGTAGAGGTTCGTGGCGGTCTGCAGGCCAGCACTCAGGCGCGCGTCTGCCTTTCCGGTCGCAGAATCGCCGGCGACCTGGGAAACCAGGATCGCCAAGGTGACCATCGGCACGACGACGATCAGGAGGAAGAACAGGGTCAGTCGCAGGCGAAAGCTCAAGCTCACAGCTTAAATCGGCTCGATCGGCCTCCGACCTTGAATACGGGCGCCGGCAAGCGGAATCGCGCCTGTGGGTGCGTGAAACGCCCGGTATCCTGCGTGGGGGCGCCCGGCCCACGGCCGGACGCCACCCGAGGGGCTATAGCTCAGTTGGGAGAGCGCCTGGTTCGCAATCAGGAGGTCGGCGGTTCGAGCCCGCCTAGCTCCATCGCAGAAAAGCCCTGCTTCACAGGGCTTTCTCCGCTGGTCGACACCTCGGACACTTGCAAGTCGTCCAGGGCGATCGCGCACACCCTGGTGGCTGGCGTCTCTGCTTTGATCCCCGTGTGACCGCGACCAAGCCCCTCAGGGTGGGCCCAGTGCGGTCGCGATGAGCGTCCTGCGAGTCGCGGCGGTGCAGGCGGCGCCCGTCTTCATGGATGAGCAGGCGACCATCGACCGCGTCGCAAAGTTGACGCAGCAGGCTGAACATGGCGGCGCCGAGCTTGTGGTCTTTCCGGAGGCCTTTGTCCCCGGGCCGCCGGTGTGGATCGACACGGCGCGGATCTGGGACGACGACGACGAGTGGTTCGCACTGTTGGTCGATCAGGCGGTCGTCGTGCCGAGTTCCTCGACTGAGAGGCTCGGCCAGATCGCCCGCGAAGCGGGCGTCTGGCTCGTCATCGGTGTGGATGAGCGTGACGGTGGAACGATCTACAACACGCTTCTGTACTTCGGCCCGGACGGGGCCCTCGTGGAGCAGCATCGCAAGCTGATGCCGACGGGCTCCGAACGGACCGTCTGGGGGATGGGCGACGGGTCGACGTTGCGCACGATCGCGACTTCGTTCGGGCAGCTCGGTGGGCTGATCTGCTGGGAGAACTACATGCCGCTGGCGCGCTTCTACCTCTACTCGCAGGGAGTGGACGTCTGGGTTGCGCCAACGCTCGCGACCGGCGACGGGTGGGTGGCGACGATGCGCCACATCGCGCGCGAGGGACGGATGTTCGTCGTCGGCGTCAATCCGTGCATGCACGCGAGGCAGATCCCCGCGTCATTTCCGCGCCCGGACGCCTTCTATCCGGCAGCGGATCGCGAGCGGGAGGACGGCTGGCTCCTTCCTGGCAACACCGTCATCGTCGCCCCGACGGGAGATCTCCTCGCCGGACCGGTGACCGAGGAGGAACGCATCGTGACCGCCGAGTTGGACCTGGACCTCGTCGGCACGCAGCGGCGCTTCTTCGATCCCGTCGGCCACTACAACCGTCCGGATGTCTTTCGCTTGGCGGTCGACACATCAGCTCGCCCTGCCGTCGTGGAGAGGTCGCTGGCCGACGACCTCGAGCTCGCCGAGCGGATCGGCTCCCACGGACCGTCGACGGAGCCCTAGCCGAAGCGGATCCCGGGTGGCTCCGAGTCCTCTCGCAGCAGCCGGGCGAGTGCGTCGACGACCTCGTCGGCGGCAGCTTGGCGCTCGCCGTCGCGGATCGCGTCGATCGCGTTTTGCAGCCGGCCCAGGGGGCTGTCCTCGGCACCGGCGAGCGCTTCACTCGCCCGTCGCGAGCGCTGCAGCAGGTCGAGCGCCAACGCTGCCTGAGTCGCGAACAGCACCAGCAGATCCATCTCGGCGATGCTGAACTTGGCGTTCGCCGGCCGATCGAGAACCGAGAGCACGCCGATCGTCGTCTCGCCCCGGATCAGCGGCGCCGCCATCAGGCCCTTGGGGACGTACCCCGAGCGCTCGGCAACGTCGCGCGCGAACCTTGGATCTGATTGGACGTCCTCGATCACGAGCGGCTCGCGGGAGCTCATGACCCAACCGGCAATCCCCACATCGGCCGGGATCCGACGCCCGAGCAGCGTCTCTTCGCCCTCGCCGACGACCGCCTCGAAGACCAGCTCGTTCGTCTCGTCGTCGAACAGCATCACCGATGAGGCCTTGGCGGCAAAGATGCCGCGCGCCGCCTCGACAATCGTGCGCAGCAGCAAGGCGTGCTCAGACGCGGTGTCGAGGATTCCGGCGGCCCGTGCGATCCGCGCCTCGCCCTCGCCGGCCATCAGCCGCCGCTTCCCGGTGCGTTCGAGGCGGTCAGCCGCAGGATGCTCTTCAGCTCGTAGGGCGAGAGCTCGGGATGCTTGGCGCGAATCAGGGCGAGGATGCCGCTGATATGCGGGGCCGCGAAGCTGTTGCCGGTAACGCGAAGTCGCGTGCCCCCACTCCACGCCACCTCGACGTCGACGCCGGGCGCGAAGAACTCGACCGGCGGAGTCGGATTGCAGTAGAACGTCATCGGATCCTGGCCCTCGTGGCTGCCGACGGAGACCACCGCTGCGTACCTCCACGGATAGCTCTCGACCGGCATGTTGTGAGCGGACGCGACGACCATCGTGCCGTTGAAGTAGGCGCTGTCGGCCATCTCATAGAGCATCGGCGAGTACCTGCGCCGCGACGTCGAGAGGCTGAGGGCGACCACGTCGAAGCCTTCCTCGATCGCCCAGATCAGGCCGGCGATCATCTCGAGCGCACTGCCCTTCGAGCCGTGCTTGCCCTTGGTGAGCACCCGCATGCTGGTCAGCTGGCACTCTGGCGCGAGGCGACGGATGATGCTCGCGCAGGCGGTGCCGTGACCGCTCACGTCGCCGACCTCGTCCTCCTCGGCGCTCGCGAGCCCGTCTGAGTCGACTCTGACCGTCACTCGGCGAGCGACCTCACCGACGTCCGGGTGGTCGGCCTCGACCCCGGAGTCGACCACGCAGACCCGCGCGCCCGCTCCGGCGGAGCCGCCCCAGGCCCATTCGCGGGTGACCGGCTCCGGCCAGTCGAGCGGGCCGAGGCCGATCTCCCGGTCGTCGGGAAGGCTCCATGCGGGAAGCGGGTCCTCCTCGATCCCGGGGGTTACCTCCACGCCCGCGATCTAATCACGGCCAGTGGGCAACGTGCGCGGCCCCGTTGTGAGAGGGTTCGGGCGGCGAGGCCGGGAAGAATCTGACCCGTTTCCCCGTCGTATGGTCGGAATCTGCAAATGGCCCATGGGAGGGCCGCGAGCGAAGGAGATCAGGATGAGCGAGGAGCAGCGCAGGCCGGTCCGACACGAGGAAGAGGGCGGGTCCGACACCGAAGAGCGCAGGCCGGTCCGACACGAGGAAGAGGGCGGGTCCGACGTCGAGGAGCACCGCAGGCCCGTTCGGCACGAGGAAGAGGGCGAGTCCGAGGTCGAGGAGCACCGCCGGCCCGTCCGCCACGAGGACGACGAGGAGTCCGACGTCGAGGAGCACCGCCGCTAGTCACGGACGAGTGATGACTCAGTAGGTCGCGAGCCCCGGCCGCATGTGTGCGAGCCTGGAGGCCGCGACCGCGTCCAGGCTCCGGCGACCAACGGCGTGTCCGCTGACCGCCGAGACGAAGACCTCCCCGTCGACCGACAGCAACTCGGTGTCGACGAGGCCGGTGACCGTGGCCGTTCGCGGTACTTCGCGCAGGAGTGCGATCTCGCCGAAGAAGTCGCCGGGGCCCTCGACCCGCGCCCGTCGATCGTCGATCACGACCTCGACCTCGCCCGAGACGATCACGTAGAAGCGCTCGCCCGGATCGCCCTGGTGGAACACGGCCTGGCCGGCAGCGACTGATTCGACCTCGGCCCGTGCGGCCACGGACTCCAGGGTCTCCGGGTCGAGTGGGGCGAAGAAGGGCAGCTTCGCTAGCACCTCGAGCGCGGCAGCCGGCGCTGGGCTCGCCCGATCGAGAGAGGTGAGCGCGCTCCAGGACAGAACAGCCAGCACGGGCAGGATCGCCCCGATCACAAAGAACGTCGCTTGGTCGCCGACCAACTCGAGCAGCAGCGGCGTCGCCAGGCTCCCGAGCGCGACCGAAGCCATGACGAGTGTCTCGAGCACGCCGAAAACCCTCGCGAGCATGTCCTCGGGGGCTGCACGCTGGAGCATCGTCAGCCCCGCGACGTCGATCAGGATGTTGCCGATCCCGACGATCCCGAACAGCGCCAGCGCCGCGACGTTCTCGGTCAGGACCCCGACCAGCGCGATCGGCAGACCCCAGAGGACGAGGCCCGTTGCGAACCCCGGCGCCAGGCGGCGGCCAACCATCCCGGCCGCCGCGAACGACCCGAGCAGCGCTCCGACGCCCACGGCCGAGTTCAGATAGCCGATCCCTGCCTCGCCCGTGTCCAGCAACTCGATTGCGGCGACCGCGGTCAGCACGCCGAGCGCTCCGTCGACGAAGGTCTGAACCGCCATCAGCCCGACTATCAGTCTCAGTCCGCGGTCGGCGCCGACGGCGCGAAATCCGTCGGCGACCGAGGTGAGGAACCCGGCCGTCGGCGCGGCCTCGCTGTCGGATTCCGGCTCCCGCTCGGCGTCAGCGGGCAGGCGGGCGGCAAAGAAAGCGGAGACGAGGAAGCCGCCCGCCGTCACGGCGGCGAGCGCGGCCGAACTGGCAAAGCCGATCACCAGCCCGCCGAGCGCCGGCCCGACGAACATCGACAGGCTCTCGATCGTCGAGCTGACGACATTTGCCGCGGTCAGCTCCTCGGGTCGCTTGCAGAGGCTCGGCAACGTCGCCGCGAGAGCGGGATGCAGCGCGGTCGTGAAGATGCCCGACAAGCACGCGACCGCGATCACGAGCGCGACGGGCCCATCCGCGGCGATGGTCGCGGCGATCCCAAGGGTTGAAAGCGTCATCCCCAGCTCGGCGCCGATCAGCACCCGCTTCCTCGAGATCCTGTCGGCCAGGGTCGCCAATGGCGCCGACGCGATCGCGGCGGGCACCAGCTTGATCGCGTACGCGACCCCGACCAATCCTGCGCCGCCGACGTCGTAGGTGTAGACGATGAACGCGACCGAGAAGGCCCAGTTGGACACAAGCGCCATCGCCCACGACGCCTCGAGCCGGCGCACGTCGGGGTTTCGCAGGACCTGTCGAAAGGTCTCGAGGGAGTTGGAGATCCGCTGGCGAATGGCGGCCTGCACGCGGCGACCCTACCCTCCACAGAACAGCACCTTGATCGCGACCCAGCTGGACAACGGCCTCACCGTTCGCCGCCATCGACGCGAGGGGACGTCCGCGGTGACGCTGCTGGTCGCCTTCGACGCCGGCGCCCGAGCAGAGCGTCCCGAGGAGAACGGGGTCGCCCACTTCCTCGAGCACCTCGTCTTCAAAGGCGGCGAGTCCCACCCCACGCATCGCGAGGTCAATGCCGTCACCGACCGGCTCGGGGCCCGCCTGAACGCGGAGACCAGCCATGAGCTGGTCTGCTTTCACATCCGGGTGCGAGCCGAGCGGGCCTTGGAGGCGGCGGACCTGCTCACCGACATGACCGGTAGACCCCGTTTGGACCCGCACGAGCTCGATCGCGAGCGCGGCGTGGTGCTGCAGGAGATCGCTCGCAGCGAGGACCAGCCGCAGTCGCGCGCCCTCGACCTCAGCGGGCCGGCCACCTTCGGAGACCACGCTCTCGGCCGGAGGATCCTCGGAACGCCCGAGACCCTCGCGGGACTCGGACGCGACGAGGTCATGGACTTCCGCTCGCGCTGCTGGTCGCCGGCACGAGGATGCGCTCTGATCGTCGGCAACGACTCGGCGATCGCGTCGCCCGAGCTCGACACCCTGCTCGCTCGGCTGCCCGACGCCCCGCCTCCGCCGACAGCGTCGCCGCCCCCTCCGCACCAACCGCGGGTCCTCGTCGAGGAACGCGACTCGAAGCAGTCACACGTCGTGCTCACCTGGCGTGCCGAGACCCCGGTCGAGGATCCACGGACGCGCGCAGCGCTGACGGTCTACACGATGCTTCTCGGCGGCTCGATGGGCTCGCGATTGGTGACAGAGATTCGCGAGGAACGCGGCTGGGCCTACTCCGTCCGCGCCGAGCCCGATCCGCTTTCCGACGCCGCGCTCGTGTACGTGACCGCGGGCCTCGATTCGAAGCACGCAGTCGAGGCGACGAGGCGGATCCAGGAGATCGTCGTCGAGCTGGGCGAGCAGGGCCCGACCGAGGACGAGTTCGAGCGCGCGCGTTCCGCGGCCGCCGGCCGGCGTGCGCTGGCGTTCGAGAACACGACCAGCGCGGCGATCCACATGGCAGAGGAGCTGCTCATCCACGGTCACGACGGAGACCCCGCCGCTGCCGTGGAGAGCCTCGACGCGGTTGAGCTCGATGATGTAGTCGCCGTCTCGAGGTCGCTCAGCGAGCGCGCCGCGCTCGCCTGCGTCGGGCCGCATGACGCGAGCGAGTTCGCGGAGTGACCGCCGGCCCCGATCGGCTCCCGGGGGCGCGGCTGGCCGACTTCCTGGACGTGGTCGCCGACGCTTCACCGGGCGCCGCTGCAGGCGCCGGTGCGATCGTCACCACCGCGATCGCCGCCGGCCTGGTCTCGATGTGCGCGCGACGCTCAATCGGTGTGTGGGACGAAGCGAGCGCCACTGCCGGGCAGGCCGAACGCCTCAGGCCTCGCGCAACCGCTTTGCTGGATGAGGCCGTCGTCGCTCATGAGCGAGCGATCCAGCGCCTCGGAGAGCGCGGCGCCCTCAAGGATGCTGGGGCGGAGCAGCGCGACTGGCAGCTCGGCGTGGCGCTCCGACGAGCTGCGCAGGCTCCGTTGCTTTGCGCTGAGATCGCCGCCGACGTCGCCGAGCTCGGAGCCGCGGCGGCAGAGCACTGCGACCCCGCCTGTAGGCCAGACGCGGTCGCGGCTTGCCGCCTTGCCGAGGCGGCGGCTCAGGTCTGCGCCGACCTGGTCGAAGTCAACCTCGTAGTCGGCGTCGAGGAGGGCACTCGGGCCAATGCGGCGGCCTACGTCGACCGCGCCCGGGCTGCCCGCGAGCGGTCGTCCGCGGTCGCGTAGAGGTCAGTCGGTCTCGGTCAGCCGCGCCCGCAGCGAGGCGACGAGCTCAGGCGCCGGCTCATGGCCGGCGGCGCGGAGGGCGTGTTCCAGGTCGGCCAGCACCCGCTCGCGATACGCCGCGTCGGCCTCGGCCCGGGCGACAATCTCGCCGAGGGACCGGCGCGCCTGTGGCAGCTGCTGCGCCGCCTCGACCCAATGGTGCGGCGGTTCACGGAGCTCGGCCAGCAGTCCGGCCAGGTGCTCTTCATCGTGGCGAGGTTCGTTGTTCATCGGTCCCCTATCCCTCAGACGCCGCTCGCCAGCATTTCTTCCCGCAGCCTGGCCAGGCAGCGAGAGATCCGGCTCGCAACCGTTCCTGACGGGATCTCGAGCGCGTCCCCGATCGTGCGGTAGCTCTCGTCGCGGATGAAGAAGCGGGTGAGGATCTCACCGCATCCTTCGGGCAGGGCAGCCAGCGCCCGCCGCACGTCCAAGGCCTCGTCGAGGCGATCCAACTGCCCATCGAGCTCCGCCGTCTCCGGCAGCTCGTCGATCGCCGACGGGCCCTCTCGCCGACCGGCTCGGTAGGCGTCGATTGCCAGGCGACGAGTGGTCTGACCGATCCAGGCTCGAATAGCGTCGTCGTCGCGGATCGAATCGATCCGCTCGTACAGACGCGCGAAAACCTCCTGAAAGACATCCTCGGCCGCGGCGTCGGCCATCCGAAATCCACGGACGAGGATCGCGTACACGTAACCGGAGAACCGTTCGACCAGTTCGGCCCAGGCTGCCTCGTCGCCCTCGCGGCAGCGAGCGGCGAGCTCTGCGTCGGTTGTCTGGGTTGCCACTTCGCGACGACCCTATCCCGGCTCCGACGGAGCCGCGTAAGGATCAGCACCGGCCGACGTGACGTACGTCTCGACGATAGCCCCGGCGCGCACCGCAGCCTCCGAAGCCGGCACCCGCCGGCCACGCGCCACGACGCTCGCGACGCGGTCCGGGTCCAAGTTGTGGCGCGCCTGCTCGAGCAGCGAACGATGCCTGGGGATGTAATGGTCCTCAACGCCGATCTGCCCCGTCTCCTCCGTGATCGCTGCAGCGACCGCATCTATCTCCAGGCCGCCCTCGTCGGCGCCGAGCTCGAGCAGGCAGTAGGCGGCGCAGCGCAGATCGCCGACGAGCTGGTTGCTCGAAGCGCGCGCGTCACGGGCGCTCCCGGCATACTCGCGCGCAGCCTGCGCCCAGTCCTGCCGCTTGAGGGCGATGTCCGCGCGGTGGGTGGCCACGCTCAGGTGGCTGGAGGCTCTCCGGGGGATCGACTCCGCCTCGTCCAGCATGCGTTCCGCCTCGTCCAGCCGTCCGAGCATCGTGAGCGCCTGGGCCGCGTAGCACAGCTCCGGTATTACGAGTTCAGGGTCGCCGCTGCGACGCGCGAGCTCCAGGGCCTCAGTCGCGTACGCGAGCCCACGCTCCGGCTCCTCCATGAACCCGCTCATCAGACCGGCGAGGCGCAGCGTCAGCTCCAGCTGGAGAGGGTCGTCGGCGGCCCGTGCGGCAGCGACGCCCGCCAGCATCAGACCACGGGCCTCCTCAACGTAGGCGAGGGAGACGCCGGCGTAGCCGCGGACGATCGCCGCCCACCCTCCGACGGGGTCGTCGACCCCGACCCGCTCGATGGCGATACCGAGCTCGGTCCAGACCTCACGCGCACGCCCCAGCCCGTACATGGAGACGCCGAGGTCGCCTGCGATCCGCGCGTGTTCGTCCGGCGCGTGGGCGCGCGTCCAGTCCAGGGCGGGGCGCAGCTCCGCCTCGATCCCGGCCAGCTCCTCAAGCCCGGGGTCCAACGCGCCGAAGGCGCGGCCGCGGCGCCCGATTGCGGCGACGTACGCCGCCTGGGCCAGGCGCGCCTCGCGTTCCTCGCCCGATGCGGCGAGCCGCTCGGCGGCGAAGTCGCGCACCGCTTGAGCAAGCGTGTAGCGGACACCGTGCTCGCGCGTGTCGACCCGCCGGACGAACGAGGCGTCGACCAAGCCGCTCAGCGCCTCCAGCGCGTCGACGGCAGGCGCCACTGCGGCGACCGCCTCCAGCGCGTCGAACGGCACCGGTCCCGCGAAGGCGGCCGAGCGAGCCAGGAGGACCTGCTCGTCGGGGGCGAGGAGGCCGGCCGTCCAATCAAGCGCCGCTCGGAGCGTGCGGTGACGCTCGGGCAGGTCGCGCGGGCCGCGGACGAGCAGTCGCAGCGACTGGTCCAGACGGGCGAGCACCTGCGCAGGCGCGAGGGTGGCCACGCGCGCGGCGGCGAGCTCGATCGCCAGCGGCATGCCCTCCAGCCGTGCGCAGATGGACTCGACCTCGGCCCGATGTCGCTCGAGCTCGAAGCCGGGCGAAGCTAGGCCTGCGCGCTGGTCGAACAGGGCGACAGCCGCAGCTCGCGGCAACGGCTCCAGCCGCAGGATGCGCTCGTGCGCGATCCGAAGCGGAAGCTGGCTCGTGACGAGCACGCGGGTCTTTGGCGCCTCGCCCAAGAGCGCCGTGATCAAGCCAGCGGCGTCGACGAGCTGTTCGAAGTTATCCAGCACGAGCAACGTCGGGCGCGCTCTCAGGCGACCGGCCACCGCCTCGTCGAGTGTCGCGGCGTCGGAGTCGCCGACGTCCAGCGTCGTGGCGATCGTGGGCATGAACACGCCTGGATCGGTGACGCCGGCGAGTGAGATCAGCCACACGCCGCCCTCGAACGCATTGAGATGCGCGTGCGCCGCGGCGACCGCCAGCCGGGTCTTGCCGGTGCCTCCGATCCCCAGCACCGTGACCAGGCGGTCCTCGCCCATCAGGGCCTCGCCGAGCCAGGCGAGCTCCTCCTCCCGGCCGACCAGTCGCCGCGGGTCGGCCCACAGGTTGGTCGGCCGGACGGGCTCGGTCCGCAGCGCGGGAAAGTCGTCCGGGCCGCGTTCGTCGTGCTTGACGAGCCAGAGACGCTCCGGCTTCGGGAAGTCCTTGAGCCGATGCTCCCCGAGGCCGGCAAGGTCGAACGGCTCGGTCGCCGCGCGCCGCGTGGCGTCGGTGATGACCACCTGCCCGCCGTTGGCGGCACTCTCTACGCGGGCGGCCAGGTGGATGTCGAGCCCGACGAGGTCCCCGACCGGCCCCTCGATCTTCCCGGTGTGCAGGCCCATGCGCACCTTCAGCTCCCCCAACTCGGGCGGCCACGGGTGGTTGGCGAGCGCACGCTGGCCCGCCACTGCGGCCGCAAGCGCGGCGTCCGGCCCGTCGAACAGGGCGAAGAAGGAGTCGCCCTCGGTGCGTTCGACCTCGCCCCCGCACTGCGCGATCGCGCCGCCGAGCAGGCGATGGTGGACGCCGAGGACGTCGCGCCACCCGCTGCCCAGAGCGCGCGCAAGCCGTGTCGATCCCTCGATGTCGGTGAACAGCATCGTCACCGTTCTGGCCTCGACGGTCGACACGTCTGTCACGCACGCATTCAATCGCCTCTGCAACTCTTGGGCTGGATAGCATCGCGGTCGTGGCCCGCCAGGCCGAGCGGTCGAGCGAGAGGAGAGCCTGAATGGCGACACGGACCGGCACCGCCGAGTGGCGGGGCGACCTCAAGAGCGGCAGCGGGGATCTCACCGTCGGCGACGGCGTCTTCACCGGGGCCTACTCGTTCTCCTCGCGCTTCGAGGAGGGCGAGGGCACAAACCCGGAGGAGCTGATCGCTGCGGCGCACGCCGGCTGCTTCACCATGGCGCTCAGCGGCACGCTCGCCGAGCACGGACACGCTCCGGAGTGGGTGCGAACGGTCGCAACGGTGCAGCTGCGCCCGAGCGACGAGGGCCCGACGATCACCCGGATCGACCTCGAGACCGAGGGAAAGGTTGCCGAGATCGACGAGCAGCACTTCGCCGAGCATGCCGAGGAGGCCAAGGCCGGCTGCGCCGTCTCGCGCGCCCTGGCCGGGGTCAAGGAGATGACCGTGAGCGCGCGGCTCGCGCCCTAGGCTCGCCCTGGAACGAGAGATCGACACCCCGCACGGGCCGGCGCGAGCCCACCTTCACGTGGCCGACTCGCCGCGGGCAGCGCTGGTCCTCGGCCACGGTGCCGCCGGAGGTGTCGGCGCTCCTGACCTCGTCGCCGCCACCGAGGCGGCGCTTCCGGAGCAGGTCAGCGTCGCGCTGGTCGAACAGCCCTATCGCGTCGCCGGCAAGCGTTCGTCGCCGCGCCCGCCGCAGCTCGACGCTGCATGGATCGCGGCCGTCGAGTCGCTGCGCGCGGACGAGCTCGGCGACCTGCCGCTGATCGCCGGCGGCCGCTCGGCCGGGGCGCGGGTCGCATGCCGGACCGCCGCCGAGCTCGGCGTCGTCGCCGTGCTCTGCCTCGCATTTCCGCTCGAGTCGCCCTCGCGCGGTGGCAAGCCGCCACAGAGCCGGCTCGATGAGCTCGAGGCAGTCACTGTGCCCGTCCTGGTAGTCCAGGGCGAAAGCGACCGCTTCGGGATGCCGCCGCCCGGGCCTTCGCGTCAGGTCGTCCAGGTGCGCGGCGACCACGGCCTGAAGTCGGACCTCGACGCGGTCGCCGCAGCCGTCCGCCGCTGGCTTGACGAGCTGCTCTAGGCGCGTTCGTAGACGAGAATCCCGACCCCGTCGCCGACGGTCTTCGACTCCCTCAGCTTGAGGCTCTTCTTGTCGCTCGTCTCACCGAACAGGCGCTTGCCGGTGCCGAGGACTACCGGGAAGATCATCAACCGCAGCTCGTCGACGAGGTCGTTCTCGATCAGGGTCTGCACGAGCTGGCGGCTGCCGTGGACGTATGCGTTGCCGTCGATCTCGCCACGGAGCTTGGCCACCGACTCGACCACGTCACCCTCGAGCACGGTCGTGTTGTTCCACTCGGGGTCGGTGAGCGTCGAGGAGACGACGTACTTGGGCATCTCGTTGAACTTGTCGGCGAACTCGCCCTCGCGCTCCGGCCACGCGTTGGCGAAGCCTTCGTACGTGACCCGTCCGAGGAGCAACGCCTCGGCGTCGAATGCCTCGTCGAGCTTGAACTGGTTGCCATCGTCGCCCCGGTCGTACTCGAAGCTCCAGCCGGGGTACTTGAAGTCCTCACCGCCCGGGGCCTCCATCACGCCGTCGAGCGACAGGAACTCGGTGACCACGATCCGTCCCATTTCGATCCTCCTCCTCGTTCGGTTTCAAAAGTAAGACCGGCGCGTCGGCCGAGAATCATCGCGGCCAGAGGTCGCCGTCGGCGATCTCGAGCAGGTTGCCGGCGGGGTCCTCGAAGTAGATCGAGCGCCGCTCGGCTCCCCAGCTGTGCTCGTGGGTGAGCTCGATCCCGGCCTCCTGCAGCCGCAGCTTCCACCCCACGTACTGCTCAGGGGAACCCGCGAGCAGACAGGCATGTCCGGGCCCAGTGGTTCCATGGGACGCGATCGGCCCGTCGCGCTCGGCGAGCTCGTCGCGATCGAAGAGCAGCAGCATCCCGGCGCCGACGCGAAAGCCCATCCCTCCCGGCCAGCGCGAGACTAGGGGCAGTCCGAGCAGCTCGCCGTAGAAACGCTCGACCTCGGCCGCGTGCTCGGGAGCGTGGTACAGGCAGGTCTCGAGAACGCCCGAGAGCTCGCCGCTCACGCTCACCGGCCGTTTCCGTTTCGCGGGCCTCCCAGCGGAATCGCAACCAGCCCGCGCAGGCGCCGCCCGAGCCCCCCGCCGCCGGCGAGCGCCCGGCGCAGGGCCCGGC
>DAIRGH010000131.1:0-7390 GCA_036794585.1 Solirubrobacterales bacterium | reverse complement strand
CGAAGCGCATGCCGGTTGGCATGTGCGAGTCCCGACGGGCGCGATCCAGCGAAGGTATCCGTGCGTCAGCCGCGTGCGCGATGCCGTGGGATCACTCATCTAAGAGCCCACGGCGGCGCCGTGAGACTCCTTAGCCGCCTCGATCAGCGCCAGCACCTCGCGCTCGCGCCCCTCGCGCACGAGCTCGACCGGGTCCGGGTCGCCGTTGACGATCCCCTCGAAGAACTGCTTGCGGTCCTGATAGGTCGGCAGGGTCGCCTTCGCCCAGCCGCGGGCGTCGTTGAGCATGATCGCCAGGCGCGCGTAGGGCTCGCCGAACTCCTCGGCGATCTCGCGCTTGATCCGCTTCGCCAGCGCCGGCGAGGCGCCGGCGGTCGAGATCGCGATTGCCAGCGGTCCGGCGCGGACGATCGCGGGCAGGATGAAGTTGCAGAGCGGCGGCACGTCGACGACGTTGACGAGCATCGTGCGGCGCTCGGCCTCCTCGTAGACGGCGATGTTGACCTCGGTCGAGTCGGTGGCCGCGATCGCCAGGAACTTTCCCTCCAGATCGCCGTCGCGATATCCACGCTGCTCCCAGGCGATCGAGCCCTCGGCCGCGAGCTCTGCGAGCGCGGGCACGGCCTCGGGCGCGACCAGGGTCACCGCGGCGTCGCAGGCGAGCAGGCCCTCGACCTTCTCGAGGCCGACCTCGCCGCCGCCGACGACGAGGCAGTTGCGCCCGGAGAGCCGCAGGCAGGCGATGTAGAGCGGGGTCTCGAGCATGCCCGCGACGCACGACTGATCGCAGATCCCCCTGCGTAGCTGGCACACGCATTCCTTGCCGGCGAAGGCTTGTGCGGGCATGGCGGAGAGGGTAGAGCAGCCCACCTGTCCGGCTGGCCCGCCCGGGGTGACAGGTTCGGCGGTGAAGCTCCGTTCATACTCAAACGTCTGCGCAGCAGGCGTTTTCACCCCCACGAACACGATAGGACGGACATGACCTCGAGCGGCCAGTGGCAGGATTTCGTCGGAACGAGACAGGCGATGATCGTCGGCATCTCCTGCGTTGCCATGGCGTTCGCCGCGCTCGTCGGGTCGTTCGCCAGCGAGGCCGACGCCGGCGTTGCCCTGACCTGCTTCGGGCAGACCCCGAGAGGCGGCGCGAGCTCGGGCGACGACGTGATCATCGGGACTGCGGGCCCCGACACGATCGCCGCGCTCGAGGGGAACGACCGCGTCTGCGGTCGCGGCGAGGGCGACGACCTCGAGGGCAACGCCGGGATCGACCGGATCGCCGGGGACGCCGGCAACGATGAGGCCTCCGGAGGCACCGGCGGCGACATTCTTCGCGGTGCGTTCGACGACGATCTCCTGGCGGGCCAGGAGAACAATGACGAGCTTCGAGGCGGCCGCGACGATGACACGTTGAACGGCGGCGCGGGCAACGACGTCTGCTATGGCGGCCCGGGCGTTGACATCTTCATCAGCTGCGAGGAGATCTCCGACCCGGACCAGCCGGGGGCGGACGTTCCCGAGACGACGATCACGAAGCGGCCAAAGAAGACCACGACCCGGCGCGAGAGCGAGTTCAAGTTCAAGTCCGACACGCAGCGGGCGAAGTTCGAATGCAAGCTCGACAAGGGCGCCTGGAAGAAGTGCTCCTCGCCATATCGCCGCTGGACCAAGGACGGCCGGCATAGGTTCAAGGTGCGAGCCATCGACCGGCAGGGCGACGTCGATCCGAGCCCGGCGAAGCGCCGCTGGCAAGTGGTTTCGAGTCCTCGCCACTAAGCCCGTAGCCGGCGCGCGCCGGTCCGGATGCCGGTCTGACAACTTGCCGCTACGTGCGCATGATGAGAACGGCCAGGCTGGTGTTGTCGGCGACCGCGGTCATGTCCGTGGTCGCCGCTCCGGCCGTGGCGGCCCCGAGCGAGCCGCTCGGTCACGCGGGCCGCTGGATCACCGATGCCAAGGGCCGTGTCGTGATCCTGCACGGCGCCGCCGTGGTCGTCGGCGGCTCCTTCGACGGCGGTCCCGAGCAGACGGCCTCGCAGGTCGGCTTTCGCCGCGCCGACGCGAAGTTCCTCGCCGACCAGGGCTTCAACCTGGTCCGCCTGGGGATGTTCTTTCGCGGCTTCTCGCCGGCGGCCGGCTCCTACGACACTGAATACCTGGAGAGCTTTGCCCGCACGCAGCGCCAGCTCGCGCGCGAGGGCATCTTCACCCTGATCGACTTCCACCAGGACCAGCTCGCGCCCATCTACAGCGGGCGTGGATTTCCCGACTGGTTCCTGCTCGACGACGGTCTGCCCAACGGCCGCCAGCCGTTTCCGCAGGGCTACTTCGTCAACCCGGCGCTCAACCGCGCCTACGACAACCTTTGGGACAACGCCTCCGGCCCGGGCGCCGTCGGCCTTCAGGATCGCTTCGGCGAGGGCTGGGCGCTGGTCGCGGCCAGGTTCGCGGACGAGCCAGGCGTGCTGGGCTACGACATCTTCAACGAGCCCTGGCCCGGGACCGCCTACGCGTCCTGCGCGCAGCCGGCCGGCTGTCCGCCCGGCGGCTTTGACCAGACGAAGCTGACCGCGTTCTCGAACCGGATCATCGCCGCCGTCCGCAGCGAGGATCGCCGCCATGTCGCCTTCTATGAGCCCAACCTCCAGTTCGACGTCGGCGCCGCCACCGGCCACGGTCAGGTCGACGACGACAACGCCGGCTTCTCGTTTCACAACTACTGCCTCGGCGCCGCGCCCGGACTGCCTCAGGTGCCCGACCCCGCCGGCCTCTGTCGCGACGTCGGCGAGACGCTCGTCTTTCGCAACGCGGACGCGCACGCCGAGAGCACCGGCGCAGCGCTGCTGATGACCGAGTTCGGCGATACCGCCGACCCGGCGATCCACGAACGGGTCGCCGAGCTGGCCGATCGGTTCATGGTGGGGTGGACCGACTGGGCCTACATGGGCTCGACCGGCCAGATCAAGATCGACAACGCAGCCGCGCCGGAGCCGGCGAACATCCGCCAGGAGCGGCTCGACGCCGTCGCGCGCCCCTATCCGCAGCTCGTCGCCGGCACGCCCGAGTCCTTTGGATTCGACGGCGAGAGCTTCGAGCTCGTCTTCGACACCCGCTCGGCGGCCGAGCTCGGCTTCGCCCCGGTCGGAGGAGAGGCGGGGCGGGCACGCTTCGGTCGCGGCGCGCGCAGCGAGATCATCGTCCCGGAGCGCCGCTTTGCCGGCGGCTACGGAGTCGAGGTCGAAGGCGCCCGCGTCGGCTCGAAGCCGGCCGCGCCGCTGATCGTGCTCAGGACGTGCGAGGGCGCGACCCAGGTCCGAGTGCGGGTCGCCGAGGGCATCGGCCCCGCGGCGGGTTGCGCCGAGCAGCAGCGCCGGCGCGGCGCCTGTCTGTTCACGAAGCTCGGCACCGGACGCGCCGATCGGCTCGCGGGAGGGCCCGCGGGCGACCGCCTGCGGGGGCGGCGCGGCGACGACAGGCTGCGCGGCCGCGGCGGCCGCGACTGTCTCGTCGGCGGTCCCGGCGACGACATCCTGCGCGGAGGAAGGGGTCGCGACCGGCTGCGCTGCGGGCCCGGCGAGCGCGATCTGGGGCTGGTGGACGACCGCGACCGGGCCCGCGGCTGCGAGCGCCTCAGGCATCGGTAAGTCGTCCAGGGCCGCAACCGAGCCCCCGGGGGCCGTTTGGGCCCACTGCTACCCTCGCGCCGCGATGAGGCTGATCATCACGGAGAAGAACAACTCGGCCAAGAAGATCGCCGAGATCCTGAGCAAGGGCGAGGCGAAGGCCGACGCCACCTACAAGGTGCCGTTTTACACCTGGTCGGATTCCGAGGGCGAGCACACGGCCGTCGGGCTCAAGGGCCACGTGATGGGCGTCGCCTTCCCGGAGGGCTATTCGAACTGGCAGGAGACCGACCTGCACGACCTCATCGACGCCGAGCTCGTCCCCGAGCCGACCGACAAGAACGTCGTCAAGGCGATCCGCAAGCTTGCCAAGGAGGCCGGCTCGACGGTGATCGCCACGGACTATGACCGCGAGGGTGAGCTGATCGGGCTCGAGGCATTGGCGCAGGTGCTGGAGGCAAACCCCGAGGTCGCCGGCGGCGACATCGAGTCGCGCCCGCCGATCGAGCGCGCCCGCTACTCGGCGCTGACCAAGGACGAGATCGAGCGTGCATTCTCCAACCTCGACCAGCTCTCCTACCCGCTCGCCTACGCCGGCGCCACCCGCCAGGACATCGACCTGATCTGGGGTGCGACCCTGACCCGCGCGGTCTCGCTCGCCACCCGTCGCTTCGGATCCAACTTCCTCTCGGTGGGCCGCGTGCAGAGCCCGACCCTGGCGCTGATCGTCGAGCGCGAGCTCGAGCGCCGCGCCCACGTGCCCAAGCCCTACTGGGAGCTGTTCGCCAAGTTCGCGCATCCGGACGGCTCCTTCGAGGCTCATCACGCGACCGACAAGTTCTGGGAGAAGGCCGAGGCCGAGGCGGCGCTCGCCGGCACCTCGACCCCGGGCACGGTCAAGGAGGTGAGCTCGCGGCGCAACACCCGCAAGCCGCCGGCTCCCTACAACACCACCGCTTTCACCACCGACGCCTCGAGCCGGCTCGGGATCACCCCGGCGGCGGCGATGCGCTACGCCGAGGACCTCTACATGGATGGCTTCATCTCCTATCCGCGCACCGACAACACCGTCTATCCGCCGTCGCTGAATACCCGCGAGCTCGTGCAGTCGCTGGTCCGGATCCCCGACTTCTCGGCCGCCGCCTCGCTGCTCGACGGCAAGCTGCAGGCGACCCGGGGCAAGAAGGAGACCACCGACCACCCGCCGATCCACCCCGCCCAGGCCGTCTATCCCAACGCGCTCGACGGGCCCAAGCGCCGCGTCTACGAGCTGATCGTGCGCCGCTTCCTCGCCACCTTCTCGCCGCCGATGATCACCGAGTCCACCCGCGCCGACATCGAGGCCGGCGCGGAGACCTACTTCGTCCGCGGCTCGGTCGTCGTCGACCCCGGCTACGCGTCGATCTACACGTACGCGCGCTCGGCCGACGAGGAGATCCCGGCGCTCGAGGAGGGCCAGACGCTCGAGCTCGAGGGCGAGCCGTGGCTGGTCGACAAGGAGACCCAGCCGCCGCAGCGGATCAGCCAGGGCAAGCTGATCGAGCTGATGGAGGAGCGCGGCCTCGGCACCAAGGCGACCCGCGCCGACATCATCCAGAAGCTCTACGACCGCGGCTACGTGTTCTCGAACCCGCCGGAGCCGTCGGAGACCGGGATCGCGATGTACAAGGCCTTCCACGAGTACGTGCCGCGGATGGCGACCCCCGAGATGACCGCCGAGCTCGAGGCCGACATGGATCAGATCGCCGCCGGCGAGACCTCCAAGGACGAGGTGGTCGGCGTCAGCCGCGAGATGCTGCACTCCACCGTCGCCGCGCTCGAGGATCGCCGCGAGGACTTCGCCAAGGAGATCTGGGCGGGGATGGACGAGGACAAGTTCCTCGGCCCCTGCAAGGTCTGCGAGGAGGCGGGCAGAAAGCGCGAGGACGGCTCGCCCAACCGGCTGCGGATCATCGAGCTCAAGGGCGGCAAGCGGATGTACGGCTGTGAGGGCTGGAAGCGCGACGACCCCGAGGCGCCCGACTCCTGCCGCGTCAGCGGGCCGCTGCCGGGGCGCGGCTATGAGCTCTGGCGCCTGGAGGAGAGCTGCTCTGTCTGCGAGCAGATGCCGCGGCTGACGGTCAAGGGCTTTCGCGGCCGTCCCTGGAAGCTGTGCCTGAACGACGACTGCCCGTCGATGGTCGAGATGCGCGAGAAGCGCGCCGAGCGCCAGGCCGCGCGCGAGGCGCGCGAGGCCGCCAAGGCCGCCGACGCCGATGGCAAGGCCGACGACGCCGCCCCAAAGAAGAAGTCGAACGGCGGCCGCCGACGCAAGCCGTCGCCGCAGACGGCACGCACCAAGCGCGCCCGCTCAAGCACCAAGCGCTAGCCGTGTTCGTCACTCTGGAGGGCATCGACCGCTCCGGAAAGACGACTCACGCCGCGCGCCTGGCCGAGCTGCTCGGCCCGGACACGGTCCTCCTTCGGGAACCTGGGCATACCGACGCCGGTGAGCGGATCCGCCAGCTGCTCAAGGACCCGGCGGTCGAGCTCACGCCGCTTGCTGAGCTGCTTCTGTTCGAGGCGGCGCGCGCCGAGCTGGTCACACGCGTAATCCGGCCCGCCCTCGAGGCGGGAAGGGACGTCGTCTGCGACCGCTTCGTCGACTCCACCGTCGCGTACCAGGGCGTCGCGAGAGACCTGGGCGTCGAGTTCGTGGAGCGCCTCAACGCGATGACCGTCGGCGACTGCATGCCCGAGCTCACGGTCCTGCTCCGGGTCGATCCGAGCGTCGCGGCGCAGCGGCAAGGCAGCGACGACGATCGCTTCGAGTCGGAGGGCATCGAGTTTCAGAGGCGGGTCGCAGCGGCCTACGACGACCTCGCAGAACGGAACCCTGAGCGAATTCGCGTCGTCGATGCGAACGGCGCCTCAGAGGACGTGGGTCGTCAGATTCGGGAGCTGCTGTGACGATCGAGGCGGCGACCGTGGACCAGCCGGCCGCCCGGATCGCGCTCGCCGGCGAGCTCGAGCGCCCGTATCACGCCTACGTCTTCACCGGCCCGCCCGGGGCGGGCAAGCGGGCCGCCGCCAGGGCGCTGGCGGCCGAGCTGCTCGCCGCCGGCGCCGACGATCCCGAAAGCGCGCGCCGCCGGGCGCTCGCCGATCCGTCGCCGCACCCCGACCTCGTCTGGCTGCGACCGCCCGGAACCCAGCATCTCGTCGAGGACGTGCGCGAGCAGGTGATCGCTGCTGCGCCATACCGCCCGTTCGAGGGCGAGCGGCGCGTGTTCGTGATCGAGGCCGCCGATGCGATGGCCGAGGAGAGCCAGAACGCGCTGCTGAAGACGCTCGAGGAGCCACCGCCGTTCGCGCACCTGATCCTGATCACCGCCGAGCCCGAGGCGCTGCTCGAGACCGTGCGCTCGCGCTGCCGTCCGGTGCGCTTCTCGCGGCTCGCGCCGGAGGCGGTCGAGGAGCGCCTGGAGTCCGGCGGCGACCCCGACGAGCGCCGGGCGGCGGCGCGGCTTGCGGACGGGGACCCCGGCCGGGCGGCGTTCCTGCTGTCTGCGGACGGTCACGCGCTGCGCGAGGCGGCCGAGGCCCTGGTGCGCGGCGCTGCGCACGGCGAGCTCGCCGACGCGCCGTGGACCTCGATCGCCGCGGCCGCCGAGGCCGCGAGCGAGCACAGCGCCGCGCTTCACCGTGAGCGCGCCGAACGGGCCGAGGAGGAGTCGGCCGAGCGCACCGGCCCCGCGGCGCGGCGGCGCGCCCGCGAGGCCGAGGAGCTC
>DAIRGH010000044.1:0-22918 GCA_036794585.1 Solirubrobacterales bacterium | reverse complement strand
AATTGACGGTGGCACTCAACCAGCTCGCCGCGTCCGTGCCGGCGCTGCAGGGCGCCGAGCGGCGTCGCGCCCGCGGCCTGCTGGCCCGGCCCACCGACGCCGACGATCGTTACGGTGACAGCTATCCGCCGGCGGCCCCGATCGCCTCGGCCGAGAGCGCGCACTTCTGCGTCTTCTGGGTCAACGACTCCGACTTCGACGACGCACCGAGCCTGACGGACGCCAACGGCGTTGCCGACGGAGACGGGATCCCGGACTACGTCGAGGCGATCCTCGAGATGGCCGAGTACTCCTACTCGATCGAGGTGGCGCCGGGGCTGCTCGGCTGGGGGCCGCCGAAACGCGACAAGGCCGGATGCGGGGCCGATCCAGGAGCCCACGCCGACGTGTACCTGAAGCAGCTCGGCAAGCTGGGGCTGTTCGGCTATGAGTCACCCGACCCGGGTCAGGGCCAGAAGCGCAGCCAGTACGGCTATCTCGTCCTCGACGATGACTATTCGCCGGCCGAGTACGGCGTCTTCGCCGATCCGCTCGCGCCGGCAAAGGTCACGTTTGCGCATGAGTTCAACCACCTGCTCCAGCAGGCTTACGACAGCTTTCAGGACATCTGGATGTTCGAGGCGACCGCGGTCTGGGCCGAGGAGCACGTCTATCCGGAGATCAACGACTACGTGAACTTCGTGCGCAGCTTCGCGATCAGCCCCGGCACGCCGATCACCGAGCTGACGGCCGCCAACGGGCTGAAGATCTACGGCACGGCGGTCTGGAACCACTGGCTCGATCGCGGCGGTGGCGGGTACGGGCCCGATGTGGTCCTACGCGCATGGGAGGTCTCCGACGTCGCCAAGCCGGCCGACCAGGGGATCTCCGCCTACGACAAGGCGATTCGCGACCGGGGCGGGCGAGGGTTCTCGCGCGAGTTCGTCCGCTTCGCGGCCGCGACCGCCGAGTGGCGGACGGGCGCCGGGGGCTTTCCGGATGCGGCGATGTATGAGGACATGCGGCGCAAGGGCTCGCTGCGTAGGGGCCGCAAGGCGCGCTTCGAGCTCGACCACACCGCCTACCGGCTGTTCGACGTAAAGCCGGCCGGCAAGCTCCGCCTGACCGTCGAGGTCGAGGACGGCGTCCGGGCGGGAATCGGGCTGGTCGCTCGCGAGGGCGACGAGCTCACCGGCACGGTGAAGCGCAAGGCGCGCTATCTCGGCAAGGACGGCAGGGGCTCGGTGGCGCTGACGGGAGCCGCGGACTATGAGCGGATCACCGCGGTCATCGTCAACGCGGACGGCAGGGCGAAGGGATTTTTCGCCGGCGACTGGGTGTACGCCAAGGACAACCGGGAGTTCAAGCTCCGGATGCCCGGCTGAAGCCGGCGCGCAACGCGGTGACGCGCTCGCACGACCGCACGAGCCCGGCGCGGTCAAGCTGGCCCCCTCGCAGCGCCCGCATCAGCGCCGCCCGCGCCTCGGCTCCGTCCGACAGCGCGAACAGCAGCAGGTCGGCCCCGGCGGCTGCCGCTCCCACGGCGGCCTCGGCCTCACCGATCCCCGCTCCCACCAGCGCCCCCGCGCCGAGGTCGTCGGTGATCACCACGCCGTCGAACCCGAGCTCGCGGCGCAGCAGCGCTTCGACCACCTGCCGCGACTGCGAGGCCGGCCGGGTTCCGTCGTAGGCGGGGTAGGTCGCATTGGCGACCATGACCAGGGCCACCCCGTCGGCGATCGCCGTCCGAAAGGGCTCGAGCCCGTCCGCGAGCTGGGCTCGGCTCGCTTCGATCGGGCTCGGCGCCTCGTCGGTGTTGACGATCGCGGTGCCCAGGCCGGGAAAGTGCTTCGCCGTCGCGGCAACGCCCTCGCGCTGAAGCCCCGCCGAGAACGCGGCGCCCAGCTCGGCGACCTGCGAGGCATCGGCGCCGAACGCGCGTGAGGCGATGAACGACTCGGTGGAGGAGGGGACGTCGAGCACCGGGGCGAGGTCGACGTCGATGCCGAGTGCCTTAAGGGCGCTGCCTGTCGCCGCGCCCTCCGCTCGCGCTTCCGCCGCGCCAGCCGCGGCAAGCTCGGGGGGCGAGCGATCCGGCGGCGACGCGGGAAGGCGCTTCACCTCGCCGCCCTCCTGGTCGATCATCACCAGCGGGGTGGGCTGTCCGCCGGCGTCGGCCGCCGAACGCAAGCCGGCGAGCTGCTCAGCCAGCGCCCGCGGCCTAGAGCCTGTAGATGGAAACAGGATCACCCCGCCGATCTCGCCCCGGCGGGTGGCGCGCCGCAGCTCCGGCGTCGCCTCGTCTTCCATCCGCACCACCAGCATCTGGCCGACCAGGCGTCGCGCCGATGCGGCGATCTCGGGCGGACAGCGCGGCGGCGGCGCTGCGGGTGCGCTCGTAGCGCCAGGGTCGCGGCTTTCATCCTCCGATCCCGACCCGACAACGACCCCGGTGACTGCCGCCAGGGCGGCGACGGCGAGCAGCGCGCGCCGGCGCCGGCGTACTGAGGTCCTACTCGGCTGCGTCACCGAGCAGCTTCTCGACCACGAGCACGTCCTTCCACTCACCGTCGAGGCGACCGTGGCGGCGGTGGACGCCGACCCGGCTCCAGCCGTCGCGCTCGAACAGCACGATGCTTGCCGCGTTCGTGGTGAACAGCTTGCCGATCAGCTTGTGGAAACCGGCCCTCTCCGCGGACTCACAGAGCGCCCCGAGCAATGACCTGCCGACGCCGGCGCGGCGATGGGCGCGGGCGACGTAGATCGTCGCCTCGCCGACGGTCGCGTAGTAGTCGTGCACCGGGTCGTACGGCGCCACTCTCGCCCAGCCCGCGATCTGGCCCTCGCGCTCCGCCACCAGCACGGGACCCGGGCCGCGGACGAGCTCGGCCATCTCCTCCGGGCCGGGCGGCCGGGTCTCGTACGTCGCCACGCGGTCCTCGATCCCCTCGCGGAAGATCCCCGCCATCGCCTCGGCGTCGCCGTGGCGCGCGTCGCGGACGCGCATCTCACTCACCGCGCGGGTCGCCGTACCTGGGCGCCGATGTTGCCGACGATCAGCGCCACCACGGTGACGAGGTAGATCTGGCCGATCAGCGCTTCGGTGACCGCCAGCGAGCGACCCAGGCCGTGGGCTGCGGTCAGGTCGCCAAAACCGGTGGTGGTCAATGTCGTGAAGCTGAAGTACAGGAAGTCCGCCTGTGTGCCGCCGTCGATCTGGGCGAAGAACGGCTCGTCGCTGACCGCGCTGATGATCCCGTACGTGAACGCGAACGCCATTCCGACCAGCAGGTAGACGCATAGCACGCCGAACATGGTCCGGATGGTGATCGCACCGTGCTCACGCGCCTGGCGGACGATGCCGCGGATGATCGCCGCGGGCGCCAGCGCCACCAGCAGCAGGCCGACGCTGCGCCCCGCGGCCTCGCCCACCTCGCTCGAGCCGATCGATGCGATCGCCGTGGCCAATGTCGCCGCGATCGCCGCCGCCGCGGCCAGCCGGACGAGCCAGCGGTGCGCGCCCGACACCTGCAGGGCGCCCAGCAGGGTCGCGCTCTGCAGCGCGATCGTCACCAGGCGCGCCCACTCACTGTCCGTGGCGCCGAGCTGGAACGTCAGCGAGACGAGGGTGAGCGCCAGCAGCCAGCCGTAGGCGTAGCCGTCGGGGTGCAGGTGGCGGCGCCAGGCTGGCGTGTCCGCTGACAGGTTCGAGCCGGGCATCGCCTCTCTATACGCGGCGAGCCGGACGGCCCGAACCTGATCAATGCCCCCCGGCCACCGGGAGCCCGCGGCTCACCCGGACCAGGCTCCAAAGCGAGACCATCGCCCAGACCGTCTCCAGCAGTAGAAAGCCCCACTGCCGCTCGTCCCACGCGAGGTAGGCGAGTACGATCGCGCCCACCAGGTTGAGCACGAGATACAGGCGCGAGTCGACCCGCAGCCACCCGAACTGCGCCGCCGCGAAGCCGGCGAGGATGAGCAGCGCGCCAACCACCTGGATCACCTGGTTCATGGGCGATCAGCTTACGAGCAGGTGCTGGTAGCCTCGCGCGGCCGATGGCCGACGACGAATACCGGGTCGAGATCGACCTCCACGACGCGCTTCACGGCCTCGTCGACCGCCTGCGCGCGCTCGACCTCGACGACGAGGTATCCGAGCGACTCGGCGGCCGAGTGATCGTCACCCGCGACGGCGAGAAGATCTACGTCTACACGCGGAGCGCGGAGGCGGCCGAGCTCGCGGAGCGGGTCGTGCGCCAGGTGCTGACCGACGACGGCCTCGAGGCCGAGGTGCGGCGACGGCGGTGGAACCCGGCGCAGCGCTATTGGCAAGACGCCGACGAGCCGCTGGCCGAGGCCGACGAGTCAACCCCTCCGGATCCGGCGAAGCAGGCGACCGGCAAGGACGTGCCGCACCCGCTGTTCGTCTACATCGAGGGCCACGAGCCCGAGTTCCTGCGCGACCTTTAGACGCTAGGGAGCGACCACCTCGAACTGGGTCATGAGGCCGTGGTCCTCGTGGTCGAGCATGTGGCAGTGGATCACGTACTTGCCCGTGTAGTCGCTGAAGTGCCCGGCGATCACGACGCGATCCTCGGGGGCGAGGAAGAACGTCTCCTTTAGACAGTCCTCGGTCGGCCCGGGCGGGGCGCCGTTGCGCGAGAGCATGTACCAGTCGGTGTGGTGCAGGTGGATCGTGTGCGCGACCGCGGTCTCGTTGACGAGCTCCCAGGTCTCGGTCGTGCCCAGCTTCGGCGTCGCGTCGACGCGCCCGGGATCGAACGTCTTGCCGTTGATCAGCCAGGTCGGGATCAGGCCGTCGCTGATCGAGATCGCCCACGTGCGGTCGGGCTGGCGCGGCGCGTCGGTCACCCACCCCGGTAGAGGCCGGAGGTTGGCGGGCACGCTGGTGTCGTCGGGCTCGCGCTTCCCGACGCGAAATTCCATCAACGGGCCGCGGTAGACGCTTTCGACCAGCCCGCCGCCGCCCTTGCGGCCGGCGCTCTGGAGCTGGACGCGCTTGCCGGCGAACGGGGAGAAGTCGACGATCACCTCAACGCGCTCTCCCGGCCCGATCCGCACCTGCCGGCGCTCGACCGGCGCCGGCATCAACCCGCTCTCGGTGGCGATCTGGCGCATCGGGGCACGGTTTGAGAGCTCGAGATCGTAGACGCGGAAGTTGGAGGCGTTCAGGAGCCGCAGGCGGTGGCGGGTCGCGCTGACGCGGTGATAGGGGAGATGGGTGCCGTTGACGAGCGCGAAGCGGCCCGTGATCCCGTCGTTGGGAGCGTGCGCCAGGCCCGAGAAGGGGTCCGTGAGCTGGTTCTTCTTGTCGAACGCGCGGTCGGTGACCATCAGCGCCAGGTCGCGCTCGCCGCGGGGAAGCGGCAGCGACGCGTCGACCGCGTCATCGATGATCCACATCCCGGCGAGACCGCGCCAGATGTTGGGCGCCGTTCGCTCGAGCCGGTGGTCGTGGTACCACTGAAACGACGCCCGCTCGGGCGCGCCGTCCTCGCTGAGCGCGTACTCGTACGTGCGGTCCTGGCCAGGCGAGATCAGCACGTCGTTGCCGGCGACCCGAGGGGACAAGTCCTTGGCGATGTCGCAGTAGAAGGCGCGTGGCTGGTTGGCGGTCAGCCCGCCGGGCTGGCCGTCGTCGACGGACGTGTTGTGCCCTCCGTGCAGGTGCACGGTCAGCTCGCCCGCCTTGCGCGGCAGCCGGTGGCGGAACGTGACCCTGGTGGGCTGGCCCGCGGGTCTGCGGATCGTCGGTCCCGGGAACGTGCCGCCGTAGGTCCACATCGCGGTCTTCTTGCCGGGCAGCAGCGCGATCTTGGCCCGCTTCATGTCGATCGTCAGGTCCGCGCCGGTGAGCACCTTGGGGATCCGCAGCGGGCGCTTGAACGGCGTCGGCTTCGCGGCCGCGAACGCGTCCAGCAGCCCGAGCCCGCCGGAGCGGGGCCGGACCGGCAGCGCGAGCGCTGTCGCGCCCGCCGCCGCGGCCGCGAGCAGGGCACGGCGCGTAAGGCGCCGGCCCCGATCGCTTGCCTGATGGTGGTTGAGCGTCCTAGCCCTCGACGACGCGGATCTTGCCCTGCATCTCGGGGTGCACCGCGCAGATGAAGTGCAGCGTCTTGCCCTCGTCGGCGGTGACCTTCTGCTTGAACGACTGGTTCTCCCTCTCGGTGACAACGGAGTCGCCCGCGTGCTTCAGGCTGCCCTGGAGATCCCAGCCCTTGCCGCCGACCTCGACCGGATTACGGCCGATCTCGCCGGTGTCCAGGTCGACCTGATGCCACTTGACGATCGCGCCGCAGATCTTCTTGAACTTCTTCGCGCAGGCCTTGATTTCGTCGTCGGTGCGCGGGAACTCCGAGCGCTTGACCAGCGAGGCCGTGTGCGGCCCGATCTTGTCCGGGTCGGTGGTGTTCTTGAACTTGAGCTCGGCGCCGCGAGCGACCGTCTCCGGCCCCTCGAAGAACAGCTCCCTGCCGTCCTGAACCATCTTGACCACCGCGGTGTCGGCGGCCTTCGGCTTGCCTGGGCTCGCCGTCGCGAAGCCCCCCGATCCGACGGCCCCCAGCGCGACAACGGCCACCAGGGCGCCGCCAAGGCGCAGCGTTCGTGCCTTCTTCAACAGAGTTTCCTTTCGTGCCGGCATGCGGCTGTCCCGACCTCTCGGATCCCTCCTTGTGGCTCCCCGGCCCATCCGATGCGGTCTGTGAAGCGGCGAGGAGAATAACTGAGTCGTGGACGGACCGACACTTCGAATAACCGCCGACGATTACGGCTACGCGGCGCCGTACGACGAGGGGATCCTCGCCGCGGCCCGCGCCGGGGCCGTCGACGCGGTCAGCGCGATGGCGCTGCGCGACCCGGATCCGGAGGCGCTGCTGACCACCGATGTCAGCGTCGGCCTGCACCTCGAGCCGCTCGAGATCGCCTCGGTCGAGGAGCAGTGGCGGCGGTTCGAGTCGCTGTTCGGCGGCCCGCCGGCGCACATCGACGGCCACAAGCACTGCCACGCGGCGCCCGGCGGCCCCGCGCTCGCGGTCGCGCGGCTGGCGCGAGAGCGCGGTGTCGCCGTGCGCTCCGTGAACCCGCGCCACCGCCGCCTGCTGCGACGGGAGGGGGTCGCAACGCCGGACCGGCTGGTCGGCCGGCTCTCAGAGGACGAGCCGGCGCTGCCGTCGGAGATCGCCGCCTGGCTCGACGGTCGCCCACCAGACGGCGCGACGGAGTGGATGGTGCATCCCGGCTACGCCGGGGGTGGTTCGAGCTTCGATCGGGGCCGCGAAGAGGATCTCGAGCTGCTACTCGAGCTCTGCGCCGGCGCCCCTTGGCGCGCTTAGGTGGTCGCCTTCTGCTTGCCGGCCTTCTTCGTTCGCTCCGACTTCTTCTTCTTTTCGGCGGGCACCGCCTCGCCGAGCTCGCCGAGCGACGCCTCGAGGTCGGCCGCCAGCGCCTCGAGGTCGCCGAGCGCGTCGTAGTCGCCGATCAGGCCGAAGTGGACCTGGCCGTCGTAGCTCATGATCCCGAAGCAGACCGCCTGGCGCCGGGCGAGCGGCACCATCGGATAGATGGCCTCGAGCCGGCGGCCCATCAGGAACAGCGGGAACTGGGGGCCGGGGATGTTGGTGACGACGAGGTTGAAGAAGCGCTGGCGTGACTGCAGGCGCGCCGCCTGGCCGGCGATCGTCGGTGGCGCGAAGTCGGTGAGCTCGGTCATCAGGCTCGCGCCGACCGCCTGCTTGGACTCCTTCAGGTCGCCCATCGTGCCGCTCACCTCGTGCAGGCGCTCGATCGGGTCATCGCACCAGATCGGCAGCGGGGCCATGTAGGAGGAGACGCGGTTGCCGAGCGCCCCGTGCTGCTCGTCGGTGCGGACGCTGATCGGCACCATCGCCCGCAGCTCCAGCTCCTGGGTCGAGTAGCCGTGGCCGCGCAGGTAGCGTCCCAGCGCGCCCGCGACGGCCGCGAGCACGACGTCGTTCACCGTCCCGCCGGCGGCGTTCTTGATCCGCTTGAGCTCGTCGAGCGGGACGTCGACCGTGGCAAAGCGCCGGTAGGGACCGATCTCGACGTTGAAGGGGGAGGAGGGCGCGGCCAGGCCTGCCTTCGCCAGCGTCCCCGCCGCCTCGAGCGCGTCGACCATCGCGCGCGCGGCGCGCCGGGGTGCGCGGAAGACGGCCCGCACACCGCGGGCGATCTCGCCCGGGCTCGTCAGCCGCTCGACCAGCGCCTCGCCGAGGACCTGAGCCCCGCTCGGCTCCGGACTCGCAACCCACGGCTCGGGCGCCGAAGGCGGCTCCGGCGGGTCGGGGGCGGCGTCGAACAGGACATTGGTTATGTCAACCCCGGAGACGCCGTCGACGAGCGCATGATGCGTCTTGGTGACGATCGCGAACCGGCCGCCGTCCAGGCCGTCAACCAGCCACATCTCCCAGAGCGGCTTCGACCGGTCCAGGCGCTGGGAGAAGAGCCGCGCGGCGAGGATCCGCAGCTGCTCCTCCGAGCCGGGCTCGGGCAGCGCGGTGTGGCGGATGTGGTAGCCGAGGTTCAGGTGCGGGTCGTCCACCCATTTCGGCCGCCCCTGGTTGAGCGGGACGAAGCGCAGCTTCTGGCGAAAGCGGGGGACGAGGTGAAGCCGCGAGTCGATGTGCTCGCGCAGCTCGTCGTACTCGGGCGCCGGGCCCTCGAAGACAGTGGTCGAGGCGACGTGCATGTGCGCAGGACCGCGCTCCAGATGCAGAAACGAGGTATCGAGGCCGCTGAGGCGGTCGCTGCTCACGCACTGATCTTTTCAAACCGTAAGCCCTGTGACCGCCGTCACACACAGAACATGTGTTCGCCCCTAGCTTGACCGCCGACATCTGATCAACGAGCGCGGCCTCGCCCAAAGCCCCTGAGGGACTCATACACGGGGTGGGGCGGACGGCCGCAGCGCCGCATTCGCGGCGGAAAGGACGAACAACTCAATGCGACGTTTTCGCCGCCGGCGAAGACGGATTGCAGCCGCCGCGCTGCTTCCGGTCGCCGCAATCTTCATGGTCACGGCCGCCTCGGCGGCGGCACCGAAGCGCGATGCGCGAATCGACGCTTCCGACGCCCGCGTCTCGGTGGGGGAGACGGTGACGCTGCGCGGAGCGTTCCCGGGCGCATCGAAGGCGCCGTTTCAGATTCGCTACCGCGAGAGCGGCGAGCAGCGCTGGGCCACGGTCGCGCACGGTCGCACAGGCACTAGCGGCCGCTATCACCTGCGCGTCCATCCGCGCCGCACCGGCTACTGGCGCGCCTCGTTGAGCCAATCCCCGCAGACGCAGGCGGCGCCGGCCGAAGCAGCCGCCGACCCCGCGCGTCAGCCGGCGATCGACAGCGGCACCGGCAGCGAGCGAATCAGCGTGCGCTCGGAGACTGACGTCGCCGTCGCCGGCCGCCACCTGCGGGTCGGCCAGGCGGCGAGGATCCGCGGCACGGTGACCCCGGCCGGCGCAGAACGACGCGTCGTCGTTCGGATCGGCAACGTCGAGCGCTCCACCCGCACGGGCCGCGACGGCAGCTTCGCGATCCGCTGGACGGCTCCGTCGACCGGGACCTATCCGGTCGAGGTCGCCGCGCGCTCGAACGAGATCGCCGGCTCCAGCCACGACTCCGCCGGCCGGATCACCGCCTACCGCGCGGCTGCCGCCTCGTGGTACGGGCCGGGCCTTTATGGCGGCCATCTGGCGTGTGGAGGCACACTGACGCCGTCGACGATCGGCGTTGCCCACAGGACGCTTCCCTGCGGGACGAAGCTCCGTCTGCGCTATCGAGGCCGCACGGTCGCCGTGCGGGTGATCGACCGCGGTCCGTACTCGGGCAGCCGCGAGTTCGACCTCACCGAGGCGACCAAGCAAAAGCTCGGCTTCCCCGACCTCGGTACCGTTCTCAGCTCGCGGTAGCCGACGAGCGAGACATGGAGGAGACCATGGAGGAGCACGAGTCACGGGAGGACCGCCGCGCCGAGGAGCAACGGCCGCTGCGCGAGGCCGGGCAGGGCGAGGCGGAGGGCTTCGAGGAGTCCGAGGCCGAGCTGATCGAGCACGCCTCGCACGGCGACTCGGGCCCCGACCCGAGCAATCTCGCCGGCGAGCCCGAGGATCCGGGCGCCGCCGAAGCCGAGTACGGAGAGGCCGACCACGAGGAATCGAGCGAGGACCTAAGCAGCGACCGATGAGCGCCGAGGCCAAGAACCTCGAGGCGATCTCCAAGGCGATCGACCAGCACAACTCGAGCTGTCCCTGGCCCGCCTCGGAGGTGCGGATGAACCCGTTCGAGGTCGAGCGCCTCGGCTGGGAGCAGATCCGCGGCCTGCCCGTCGTCGCCGATCCCGCGATCGGCACCGGCCGTTTTCGCATCGTCTGCTCGCGCGAGGGCGACGGCGAGGAACTCGAGGAGACCGAGGCGATCGGGACGCCGCTCGAAGTGGGCGTAGGCACCGATCAGCCGGTGCCGCCCGTGTAGGGGCTGCGAGGCTTGAACAACAACGGGCAATAAGGGGGAGGCTGGGAGGGGTGTGCTGAGTTAACCGCGGATAGGGCGGGGTAACTCAGCACACCCCTTGCGCCCGCCCGGATTTGCCCCTTACCCAGCCCGTTGTTATTAAGGATCCAGCCCTAGCTCGCGGGTCGCGTCCTGCGCCCAGATGTTCAGCTCCGTGAATCCGCCGCTGAGGATCAGGATCCCCATGGCGATCAGGATCCCGCCGCCGACGCCGACGATTGCGCGGTAGTGGCGCCTGAGCCCCGCAAACGCCGTCGTCGCGCGCGAGAAGGCCAGGGCCGTGATCAGGAACGGCACGGCGAGGCCGAGCGAGTAGACGGCGAGCAGGAAGGCGCCGTGGGCGAGCTCGCCGTCGATCGCCGCGAGGGTGAAGATGCCGCCGAGTGCGTAACCCGTGCAGGGTGTCCACGCGATCGAGAACGCCGCTCCCGCGACGAGCGGCCCGCCCTTGCCGGCGCGCGCCAGCAGCGCGTCGACATGCCATTCGCGGTTGAGGCGGTCGAAGAACGTCGCGCCGATGAACAGGGCGCCCATCACGATCAGGAACACCGCCCCGATATCGGTGAGCACGTCCTGGTGGTCGCGCAGGGTCTGGCCGAGAGCGCTCGCGGTCAGGCCGAGCAGGATGAAGACCGTCGAGAACGAGGCGATGAATAGCAGGCTCGGGACCAGCACCCGGCGCCAGCCGGCCTCCTCGATCTCCGAGACGCTGACGCCTGTGACCGCCGCCAGGTAGCCGGGCACCAGGGGCAGCACGCACGGGGAGATGAACGACACCAGCCCGGCGATGAAGGCGACCGGCACGTCGGCGCCGTCGATGGGGTCGGTCATGCCCCCAAAGCTAGTTGAGCGACGCGGCGAGTCTGCGCCGGTGCTCGCGCGCGAGCTCATGATCGGCGCCGAGCTCGGTGAAGATGCCGACCATGGCGCGCCGGATGAGGTCGCGGCGCTCGTCGTCGGCCTCCGACGCGATCGCCTCCTGCAGCGCCTCGAGCGCGACCTCATGGCCGCCCTCGTCCCAGGCTCGGAAGGCGGCGGGCAGAAGCGCGGCAGCGGGGCCGGCGCCGTTGCCGTTCAGCGAGCCCGCCAGTCGCGCCCTGGCCGCGAGACCGTCGGCGAGGAAGTCGCCCTGCAGCGGTTCCAGCAGCTCCTGGGCGTCCTCGTTGTCGCCGCGGGCGAGCAGGATCCGCGCCAGCTTCGCCGCAGCGTCGGAATGCGTCGGGTCGAGCTCCAGCGCCTGGCGCAGCGACGCCTCGTCGCCGGCGGCGGCGAGCCGGTCGGCGGGGGAGGGGGCCAGCCGGTCGAGGAAGGTCTCGATCTGCGCCGGGGGAATCGCGCCGGCGAACTCCGCAACCACCTGTCCGTCACGAAACGCCTTCACCGCGGGAATACCGCGCACCCCGAATCTTGCCGCCAGCGCCTGGTTGGCGTCGACGTCGACCTTGGCCAGCTCGAGCTCGCCGCCGCGCTTGGCGATCGCGGCCTCCAGCGTCGGGCCGAGCTGGCGGCAAGGCGTGCACCACTCGGCCCAGAAGTCGACCACAACCGGGATCTCGCGCGACCGTTCGACCACGCGAGCGCCGAATTCAGCCTCATTGACATCGTGGACCATCTCGTCATCGAGGTTAGCGAGCGGGCAGAATCCGACCCGTGGAAAGCGACCTCTCTCTGCGCGGCAAGCTGCTGATCGCCTCGCCGGCGCTCCTGGACCCGAATTTTGCCCGCACCGTCGTGCTGATCACCGAGCACAACGACGAGGGGGCTATGGGCGTGGTGCTCAACCGGCCCTCGGAAACCGAGGTCGGCGAGGTCGCCCCGGAGCTCGGCGCGGTCGTCGCCTCCGAGCCCGTGTTCATCGGCGGGCCGGTCCAGCCTCAGGCGCTGGTGGTGCTCGCCGAGTTCAACGACCCCCATCGCGGCCTGGGTGGTCGTCGCCGACGTCGGCTTCGTCGCCGCCGAGACCGACTCCGACGAGCTCGAGCAGGCGATCCGCCGCGGCCGCGTCTACGCCGGGTACTCCGGCTGGGGCGCCGGGCAGCTCGAGGGAGAGCTGGCCGAGGATGCCTGGATCGTCGAGCCGCCGATGCCGGCCGAGCTCTTCGCCGACGACCCGGAGCAGCTGTGGCACGAGGTGCTCGCCCGCAAGGGAGGCCAGTTCGCGCTGATCGCGCGGATGCCCGACGACCCGTCGATGAACTGATGACCCGCGTCTGCGTAATCGGCGCCGGCTCGTCGGGAATCGCCGCCTGCCAGGTCCTCCACACGCGCGGGATCGACTTCGACTGCTTCGAGGTCGGCTCGGAGGTGGGCGGAAACTGGCGCTATCTCAACGACAACGAGATGTCGTCGGCGTACCGGTCGCTCCACATCAACACCTCGCGGCGGACGATGGCCTACGCGACCTTCCCGATGCCCGAGGAGCTTCCCGACTATCCGAACCACTTCCAGATCGCGCAGTACTTCGACGACTACGTCGATCATTTCGGCTTCCGCGACCGGATCCGCTTTCGCACGGAGGTGACGCATGTCGAGCCGGCTCACGACCGCTGGAGGGTGCGGTGGCGCGAGCGCGACTCCGGCGCTACCGACGAGGCGCTCTACGACGCCGTCTTCGTCGCCAACGGCCATCACTGGGATGCGCGCTGGCCCGAGCCTCCGTTCCCGGGCCAGGACGACTACGAGGGCGAGCAGATCCACGTCCACGACTACAAGACACCGGACCTGCTGGACGGCAAGCGGGTGCTCGTGCTGGGGATCGGCAACTCGGCATGCGACCTCGCAGTCGAGGCGTCGCGAACGGCCGAGCGGACCCTGCTCGCCATGCGCCGCGGCGCTTGGGTGCTGCCCAAGTACCTGAAGGGCAAGCCCACCGACGAGCTCGGCAACGCGTTCACCTCGCGGTTGCCGCTGCCCGTGGTCCGATGGCTGTACGGGCGAGCGTTGAAGACGGCGGTGGGGGAGCCGACGGACTTCGGCCTGCCGCAGCCCGACCACAAGCTGGCGGAGGCCCATCCGACGATCTCGGCCGAGCTGCTGCCGCGAATCGGCCACGGCGACATCGTCGTCAAGCCCAACATCGCCGGCTTTGCCGGCGGGCGCACCGTGCGCTTCGCCGACGGCAGCGAGGAGGAGGTCGACCTCGTCGCCTACTGCACCGGCTACAAGATCAGCTTCCCGTTCTTCGACGCGGAGCTGATCTCAGCGCCCGACAACGAGATCCCGCTCTACCGCCGCGTCGTCAGCCCCGACCACCCGGGCCTCTACTTCATCGGCCTGCTGCAGCCTCTGGGCGCGATCATGCCGCTGGCGGAGGCGCAGTCGGAATGGATCGCCGACGTGCTCGAGGGCAAGGTCTCGCTTCCGGACCGCGCGCGGATGGAGCGCGTGATCAGGCGCGACCGCGAGCGGATGGCGAAACGCTACGTGGCCTCGAAACGACACACGATCCAGGTCGACTTCGTGCCCTACATGCGCTCCCTGCGGCGCGAGCGGTCGAAATAGCCAACGATCCTCGGCGGGACTGGACACGTCGTATAACCTTGTTGCGAGCGCGACGTGAACGCTCGCAACGGGGTCGGAGAGGGCCTGACGCGCGGCGGGCCATCGAGAGAAGGAGATCGTGATGGCAAGGGTTCGCTGCTTCAGGTGCGGAATCGAAACGCTCAGCCTGACCGGTTGGGGCAAGCATCCACGGTGCGGCAACTGCAACGCGCCGCTGCCGATTCCGTCGCGCCGGTTCGGGCGCCGGCGCGAGGGCGGCGAGGAACCGGGCGTCGACGCCTCCGTCGGCCTGCGCACGGATCCGGACCCCGCATAGCGCGCACCGCACGGCCAGGCACGGGCCGCGGCTAAGCCTCGCGGCCGGATCTGTCGATGAGGTGGGGGAGGCCCAGACCTCCTAGTTTCGCCTGCCATGTCGCCTCGCCCTGGCAAGAAGACCTCCATCGCACTCACCGCGCTGATCGCGGTCGGCGTCGCCGGGCTGCTCGTCCACGCAGCGTGGATCGCCGGCCTCGGCCGGGGCGAGGTCAACATCCTCGTCAACCACGGGATCTACAACGTCGTGCTGGCGATCGCGGCGCTGGTCTGCATCCTGCGCGCGGTGCTCGTGCGCGAGGACCGCGCCGCCTGGCTGTGTTTCGGCGCCGCGCTGGCCTGCTGGGCCGCGGGCGACACGTACTGGAGCATCGCCTATGCGGGGGTCATGAACGTCCCGTATCCGTCGATCTCGGACTTCCTCTACCTGGCCGAGTACCCCTTCCTGTACGTGGGCATCCTGCTGCTCGTCAGACGCCATGTCGAGCTGCGGCCAAGCGACTGGCTCGACGGCCTGATCGGCGGCCTGGCGGCCGCTGCGCTCGCCACCGCGCTGCTTGCGCCGGCGCTGCTTGCCGCGACCCACGGCGATACGGCGGTCGTCGCCACCAACCTCGCCTACCCGCTCGCCGACATCCTCCTGCTCTCATTCCTCGTGACGGGGGCGATCGTCGGCGGCAACCGGATTGGGCGCGGTTGGGTGCTGATCGGGCTCGGCCTGCTGACGCAGGCAATCGCCGACGGGATCTACCTGTACCAGTCGGCGACCTCGACCTATAGCGGCGGCTACCTGGACTCGCTCTGGCTGATCGCCTTCCTGCTGATCGCGGCGGCCGCATTGCAGCCGCCAAAGCGCGAATTGACGCGCGCGGACCGGCGCATCGTGGCCTTCCCTGCACTGTTCGCGGGGATCGCGATGGGAACCCTGATCTGGGACGAGATCGAGGACGTGAGCCGCCTGGCGTTCGCCCTCGGCGTCGCCACGCTGGCGGCGGTCGTCATGAGGCTGGTGCTCAGCGCGCGCGAAAACACAGTCCTGCTGCGCGCCGTCCGGCACGAGGCCGTCCGCGACCCCCTGACCGATCTCGGCAACCGGCGGGCGATGATGAGCGACCTCGAGCAGGTCCTGAGCGAGCGCTCCGAGCCGGCCGTGCTGGGCCTTTTCGACCTCGACGGGTTCAAGAACTACAACGACACCTACGGCCACCCGGCGGGCGACCTGCTGCTGCGCCGCCTCGGCGCGAACCTGGAGGCGACCGTCTCTCCGCACGGCAAGGCGTACCGACTCGGAGGCGACGAGTTCTGCGTGATCGTGCCCGGGACGCCCGACCTGGGGACGGAGCTGGTCGCCAGGGCGCAGAGCTCGCTGGGCGAGGAGGGGGAGGGGTTCTTGGTCACGGCGTCGGCCGGCAGTGTCGCGCTGGGGATCGAAACCTCTGACGTGTCGGAGGCGCTGCGGCTCGCGGATACGCGGATGTACGCGGCCAAGGGCCTCAAGACCGACTCGGCGCAGAGCCAGAGCCACCAGATGCTCCTGCGCGTCCTGCGCGAGCGCGAACCCGATCTGCATGAGCACCTGGGCGGCGTCGCCGCGCTGGCCGTGGAGATGGGCAGAAAGCTCGGGCTCGCCGGCGAGGAGCGCGACGCGCTCGCCCGCGCGGCCGAGCTGCACGACGTCGGCAAGCTCGCGATCCCCGACCGCATCCTCCATAAGCACGGTCAACTCGATGCGGTCGAATGGGAGCTCATGCGCTCGCACACGGTCATCGGCGAGCGGATCCTCGGCGCCGCTCCGGCGATGGCCCCCGTGGCCGCGCTCGTGCGCAGCAGCCACGAGCGCTGGGACGGCAAGGGGTATCCGGACGGCCTCGAGGCCGACGAGATCCCGCTCGGCTCGCGGATCATCTTCGTCTGCGACGCCTACGAGGCGATGACCACGGATCGCGCGTATCGCGCCGCGAAGACCCCCGAGCAGGCCGTAGAAGAGCTTCAGCGCTGCTCCGGCACCCAGTTCGACCCCTTGCTGGTCGAGCTGTTCTGCGCCGAGGTCTACCCGCACGTAGGCGAGCAGCGGCCGGCCTGGACTGCCGGCAACGGAGGCAGGCGACTCTCCGTCTGAGGCCTTCCTCGCGCCCTGCGCACGATAAGGGAGGTTACGTAAACCTGGGCGCGGAATCGCGCTGCGAGCCGCCCCTCCCCCCGCGGTCTTTGCCGCTGAGGGCTCCTCCTGGGGTGATGTGTCCCATTTCACGCGCCTGGTTTCGGCATTCGCCGGCGCGGGTATCGAATCGCTTGCGCCTCGGGCGCGCGTTCTGCGCGTTCGGGACAGTTCGAGGGCCCGGGTTACCCCCCACCTGGGCCCTCGAACTGTTTTCGGGGCCGCAAGGGACCCGGGTGTCCCGCGCGCGGCTATCGGTAGCCTCGCGGTCGCATGAGAGACGATCGGCGGCCGCGCGGGGGCCCGTCAGAGACCGTTCCGGGCCCCGGGCCCGAGAAGGCGCTTGCGACCGAGGACGAGCTGCTGCGCAGCTACGCCGAGACGCGCGACGAGGGCGCCCGCGAGGAGATCGTGCATCGATTCCTGCCATTCGCGCGCAGCCTCGCGATGCGCTACAGCGGCGGCGTCGAGCCCAGCGAGGACCTGGTCCAGGTCGCGAGCCTCGGCCTGGTCTCGGCGCTGGAGCGCTTCGATCCCGCACGCGGCGTGCCGTTTGCCGCCTTCGCCGGGCCGACGATCCTCGGCGAGCTGCGCCGGCACTTTCGCGACCGGGTCTGGACCCTGCGCGTGCCGCGAGGCCTCCAGGAGCGCATCCGCGAGGTCGAGACCGCGATCACCAGGCTCAGCCACGAGCTCGAGCGATCGCCGACGGTCGCCGAGATCGGCGACCTCCTCGACCTCGACGAGGCCGCCGTGCTCGAGGCTTTCGAGGCGACCGTCGCGCGGCGAACCGTGTCGCTGGATCAGCCTTCGGCCGGGACCGAACCCGGCGACGAGGCGCCGATGGCCGAGCGCATCGGCTCAGACGATCCGGGCTTCGAGCTGGTCGAAGACCGCGCCGCGATCGACGCCAGCTCCGACGTGCTCGACGACACCGAGCGCGAGGTCCTGCGGCTGCGCTTCGGCGAGGACATGACGCAGTCGAGGATCGCCGAGGAGGTCGGCTACTCGCAGATGCACGTCTCGCGGATCCTGCGGCGTGCGCTCGACAAGCTGCGCGACGCGGCGACCGAGGACTCGCTCGAGGCCTAGATGAGTTAGGACGCCGAGCGGGCGATGCGCAGCGCGAGCACGTCGCCGCCGGCCGCCCGCTCGATCCTGACTTCGTCGGCGAGCGCCTCCAGCGAAGCGTCGAGACTGGGGATGCGCAGGCCGTCGAGCAGGCGCTGACCGCCCCCTTCGCCGAGCGGCCCAACCCGGACGTTGAAGGCGCCGTCCTCCTCGCTGACCGCGATCCGGGCGGTGCCGTCGGGAAAGCCGTCGGGGCCCTGCGCGGAGATCGCATCGCTGAGCAGGACCGCGTCGGAGAGCTCATCGACCGACAGGTCGGCGCGCGCCGCGAACATCGAGATCACCCGCGAGAGCACCGGCGCGAGCAGCTCGCCGGCGGGCACGTTGATCCGGGTCTCCTCGATCGTTTCGGGCGTGCGCGTCTCGCTTTCCTGGGTTCCGTCGGCGTGCAGCGGCACCTTCATCGTCACCGTCGTACCGCCCTCTGGCGTCGCGCTGATCTCGAAACTGTCGGTGAGCGCCGCGATCAGCGGCAGGCCGAGCCGCAGGCTGCGGTGCTCGACGTCGGCCAGCGGGCGGATGCCGCGGCCGAAGTCGCGCACGGTGACCACGAGGGAGCGGTCGTTGCGCCACGCTTCGACCTCGAGCGGTCCTCCTTGGTCTGAGTCCGGGTAGGCGTGCACGACCGCGTTCATGCAGGCCTCGGTGACCACCGTCTTCAGGTCGGCGATCTCGGAGGGATCCATCTCGACCGCTTCCGCGAGCCCGGCAAGCGTGTGTCTGACCAGCGGCACGTTCTCGGCCCGCGCGGGAAGCGCGAACTCGACTCTCGCATCAGCCATCGGCGCTTGATTACCCTCGACTCTCTGCGACTAATCGCGCTTCCAGGCGCGCCCGAAGAGCCGTGAGAGCCTTCCGGTCGCCCGGTTGGCGCTGAAGCTCCCCACGCCTGGCTCCGGCGGGGGCAGGTGCTCGACCTCGGCCGCCGTGATCGTCAAGGTCACGCCGCGCTCGGCAGTGCGCCCCACCTCGGGAGCGTCGACGAAGCGCAGCTCTCCCTGCTTGGTCTCGAGCACGACCCCGTCGAGGATGTGCTCGCGGTAGTTGTCGACGACCTGGTGCACGCGCCCGACCTCGACGCCGTCGGCCGCGTAGACCGGCGTCCCCCGCGCCACGGCGGCGTAATGGATCGCGTTACCGTCGTCGACCACGACCGGACAGCATAGGCTGCGGCCGTGGCCGGGTACTCCCGAACGCCGCTGCCGCGCAAACTCGGGATCAAGGAGGGCCACCGGGTCGCCTTTCCCGGCGCTCCGCCGGAGTTCTCCACCGCGCTGGGCGAGCTGCCGGGCGAGGTTGACATAAAACGGCGCGCGGTCGCTCCCCTCGACATCGCAGTGGCGTTCTTCACCCGCCGCAGCGAGCTCGAGCGGCGGTTCGAGCGCCTGGCGGCCGCGGTGTTCCCCCAAGGGGCGTTGTGGGTCGCATGGCCGAAGCGCTCCTCCGGCGTCCCGACGGACCTGAGCGAGGACGCCGTGCGCGAGGTCGCGCTTCCGCACGGGCTGGTCGACAACAAGGTCTGCGCGATCGACGAGACCTGGTCCGGCCTGCGGCTCGTGTGGCGGGTGGAGAACCGCGGCGCGTAGAGCAGCAAATCCGGGTCGTGCCAGCTCAAAGCCGCGCGGCGACCTCGTCGCTCTCGCAGAAGTCGGCGATCACGCGCGAGAGCCTCCCTCCCTGCCACGCAAGCGGCGATTCGCCGCGCTCCTCGCTGATCAGGGTCCCGCGCGGCAGCCGCGCTGCCCACGCCTCGGCGATCGCGTAGGGATGGCCGGGATCCGAGTCGTCGTGGCTGGCGACGACGAGTGCCGGGAGGTCGAGGAACTCGAGCTCGGACATGTCGTCGAACGGCGCCGAGCGCGGCACCTCGCGCAGCGCCTGCGCGACCGCCTCGGGGTGCTGGTGGGCGCTGAGGCGGTCGCGTGTGATCCGCAGCAGGACGTCGCGCCACTCGGGATTCAGGTTGCGATCGTAGGCGCGCACGAACCCCCCCACCCCGCCCTGCTCCAGCCCGTCGGCGAGCCGGTCCCAGTACTCCAGTTCCTCGCCGGCGGCCGGGGTCCCGGTGTTCGCCGGTCCGATCGGCACGATCGCGGCAACCCGCTCGGGCGCGGCGAGCGCGAACGCGGCGAGCGTATGCGCGCCCATCGAGTGCCCGGCAAGCACTGCGCGCCGATCGCCGACGCGCTCGTCGAGCAGGCGTCCGAGGCCGGAGACGAGCTCGGGATAGGAGTAGCCCTGGCCCTCTGGCGCCGGGTCCGAGCGCCCGTGCCCGCGCGCGTCGTAAGCCAGGGTCCTGAAGCCGCGCCGTGGCAGCGTTCGCGAGCCATGGACGACGTAGCGGCGTGTCGCGGTGAGCCCGTGCAGCAGCACGATCGGCGGACCGTCGCCGTCCGCTTCACCGGCGAGCTTCGAGCCACCGACCTCGATCTCGAACGCTTCGGGCTCGGCAAGAGCGCTCACGCCGCCGCACGCGCCAGCGAGAGCGCGCCGGCGAGGTGCTCGACGTCCTTGTAGCGCAGGCCGAGCAGGGCGACGTGGCGGTAGCGGACGACGCCGTCGGGGTCGACGATGAAGATCGACCGGCGCACCAGTCCTCCCGCCCGGACCACGCCGTAGGCGCGTGCCGTGCGGTGGTCGGGATCGGCCAGCAGCGGCACGGTGAGCCCGTGCTCGGCGGCGAAACGCTCGTGCGAGCTCACCGACTGCGGCGAGATCCCGATCACCTCGGCGTCGAGCTCATCCAGGCGATCGGCGCCGTCGCGGTAGGAGCAGAACTGGCGCGTGCAGACCGGCGTGAAGTCGCCCGGATAGAACGCCAGCACCACCCAGCGGCCGCGCTGGTCGGCGAGCCGAAAGCTGCTCGACCCCGTTCCCTTCAGCTCGAAGTCCGGAGCCCGGTCGCCGATCTCGATCCGGCCCACGCCGATCAACCGGTCTCGATCGTGATCTTGTCGACGACAACGGTCTGCGTCGGCTGCTCCGTTGCGGGATCGCCGAGCTCGCCGATCTCGGCGACCACGTCCATGCCATTGGTCACCTCGCCGAGCACGGCGTAGTCGGGCGGCAGGCCGGCATCGGCCGGCGCGGTGACGACGAAGAACTGGCTGCCCGATGTGCCGGGTGGATCGACCTCGGTCTTCCCCATCGCGACGACGCCCCTGGTGTACTCGGCGCGCTGCGGCGGCGGCTCGCGCACGGAGTAACCAGGACCGCCGGTGTTGGCAAGAGCGGGATCCGACCCCTTCGGATCGCCCCCCTGGATCACGAACCCCGGGGCGATGCGGTGAAACACGGTGCCGTCGTAGAAGCCCTGCTCGGCCAGGAACGCGAACGAGTTCGCCGTCCGCGGCGACTGCTCGGTGTCGAGGGCGATCACGAACGTCCCGCAGCTGGTCTCGACGGTGGCAGTCGCCGGCTCGCCTGGCTCGAGCGTATGCCCGGGCTGCTTGAAGGTTTGGTCCTTCGGCGCCGGCGCCTCCACGTCGGTGCATCCGCCCTGGTCGGCGGCCGCGCTCGTCGTCTCGCCCTCGTCGTCGCCGCAGGCCGCCAGCAAGGCGACGGCGAGGACGAGCAGGGTCGCTGGCAGCGAACGGGCGGAGCGCATCGGCGCGACACGCTAGCGCCTTGCGATGATTGTGAGGTGCAGGAGAAAGGCCGCCCAACCCCCGCCCGCATCCGGATCGCGGGCAGGGCGCTGAACGGGGCGATCGCCCACGCGCCCTGGCTGTGGCCGGTCCTCCGACCCGCGATGCAGGGCTTCTTCGATCGCTCCGCCGCCGGCTGGGACGAGCGCACCCGGGCCGGCTCGGTCGACCACCTGACGCCGCTGGCGACGGCGGTGACGAGGGTCGTCCCGAAGCCTGAGCGGGTGCTCGACATCGGCACTGGCACCGGCGAGGGAGCGCTGTTTCTGGCGCGCGAGTTCCCGCACGCCGGTATCCGCGGAGTCGACATCTCCGAGGAGATGATCCGGCTCGCGCAGGCAAAGGTCGGGCTGGACCCGGACGGCCGGATCGCCTTCCGGGTCGCCGACGCGGCCAAGCTTCCCTATGACGAGGAGTCCTTCGACCTCGTGGTGCTGCTCAACATGCCGCCGTTCTTCGCCGAGATCGCCCGCGTGCTGCGGCCCAGCGGCAGCGCGATCGTCGCCGCGAGCTGGGGCGCCGCGACCCCCTTCTTCACACCGACGCCGGTGCTCGAGCGCGGCTTTCGCAAGCAGGGGATTCGCCAGGTTCAGAGCGGCGAGTCCGGCGACGGCACCTGGTTTCTCGCCCGCAAGCCCGCTGAGTAGGCTCGGTCGTCCACGTGGCCGGCGCTCGACACCTGCTGCTCGTCAACCCGTCGGCCGGCGGAGGTCGTGCGCGCGAGCTGCTGCCTCAGGTGGAGCGTGCCCTGAACGAGCGTCGCATCGAGTACCGCCGGGTCTTCACCGAGAGCGCGGCGCACGGCTGCGCGGAGGCGGACGCGGCCGGCGCGGCGGGCGAAACCGTGCTGGTGATGAGCGGGGACGGGCTCATCGGCCAGGTTGGCGGCGCGCTCGCGGAGACCGGCGCGACCATGGGGCTGATCCCGAGCGGGCGCGGTAACGACCTAGCCCGCGTGCTCGGGGTGCCGACCGAGCCGCAGGGCGCGGTTGCGATCGCCGCCGCCGGCGTGACCCGCGAGATCGACGTCGGGGTGGTCGACGGCAGCCGCTTTCTCGGCATTGCCAGCTACGGGTTCGACTCGGAGGCGAACCGGATTGCCAATGAGACGAAGCTGGTCCGCGGCCAGCTCGTCTACGCCTACGCCGCCCTGCGCGCGCTGATCGCGTGGAAGCCGGCCACGTTCACGCTCACCCTCGACGGCGAGCGCAAGCAGGCAACCGGCTACACGGTCGCGGTCTGCAACAGCAAGGCATACGGTGGTGGCATGATCGCCGCTCCCGACGCGGAGCTTGACGACGGCCTCCTTGACGTCGGCGCCACCGGCAACGTAGGCAAGCTTCGCTTCCTGCGCGGAGTGGCGAAGCTCTTCAAGGGCGAGCATCGCGAGCTGCTCAAGGTGCAGAGCTGGCGCGCCGCCGAGGTGCGGATCGATGCCGACCGCCAGTTCGTCGTCTACGCCGACGGCGACCCAATCGCGCAGTTGCCGGCGACGGTGACGCTGCTTCCACGCGCGCTGCGCGTGCTGGTGCCGGAATGAGCGCGCCCACATCGGCACCGGGCTTTCGCGCCAAGCTCGCGCTGGCGCGCGCGACAGGGGCGCTCAGCCGCCGCAGCGGGCGGGGCGGCGGCACCACCCTCC
>DAIRGH010000130.1:0-7482 GCA_036794585.1 Solirubrobacterales bacterium | reverse complement strand
CGGGTGGCGGGCCGGCTCGCCGAGCGGCTGCGCGGGGCCGGCCGGCGGGTCGAGGTCGAGCCGATCTACGTCCATCCCCAGTTCGGGCTCGTCTACGCCGCGCACTGCGTGCTCGCCGTCGCCGGCAGCCTGGCCGCCGTCGCGGTGCCGGTGCTCGGCTTTGGGCTGGTGCTGTTCGCGGCGACCTCGCTGTACCTGGACCTGAACGCGCGCTTTTACCTGCTGCGCCGCCTGTTCTTTCGCCGCGCCTCACAGAACGTCGTCTCCAGGGGCGACCGCCCGACCGCGCCGGCGCGACTACTTCTGGTCGCCCATCTCGACGCGGCCAAGACCGGCGCCCTGTACTCCTCCAAGTGGGCGCGCCGGCTGGGTCGGTCTGCGCTCACCCCGCCGCGGCTGGTGTTCTGGTCGATCGCCTTCCTCGTCCCCGCGCTCGCCGTGCGCGCCGCCGGGGTCGACTCGGACCTGATCTCGCTGCTGCAGCTGCCCCCCACTCTGCTGCTGCTGATCGCGACGTTCGCGTTCGTCGACATCGAGCTCTCCCAGGTCGTCCCGGGCGCCAACGACAACGGCTCCGGAGTCGCGGTCGCGATCTCCCTCGGCAGCGAGCTCGCGACCGAGCCGGCCGAGAACCTGGACGTCTGGGTCCTGCTGACCGGCGCAGGGGAATCGCCGATGCAGGGAATGCGCGCCTTCGTGCGCGCGCGCCGCAAGACGCTCGACCCGCAATCGACCTACGTGATCAACCTCGTCTCGGTCGGCCGCGGCGACGTCCGCTTCGCGACCGGCGAGGGACCGGCGGTCACCTATGAGCTCACCTCTCGGTTGACCGAGCTCTGCGAGGCGATCGCGGCAGCCGACGCCGATGAAGGCGACCGCTTCCGCGCCGCCGCGGTGCGCCACGGCTACGGCTCCGAAGCGCTCCCGGCCCGCATCGCCGGCTGCGCGGCGACGACCATCGCCTGCCTCGAGCCGGGCGCGGCGGTGCCGGCGAACTATCACCTGCCCACCGACGTCCCAGACGAGCTCGACCCAGAGGCGATCGACCGCGCCCACGACTTCACCCTCGAGCTGATCCGCCAGCTCGACCGCGATCTCGGCCGCACCCGCGAGCCGGTCGCCGAGGTCCAGGCATGAGCGAGGCGAAGACCGCGCGGCGCGGCGAGCTGCTGTGGGAGCCCTCACAGAAGGCGATCGAGCGCTCGAAGCTGACCGCGTATCAGCGCTGGCTCGAGGCCGAGCGCGGGCTCGCGTTCGACGACTACGGCGCGCTGTGGCGCTGGTCGGTGGACGAGCTCGAGGACTTCTGGGCCACGATCTGGGAGCACTTCGGCGTCCGCGCCTCGGCGCCTTACGGGCGTGTCCTCGCCGACCGCGAGATGCCGGGCGCCGAGTGGTTCGCCGCCGCCCAGCTCAACTACGCCGAGAACCTGCTCGCCGGCAAGCCCGACGACCGGCTCGCGGTCCAGCACGCCTCCGAGCTGCGCCAGCTCGACTCGCTCACCTGGGGCGAGCTTCGCGACCAGGTCGCCCGTACCGCCTCGGCCCTGCGCTCGCTGGGAATCGAGCGCGGCGACCGCGTCGTCGCCTACATGCCGAACCTGCCCGAGACGCTCGTCGCCTTCCTCGCCACCGCCTCGATCGGCGCGATCTGGTCGTCGTGTTCGCCCGACTTCGGCGCCGGCAGCGTCGTCGACCGCTTTGCCCAGATCGAGCCGAAGCTCCTCTTTACGGTCGACGGCTACCGCTACAACGGCCGCGACTTCGACCGCCGCGAGGTGGTCGAGGGGCTGCTCGAGGCGATGCCGACGGTCGAGCACACGGTGGTGCTCCCCTACCTGGATCCCGATGCCGGCCCGTCGGCGCTCCGCAACCCGGTCACCTGGGACGAGCTGCTCGGCTCGGGCGAGCCCGGCGAGATCGAGTTCGAGCAGGTGCCGTTCGACCACCCGCTCTGGGTCCTCTACTCGTCGGGGACGACCGGCCTGCCGAAGGCGATCGTCCAGGGCCACGGCGGGATCCTGCTGGAGCAGCTGAAGAAGCTCAACCTGCACCTCGACGCGCAGGAGGGCGACCACGTCTTCTGGTTCACGACCACCGGCTGGATGATGTGGAACTTCCTGGTCGGGGTGCTCGCCACCGACGCCTCGATCGTGCTCTACGACGGCAGCCCCGGCCATCCCGACATGGGCGTGCTCTGGGACCTCGCCGCCGAGGCCAACATCACCTGCTTCGGCACCTCGGCCAGCTACGTCGCCGCCTGCATGAAGGCCGAGGTCGAGCCCGGCGCGGGACGCGATCTGCAGGCGCTGCGGGCGATCGGGTCGACCGGGTCGCCGCTGGCGCCCGAGGGCTTTCAGTGGATCTACGACCACGTGGGCGCCGACACCTGGCTGTTCTCGACCTCGGGCGGCACCGACGTCTGCACGGCCTTCGTCGGCGGCGTGCCGACGCTGCCCGTCTACCGCGGCGAGCTCCAGGGTCGCTCGCTGGGCTGCGCGATCGAAGCGTGGGACGAGGACGGCAACGCCGTGATCGACCAGGTCGGCGAGCTGGTGATCACCGAGCCGATGCCGTCGATGCCGCTCTATTTGTGGGGCGACGACGACGGCTCGCGCTACCGCGCCTCCTACTTCGAGATGTACCCGGGCGTCTGGCGGCACGGCGACTGGATCGAGATCACGTCGCGCGGCACCGCGGTGATCTACGGCCGCTCGGACTCGACCATCAACCGCTCCGGCGTGCGCATGGGAACCAGCGAGATCTACCGCGCGGTCCAGGGCATCCCCGAGATCGCCGACGCGCTCGTCGTCGACGTCCCCCGACCCGGAACCGAAGGCTGGATGCCGCTGTTCGTCGTGCTCGCCGAGGGTGCGGAGCTCGACGACGAGCTCACCGCCGAGATCAGGCGGCGGATCCGCGAGCAGTGCTCACCCCGCCACGTCCCCGACGCCGTGTACGCGATCGCCGAGGTGCCGCGGACGCTGTCGGGCAAGGTGCTCGAGGTGCCGGTGAAGCGAATCCTCACCGGCACGCCAGCCGAACAGGCCGCGAGCAAGGACTCGCTCGCCAACCCTGCCTCGCTCGACTACTTCGTCGAGCTCGCCTCCGAGCTATCCGAATAGGCGCGCAGCCTGCTCGCGTGCGCGCGGCACGACCTCCTCGGCCTCGCGGCGATCGCCCTGGCGGTAGACGACCCGGCCGTCGATCACGGTCAGCTTGACGACCGAGGCGTCGGCCGCGTAGACCAGGCCGGCGTCGAGCTCGCCGAGCGCGAGGCCGGGCGAGTCGAGCCGCACGAGCGCGAAGTCGGCCGGTCGGCCGGCGGCGAGCGGGGCGCCGCCGATCAGCTCCGAGCGCTGCCCGGTCGCGATCTCCCACGCCTCCCCCGCGGTGACCGCGGCCGGATCGGCCGCGACGTGCTTCTGCAGCAGAGCAAATGCCTTGACGTCGTCGAGCATGTCGAGCGAGTTGTTCGACCCGGCGCCGTCGGTGCCTAGGCCGACCTGGGCACCGGCATCACGAGCCTCGAGGTAAGGGAAGACGCCGCCGACCGCGAGCTTCAGGTTGGCGACGGGGTTGGTCACCATCGTCGCGCCCCGCTCAGCGATCAGATCAATCTCGTCGCGATCGAGCCAGACGCAGTGCGCAAGCAGCGTCTTCGGGCCGAGCAGCCCGCAGCGGTCGAGGTAGTGCGCGGGCCGCAGCCCGGTCTCGCGGACGCAGTCGGTCACCTCCTGCTGGGTCTCGGACAGGTGGATCTCCACCGCCACGTCGCGCTCCTCGGAGATCTCGGCAATACCCCGCAGCGAGGGCTCGGAGACGGTGTAGATCGCATGCGGCGCGAGCGCGGCCTGCACGGCCCCGCCCCCCGCCTCCTCGATCTCGTCGATCGTCCGGCGCGCCTTGGCGAGCAGCTCGGGCGAGTTGGCGGGGTCCTTGTCGTCGATCAGCGGGGCGCCGATCACCGCCCGCATGCCCGCGTCCTTGACCGCGCGCGCGGTCGCCGCCTGCTTCCAGTACATGTCCCAGAACCGAATGGTCCCCGCCCGCGCCATCTCCAGGCAGGCAAGCCGGGTGCCCCAGTAGACGTCGTCGGCCTCGAGCTTGCGCTCGGCGGGCCAGATGTGGCGCTCGAGCCACTCCATCAGCGGCAGGTCGTCGGCATAACCGCGAAACAGGGTCATCGCCGCGTGCGTGTGAGCGTTGATCAGCCCCGGGACGAGCGCCAGCGCGTCGCCGTCGATCAACTCATCGCCATCGGCCGGCGCGACCTCAGGGCCAATCTCGGCGATCCGCCCGTCCTCACAGCGAAGCGTGACCCGGTCTCCATCGAGGGTCGCGCCGCTTACCGTGAGTCCCATCCGTCAACTCTACGGCAGCGCCGATGTCAGCCGGCAAGCCGCGGCAACGCGCCTGCCAGCGCCCGCTGCAGCACGGAGCGATTGCGCTCACGGCCCTGCTCGAGCTCGTCGATCGAGAGCTCGCGGTCAGCGACGCCGTTGGCGAGGTTGTCGACGACGCAGATCGCCGCGTATCGAAGCCCCAGGTCGCCCGCGACCACGCATTCGCTGGCGATCGTCATCCCGATCACGTCGGCGTGCGCAGCGGCGATGCGGATCTCCGCCGGCGTCTCCAGCCGCGGCCCGCGCGCCTGCCAGTAGACGCCTCCGTCGCGGACCTCGGCCCCTGCCTCGGCGAACGCCGCCAGCACCTCGCCGCGCCAGTCCGGATCGAAGCCGGGCACGCGATGTGCGTCGAGGCCCTCGAGCGCGGTCAAGGGCTCGGCGTCGAGGGCGACGAAGTCATCCGGACAGAGCAGCGTGCCCGGGGCGAGCTCTGCGCGCAGGCCGCCGACCGAGCCGATCCCGAGCACGCGGTCGCAGCCGGCGTCTGCCAGCGCCCGCAGGTTGGCGACGTGGTCGATCCGGTGCGGCAGGACGTACGCGCTCGCCTCACCGTGGCGCTGAAGCACCTCCCAGTCGCGATCCGGCACCGCCTCCCCACGCAGCGAGCTGCCGACGATCAGTCCCAGTCGTGGCATCGATGCCTCAGGCCGCGGCCAGCAGCCAGCGGAAGAGGTTTTCGAACCGGTATGAGCCGTCAGCCCGGCGCTTCGTCGCTGCCGCCCGCTCAACAGCAGCGCTGAACGCAGGGCGGTCGACCTGCTCCGCGAGCCCGGCATGGATCAAGTCGAACTCGAGCGCGGCCTCGAGAGCCGAGGTGTCCGCCACCTCGTAATGGATGGCCACGTCGCCGGTCGCGAGCGGGGTGAGACCGGCCTCGGCGGCGACGGCCTCGAGCACCCCCGGCTCGCCCAGCCTTGGCAAGTCGGACTGCTCGTCGTCCTCGGCCGGCCCGAGCGCGCGGACGGCTTCGAACAGCTCCTGCAGCTCGTTGTGCTCCCGCGGACCCCAGACGCAGACTGCGACGAGGCCGCCGGGTCGAGCCACCCGCCGCGCCTCGCGGAAGCCGTCGAGGCGGTCGGCCGCGAACTGCAGCGAGTTGACCGCGGTGACCACGTCGAACGAGTTGTCCTCCCAGGGCAGGCTCTCGATCGGTCCCACGCGGAAGTCGCCGCCGGGTACCTGGGCGCGGGCGCGCTCGAGCATGCCTGGTGCGGCGTCGATGCCGCTGACGTCGGCACCCCGGTCGGCAGCGAGCCGGCACAGCTCGCCGGTCCCGCAGCCCATGTCGAGCAAGCGCGTGCCCGGTCCGATTGCGGCGCGGTCGGCGATCAGCACGCGCGCCGGTCCGGCGAGGCGGGCCCAGTGCTGCTCCCAGATTGCGGCTGTCTCGCTCCAGAGCGGACCCTCGTCGGCCGCCGAGCTGGGGCGCGCGGCCGCGCTCATGCCGGCGTGATCGGGTTGCGCCGCTCGGGGAACTCGCGGTCCTTGCCGTCGGCGTAGGCGAAGCGCCTGATCAGCTCCGCTCGCAGGTCGTCAGGCTCGATCACCGCGTCGACGACGAGCTCGGATGCCAGGTGCAGGATGTCGATGTCGGCCGCGTACTGGTCGCGTTTCTCGCGCACGAAGCGCTCGCGCTCCTCGTCGTCCTCGATCGCCTGGATCTGGTTGAAGAAGACGGCGTTGATCGCCGCCTCCGGGCCCATCACCGCGATCGAGGCGGTCGGCAGCGCGATGCAGCAGTCGGGCTCGAACGCAGGGCCCGCCATCGCGTAGAGGCCCGCCCCGTAGGCCTTGCGGACGATCACCGAGAGCTTCGGCACCGTCGCCTCCGAGACCGCGCTGATCATCTTCGCCCCGTGGCGGATGATCCCCTGGCGCTCGACGTCGGTGCCGATCATGAACCCGGGCACGTCGGCGAGGAACAGCAGCGGCACGTTGAACGCGTTGCAGGTCATGATGAACCGCGCCGCCTTGTCGGCGGAGTCGACGAAGAGCACGCCGCCCTTGTACTTCGGCTGGTTGGCGACGATCCCCACCGCGCGGCCGTCGATCCGGGCATAGCCGACGACCAGCTCCTTCGCCCAGCGCTCGTGCACCTCGCAGAACGAGCCGGCGTCGATCAGCGCGGCAATCAGCTCCTTGACGTCGAACGCGGTCTTCTCGTCCTCCGGGACGATCTCCGACACCGCTCGATCCGTCTCCGGCTCCGCCGGTGGCGCGGCCGGCGGCGATTCGCGCCAGTTCGCCGGCATGTAGGACAGGTAGCGCTTGGCCAGGTCGATCGCCTCGGCGTCGCTTGCGACCAGGAAGTGGCCGCAGCCCGAGACGCCGGTGTGCATCTTCGCCCCGCCCATCTCCTCGAGCGTCACCTTCTCGCCGATCACCATCTCGGCCATCCGCGGCGAGCCGAGATACATCGAGGCGTTGCCCTCGCGCATGATCACCACGTCGCAGAAGGCCGGGATGTAGGCGCCGCCGGCCGCCGAAGGCCCGAAGAGCAGACAGATCTGCGGCACGCGGCCCGAGAGCACGACCTCGTTGTGAAAGATCCGCCCGGCCCCACGCCGACCCGGGAACATCTGCACCTGGTCGGTGATCCGGGCGCCGGCGGAATCGACCAGGTAGACCATTGGCACCTCGAGACGCAGCGCGCGCTCCTGGATCCGCAGGATCTTCTCAACCGTCTTCGGGCCCCACGACCCCGCCTTGACGGTCGGGTCGTTGGCCATCAGGCAGACCTTGCGGCCCGCGATCAGCGCCAGGCCGGTGACGACGCCGTCGGCTCCGAGGCCCTCGGCGTCCCAGTTCGCCAGCAGCCCCTCCTCGGAGAACGACTCGGCATCGACGAGCCGCTCGACCCGCTCCCGAACCTCGAGCTTGCCCTGCTCGGCGGTCTTTGCGTGATGCCGCTCGGGGCCGCCCGCCAGCGCGGCGTCGAGGGCGCGACCGAAATCGGTTCCCGCGCGCGTTCCCAAACCACTACTTCGGCTTCTGGGCGGGCCGCCTGGGCTTGGTCGCCCGCTCGCCGTCGCCGTCGACCTGCTCGACGGCGTCGCCGGGGCCGGAGCGATGC
>DAIRGH010000043.1:0-23132 GCA_036794585.1 Solirubrobacterales bacterium | reverse complement strand
GTGCGAAGGCGGGCCCGGCGCCGGGCGCGACGGCGCAGGGTCGCGAGCGCGTCGCCGTCGTCGAAGGCGATCGAGGTCGGATAGCGCTCGAGCGCGGGCGCCGCGCGATAGCCGCGCAATCGGCCGCGGACGCCGGCGAGGTTTCGGTCGACGGCCGCCTGGCCGGCGCAGAGGACCGCCTCGCGGAAGAGCACCGGCAGCAGGCGGCGCGCGTTCAGCACCTGCCACTTGCGGAGCACGTAGCCGCGTCCGAAGCCCATCAGGTAGTTCTTGCGCGCCGACCCGGAACCCAGCGTCGCCGAGTGCTCGTGGTCGCCGATCGCGTCGCGGGCCAGCGCGCAGCGCAGGCCGAGCCGCTGCAGCCGCAGCACGAGGTCGACGTCCTCCCAGTACGCGAACAGCCGCTCGTCGAAGCCGCCGACCGACAGGAACGTCGCACGGTCGAAGGCCGCCGCCGCTCCGGACGGGCCGATCGGATCGGCGACCTCTCCGGCGAGCCTCTCAACCGGCTCGCCGTTCAGGTAGTCGAACACCAGCAACGTGCGGTCGAGCTCCATCCCGGCGCTGTCGATGAGGGTCCGGTCGCGCCAGTCGCGCATCACCCCGGCGGCCATCACCACGCCCGCCGGCGGGTCGATCGGCGCTGCGATCCGCTCGACGAACTGCGGCTCGCAGACGCAGTCGTCGTTCAGCAGCACCAGCATGTCGCCGTCGGCCCGCGCCGCGCCGAGGTTGATTGCCCGGGTGTAGCCCTGGTTCTCGTCGAGCCGGAGGACCTCGACGCCGTCGAGGCGCTCGCAGGCGGCCGCGACGCTGCCGTCGCGCGACCCGTTGTCGACGACGATCGTCTGATGGGCGACCGTCTGCGCGGCGAGCGAATCGAGCATCCGACCCAGCCGCTCGCCGCCGAGCGTCGGGACGATCACCGTGGGCGCGCTCATGAATCACCTGCGGCGGCTTCGCCGCCTGACATGCCGCTTTCGGTGCTAAAGCACCTCATCTCACATCCGCCTCGCCGGCTCGCGCCTCGACCACCATCGAGCCTCCGCGCCCGGCGAGCCCGGCGCCCAGCTCCAGCAGCACGGCGAGCGGAGCCAGTGGCAGGCCCGCCACGGCCGTGACGAGGAGGTCACGGGCGCGGGTCGCGGCCGGCACGCCGCCGAGGTCGCGCTTGAGTAGCCGGAAGGCGAAGTCGCGCTCGGTGGTGATCCGGTTGAGCAGCGTCTGCCACATGCCGAGCGGGTTCTGCTCGACCAGGACGTGGCGGGTGCGGTCGACCAGATAGCCGCTGCGGTCGAGCAGCGACTCGAGTCCCCGCGCCGTGAAATGGGTGCGGTGCCTGGGCACGTCCTGATGAAACCACCGATCGCCACCGATACGCGCCTGCAGGCTCGCCAGGTCCGGGACCGCGACCACCAGGCGCGCCGACGGCCGCAGCCAGGCGCCGATCCGGCGCAGCGCCGGCTCGGGATCCTGGAAATGCTCGAGCGAGTGCCACAGCACCACCGCGTCCTGACTCGCCGGCTCGATCTCGGCCGCGTCGACGCCGACGCAGACCGCCTCGACGCCCAGCTCGCGCGCCGCGGCGCAGGCCGCCGGCGAAGGATCGATGCCCCACGCGTCAAGCCCGGCTGCCCGCATCCGGGCGACGAACTTGCCGTCGCCCGAGCCGACCTCGAGCACCCGACCCCCGCTCGCCACGCCGGCGAGGAATCGCATACGGTCGCGATCCGCGAGCCCGCGCAGCGGGGCGAGCAGCGGGGCGAAGGTGGAACGGGCCGAGGCGTAAGTGCCGCCCTCGTAGACGGCGGGAGGTGGAAATGCTCCGAGCGTCGCCGCCGAGCCGCAGCGAGTGCAGCGGGCGAGCTCGAAGCTCGCGGCGCCGGCGAGCTCGGAGTCCGAGGCGGTCGCCGTCCGCCAGGGCTCCATCGCCGCCATCCCGCAGGCCGGGCAGCGCCCGGGCACCGTGCTAGTAGGCGCCAGAGCCGCGGAGGGTGACGGGCACGGTCTCGGCGATGATCCGCAGGTCACGCGCCAGCGAGACGTTCTCGATGTAGTCGAACTCGACCGCGAGGCGCTCGTGGAAGGTCAGGTTGCCGCGCCCGAAGACCTGCATCGGCCCGGTGATCCCAGGCTTCACGGTGAGCCGGAAGCGGTGCTCGGGCCGGTAGCGCTCGACGAGCTCCACCTGCTCAGGCCGCGGGCCGACGATGCTCATCTCGCCTCGAAGCACGTTCCACAGCTGCGGCAGCTCGTCGAGGCTGAGGCGCCGCAGGAACCGCCCGACCCGGGTCACGCGCGGGTCGTCGGAGAGCTTGAACACCGGGTCGCGCAGGTCGTCGAGTCGGACGACGTCGGGCAGCCGCTGCTCGGCGTCGGCGACCATGGTGCGGAACTTGTGCATTGCAAACGGCCTGCCGTCGAGCCCGGCGCGGGTCTGGGAGAAGAAGATCGGCCCGCGCGTGTCGAGCCGGATCGCGACCGCGATCAGCGGGAACAGGGGCGCCGTGATCAGCAGCCCCAGCGAGGAGGCGATGATGTCGAAGCCGCGCTTGATCAGCGCCGTCGAGCGCGATGGGTCCCAGGTCTCGTACTCGAGCACCGGCAGGTCGGCGACCCTCGAGAGGCGCACGGGCCCGGCGCGGCCGTGAAGCGGCGAGATCACGCTCAGCTTCACCTGGCGCTCGCGGCAGAAGGCAACCACGTCGCGAACCTCGCCCGGCTCCATGCTGTCGGAGGCGAAGATCACCCGGTCGGCCTCTTCGAGGATCTCGTCGAACGGCCGCGACTCGGCGTGTGGGATCAGCTGCAGGTGCATGTCGGGGAACAGCTCGAGCTTGCGGCGGATCATCTCGGCGAGATCGCCGTCTCCGATCACCGCGGTGACCTCGCGCGGCGTCGCGCGGCGCCAGCTCCAGCGGGCGGCGCCGCGGAGCACCAGCGCGCCGCCGGTGGCGACGAGCCACGCGACGAAGGCGTGGCCGGGCTCGACCTGGCCGGCGGGAGTCTGCGGCAGCACCAGCGCCAGCATCGCCACGCCCGCCCCGGCCCAGGCGGCGATCGAGGGCAGCTCGTCGATCGTCAGGTGGCGGATCGCGGCGTGGTCGCGGTCATAGAGGCCGATCAGCTTCGCGATCACGACCCAGGCGGGGAGCAGGGCGAGCGCCCAGAAAGCGTCGGCCGAAGACGACGCGATCACGATGCTCGCCCCCACCGCGGCGATCAGGTCGGCCAGCGCGAGCAGCCTGCGGCGCAGCGCATCGCGCCAGAAACGTGGCTTGCCAGCCTCGGCGCGAGCACGCTGATCGGCGCCGGCGGAGCGAAGGTCCGGGTTCAGCACGGTCGACAAGGGTAACCCGCGGCAGAGACGAAAGTCGCTCCCCAATCGGGTTTGGGCGGATTCTCTACCCTGCCCCGCCTTGACCGACTTGGCATTCCTTCTGTGCGTCGAGCGCGGCCGGCTCGAGAGCGAGGCGCTGCTGTGCGTCGAGAGCCTGCGCGAGTTCGGCGGCGCGTACGCGCAGGCGCCGGTGTACGCGTTCGCGCCGCGGCCTGGATACGAGCCCGAGCCTGTGACCGTCGAGCGGCTCGAGGCGCTGGGCGTGAGCCTGGTCGACGAGCCGCTGATCAAGCGCTTCGAGGAGATCCCGACCTTCAACAAGGTGGCGGTCTCGGCCTGGGCCGAGCGCGAGCTGGGTCACGAGACGCTCGTGTTCACCGACACCGACTGCGTCTTTCTTGGCGAGCCGACCGAGCTCGACGGCGGCGACTGGGTGGCTGCCGTGCGGCCGGTCGATCGCCGCATCGCGGGCTCGCGCGGCAAGGGCAAGAGCGAGCCCTTCTGGCGCAAGATGTATGCCGAGCTCGGGGTGAAGAACGAGCCGTTCGTCGAGACGACCGTCGGCCAGATGCGGATCCGCGCCTACTGGAACACCGGACTGGTGGCGGCGCGCCGGTCGGCCGGCCTGTTCGGCGCCTGGGAGCAGGCGCTCCCGCGGCTGTTCGACGCCAACATCGTGCAGAAGCGCTGGCCGCAGTTCATGGACCAGCTCAGCTGGGCGGGCGTGACCGCCGACGTTCACGACCGCGTCCTGCAGCTCTCCGACGCCTACAACTACCCGCTCCGCCACCGCCAGGCGCTGGCGCCGGCGGCGGCGCAGCTCGACCTGCCCGATCTCGTGCACCTGCACTACAGGCTGTGGTTTCACCTACCGGACGCGCTGGAGAAGGTGGTGCCGCCGTTCGACCCGGCCAGCGAGCAGTTCAAGTGGCTGGCGGCGCGCCTGCCGCTCGAGCCCGTCGTCGACGAGCTCTAGTTCCAGTCAGTCCTGGACCTGAAGCGGGTTGAGCTCGGTCGCGCGGGCGAGGTTGGCGTCCGCGGCGCCATCGTCGGCGTCCTGCGCGGCGAGCGTCGCCGCCGCGAGGTAGAGCTCCCAGTCGTTGCGATTGCGCTCGATCGCCTCGGCGATCGCGGCCCGCGCCGCGGGAATGTCGCCGGCCTGCGAGTAGACCGTGGCGAGCTGCAGCCTCGGCTCGGAGGCCCACGGTTCGAGGTCGACGGCGTTCTCGGCAGCCTCGATCGCACCGGCAAGGTCTCCGTCGGCGGCCCGCGCTCGGCTCTGCGTGAGCTCGTGGTCTGCGAGCAGCAGCAGCCCCGAGGCACAGATCGAGGCCCACGCGACCAGCAGCACGGCGACTCCGCGCGCAAACCGCCGCCGGCTGCGCACCTCGCCGTACACCGTCGCCGTCCCGCCCGGCCCGGAAAGGGTCGCGGGACCTGTCAGCACGGCGGCGGCGATAACCGTCGGCACGAAGACCGCGGGGATGTCCCAAGTCCAGTCGACCGAAGCCGCCGCGAAGCCGACGACGAGCACGGCCAGCGCCGGTCCCAGCTCGGGCAACTTCGCCGCGCGCCAGCGCTGAATTCCGACCGCGGCGGCGACGACGAAGAAGGCGAAGATGAGGGTGAGCCCGACGATCCCGAGCTCGGCGACGGTCTCGAACAGCAGCGAGTGGGCGCGCCTGGCGACGATCGGATACTCGCGGTGCTCGAGCCAGTACGGGGTGAAGCCGCTGGCGCCGACGCCTTCGACCGGCGCGCTCGCGAACGCGTCGACGGCCGTCTCCCAGAACTGCCAACGGCCGCTGCCGCCGCCACGGAACAGGCCCCTCTCCCCGCTCTCGATCTGCTCGGCCGGGGGTGGCTGCCTGAACTCGTCGAACTGCTCGATCGGGTCGACGATCACCAGCGCGATCACCGCGGCGACAGCGAGCCCCGCCAGCACCGCGACGCCGACGGGACGCGCCACCCGCAGCCGCTCGACGGGCGCGTCGAGCGCGTAGCGCAGCGCCGCGGCGGCGGCGAAGACGAGCAGGGTGATCGCCAGCATCTGATCGCCCTGAGGGCCGGCTTTCGCGTCGAACGGGACCTTGAGCAGCTCCTCGCGCGCCTCCACTGCGAAGATCAGCACGGCGCCCGCGACCGCTGCGAGCACGAGGTTGGCGATGAGTCGCGAGCGACCGGGCGCAGCGGCGAGCAGGATCGCGATCGCGATCGCGGCGGCGACGATCCCTCCGCGCGAGCCCGTCATCCACAGCGCGAGCAGGACCACCGGGGCGGCGCCGGCCGCCAGCGCGCGCATCCTCCGAGAGCGCCCCGTGGTCGCGAACCAGACCAGCAGGACGGCCGCCGCGGCCATCGCCGCCGCCAGCCCGTTCCAGTAGCCGACGGGGTAGGTGAGGCGTCCGGCGATCGCGGGGATCGTTTCCACCAGGTCGGCGTCCGGGCTGCCGAACAGCGGCGGCTCGAAGCGGGCGAGCAGCGCGATCGCGCCGACCGCCGTCAGCCCGATCGCGAGGCCTCGCAGCCAGGCCCGGGCGGACTCCCGCGGCGAGGCGACGACCACAAGCGCGAACGTGCCCAGGTAGGCAAGCGCCTTGACCGCGTCCTCGAAGGCACCCCCGTCGTCGCTCGCCCACGCCATCGAGAGCGCGATCAGAGCGGCGAACGCGGCCAGGCAGAGGCCGGCGGCGATCGCGGCACGCGGCGGCTCGGAGCGCGGAAAGGCGCCGGTCGCCAAGCCCAGCAGGACCGCCGCCCAGACGATCAGCGCGGTCGCGGCGACGGCCGTGGGCGGGAACCCGCCCTCGGCGAGCGCCAGGCCCACGCAGGCGACCGCAACCGCCGATGTGATGAGGTGTTCAATCCTGGGTAGTTGCATGCGACGAATCGATCGGCTCCAGCGTGTACCCTGCCGCGGGCTCGATCTCTGAGGGGAAGAAGGACTACGACCGATGACGCAAGGCAGGAAGTCTAGGACCGCGCGCGCGCTCGCCTGCCTGCTGGCGGCACTCCTCGCGATCGCCGCCATCTCGCCGGCGTTCGCCGGCGCCCAGACCGGCGCCGAGGACGAATACGAGCTCAGCCCGAACATCCCGAACCCCGACGACGAGGGCGGCAACGGCTCTTCCGGGGACGACTCCGAGGCGGCAACCGATCCCGGCACGACGACCGATCCGGCCGCGTCGAGCGACTCCGGCACGGCACCGGCCGCCGTCCCGGGCGGTGGCGGCGGCAAGGGCGGCAACGGCGGCGCGGGCTCTGGCCAGAGTGGCGAGCCCAGCAAGGCGTCCGGCGCCGGCGAGCCGGTTCCGGCGATCGACACCAGCTCCTCCGACGACGGCGGCGCTCCCGTGCTGCTGATCCTGCTTGCCGCTATCGCAGCGGCATGTACGGGTGTAGCGTTGTGGCGCATGCGTCGCAATCCACCCACTGGCGGGCGCTCCCCGGGCGCCGATCGAACCACCGGCGCGCCCAGCGAGAGCCAGTCGATCTGATGTCCGGCCGCCGACCGCGCGCCGGCCGCTCGCGCCGGGGCGCCTCGGCCATCGTGGCGACCGCGATCGCTGCGCTCGCGATCGCGGTGCCCGCTGCGGCACAGCCGCTGTATGGGGTGGTGCCACAGGACGGCGCCCTGCCGAGCAGCGAAGACCTCGACCTGATGCCGCAGGGCGGGGTGCAGAGCATCCGCCTGATGGCGCACTGGCCGACCGCCGAGTCGACCCGCGGCATTCCTTACGACTTCTCGGTGCTCGACAGCGTCCTCCGCGAGATGATCGAGCACGACATCGAGCCGTACCTCTTCTTCTACGGCACCCCTGACTGGGCAGCCCGCGCCGACGGGCACAACTGCAGGCGCAATTGCTCGATCTTCCCGCCCTCCTCGCCCGAGACGCGCAAGGCATTCGCCGACTTCGCGGCCGCGACGGTCAAGCGCTACGGGCCCGGGGGCGCCTTCTGGGAGGCCCCCGTGCAGGCGAGCACTCCCGCGTCGCCGGGCCAGATCGACCCGATCGGGATTCCGTGTGACCCCCTCCCCACCCCGATCTGCCCGCCGCCTCCTCCCGAGCCAGTGCCGAACCCTCCGCCACCCCCCACCGAGCCGCCGTGCGGCTGCACGGAGCCGCGTCCGGTGCACACATGGCAGATCTGGAACGAGCAGAACTCGCCCAAGTACTTCGCGCCCGACGCGAGCGTCGATACCTATGCGTCGATGGTCAAGGAGGTCGGCGCGGCGGTCCATGGGGTCGACCCCAGCGCCGAGGTGATCCTCGGCGGGATGTGGGGGCCGAGGAGCGCCAAGAACGTGGTCCTCCCAGTGCGCGACTACCTCGAGCGCCTGTACGACGTCAACGGGGTCAAGGAGAGCTTCGAATCGATCGCGATGCATCCGTACTCGAAGAGCGTCAAGGGTTCGCTCAGGCAGATGGAGACCGCCCGCAAGGTGATGAAGCAGGCCGGTGACCAGGGCGCCGGGCTGTGGATCAGCGAGCTCGGGTGGGCGGCCGAGGGCCCGGCGGGCGACCCGTACGTCAAGGGCCTTCAGGGCCAGGCGAGGATCCTCTCTCGGGCGCTGAAGGCATTCGAGAAGAAGCAGCGCCACTTCAACCTGCACGGCGTGTTCTGGTATTCGTGGCGAGACCGCGCCGGCGGCGACGAGATCTGTACCTGGTGTGGAAACGCCGGCCTTCGAGCCGCGGACGGCTCGGCCAAACCTTCCTGGAGAGCGTTCAAGCGGGTGGCAACCCGGTGACTCGCGGTCACCGGCTCGTAATGGGCAGCGTGCTGCTGGCCACGGTCGCACTGCTGCTCGCGGCGGCAGCCGCGGGCGCGCGAACGCCGAAGTCGTTCTTCGGCGTCACCCCCCAGCGGCCGCTGGACGGCGCCGACTTCAAGCGCATGGACAAGGCCAACGTCGGCACGCTGCGATTCCAGCTGGAGTGGTCCGGGATCGACCCCGGACCGGGCGACGACTACGACTGGTCGACGCCCGACAGGACGATCGCCGACGCCGCCGCCGAGCGCATCCGCGCGCTGCCGTTTGCGTTCTCCACCCCGCGCTGGGTGGCCGAGCTCGACGGCCACGACTGCAGCGCCAACCCGTGCGGCATCTTCGCGCCCAGCGGCGGCGCTGCGCTCGACGCCTGGCGCGAGTTCCTCGCCGCGGCTGTACAGCGCTACGGGCCCGACGGCGACTTCTGGCAGGAGAACCCCGAGCTGCCCGAGCTGCCGATCCGCAACTGGCAGCTCTGGAACGAGCAGAACTCGCCCAGCTTCTACGGGCCGAAGCCGAACGTGGGCGACTACGCCAAGCTCCTTCACGCGGGCAGGCGCGCGATCACCACCGAGGACAAGAGCGCCGAGATCATCCTGGGCGGCATGTTCGGCACCCCGCGCGGCGGGCAGAAGCCGGCGATCGCCGCTTGGGACTACCTCGCAAAGCTCTACAAGAAGGACGCCAAGCGCGACTTCGACGGCGTCGCGCCGCATCCCTACGCCCCCAAGTTCGAGAGCGTCCTGGTTCAGATCGAGCTGCTGCGCGACGAGATGCGCAACGCCGGCGACGGTCGCGCCGACCTCTGGATCACCGAGATCGGCTGGGCCTCCGACGGGCCGCCCAACCCACTCAACCGGGGTCCCGAGGGCCAGGCCGATCGGCTGGCCGAGACGTTCGAATACTTCGTCAAGAAGCGCAAGCAGCTCAACATCCGCAACGTCGACTGGTATTCGTGGCGCGACGACAGCAGCGCCGGCCCGGGCCTATGTGAGTGGTGTCCGTTCTCCGGCCTGCTCGACGACGACCTGGCCGCGAAGCCGGCGCTGAAGGCATTTACTAAGTTCACTGGAGGCAGTTGATGCAACGGCAGGAAACCCACCCCGGACGTCGATCGGGCCGGGCGGCACATCTCGCCGCGGTCCTCGCCCTGGCGGCGATCGCGATCGCGCTCACCGCTTCGGCGGCGCAGGGCGCCGTCCCGCGCTCGTTCTGGGGCATCGGCTCGCAGACCTACCTCGACGAGGCGGCGGGCGACTTCGCTCTCATGGGGCAAGGCAAGGTCGGAACGCTGCGCCAGGCGATCTTCTGGTCGAACCTCGACCCGACCCCGAACCCGGGCGACACCAACTGGTCGTCGGTCGACGCGATCGTCGGCGCCGCCGCTCGCAACGGGGTCGAGATCCTTCCCTTCTTCTATGGCACGCCGGCGTGGGTGGCGCAAGGACTCGACGGGCGCAACTGCAAGCCCGAGAAGTGCGGAATCTTCGCCCCCAAGAGGAAGGCCGCACTGGCGGCGTGGGCCACCTTTCTGGGCGAGGCGGTGGACCGCTACGGGCCCAACGGCACCTTCTGGGCCGAGAACCCGACGATCCCGAAGCTGCCGTTCCGGGCTTACCAGATCTGGAACGAGATGAACTCGAGCACGTTCTACGCCCCGAAGGCGAAGCCTAAGGATTACGCGAAGCTGCTCAACGCCTCCGCGGATGCGATCCGGTTCAGGGACCCCTCGGCCCAGATCGTGCTCGGCGGGATGGCGCAGCTCGCCGGGTCGAAGAAGGCGGTCGAGGCTTCGGAGTACCTGGAGGACTTCTACAACGTCGCCGGCGTCGAGGACGACTTCGACGGGGTCGCGATCCATCCGTACGGCGCCTCGGTCGAGAAGATCTCCTCCCAGGTTGAGCTCTTCCGCAAGGTGATGAAGCAGGCCGGCGACTCGGGCGCCAGCCTCTGGGTGACCGAGATCGGCGCGGGATCAGCGAGTGGAGGCAACCCGCTCAATCGGGGCAAGCAGGGCCAGGCGCAGCTGCTGACCAAGGCGTTCAACTACTTCAAGAAGAGCCGCAACAAGCACAACCTCGAGACCGTCATCTGGTTCTCCTGGATGGACTCGCAGGTATCGATCTGCGACTGGTGCAAGACCTCGGGCCTCTTCAAGAAGAACCGCACGCCGAAGCCGGCCTGGAACGCGTTCACGAAGTTCACCGGCGGCAGCTAGTGGTCAGGGCGGGGCTCGCTGCCGCCTGCGCGCTCGCGCTGGTCCTGATCGGCTGCGGGGATGACGACGGCGAGCCTGCGACGACCGCGACCGAACCGGCCCCGCGCAGCTTCTACGGCGTCGCGCCGCAGACGGGTCTGACCGACGTCGACCTCGACCGGATGGGCGAGGGTCGGGTCGGGACGCTGCGGATCTTCCTGCCGTGGGGCCTGATCGACCCGACCGAGGCCGACGACTACGTGTTCGGCCAATTCGACCACGTCGTGCTCGGGGCGGCGCGCAACGGGATCGACGTCCTGCCGTTCCTGTTCGGGACGCCGAACTGGGTCGCCCAGGGCTTGGACGGCGAGCCGTGCGAGCTCGACTGCGACCGCTATGCGCCCCGCTCGGACGCCGCGCTTGAGGCATGGGGCGAGTTCGTGGGGGCGGCGGTCGATCGCTACGGCCCAGGCGGCGATCTCTGGGATGAGAACCCCGACGTCCCCGAGCGCCCGATCCGCGTCTGGCAGATCTGGAACGAGCAGAACTCACCCACCTTCTACGAGCCGCAGCCCGACGTCGCCGGCTACGCCAAGCTGCTGGACGCCGCCCGCGAGCAGATCCGCACGCGCGACCCGGGCGCCTCTGTGATCCTCGGCGGTATGTTCGGCACCCCGTTCGCCGGCGAGCGCCCCGCTTACAGCGCATGGGAGTACCTGCGCGAGCTGTACGCGATCGAGGGAACCGACGGGTTCGACGGCATCGCCGCGCACCCGTACGCCGCCCACCTCGACAAGGTCGAGCTGCAGGTCGAGCAAATCCGCGACGAGATCGAGGCCGCCGGGGACGACGACGCGAGCCTGTGGATCACCGAGATCGGCTGGGCCTCGAGCGGTCCCGACGTCCCGCTCAACCGCGGGCCCGAGGGTCAGGCACAGTCGCTGACCGCGGCCTTCGAGTCCTTCCTCGAGCTGCGCGACGCCTGGAACATCGAGGCGGTCACGTGGTTCTCCTGGCGCGACTCGAGCGAGACGATCTGCGACTGGTGTGGCGGCTCGGGGCTCTTCCCCGAGCACACGCTCGAGGAGCCGAAGCCCGCATGGGAGGCCTTCACCGCATTTACGGGCGGAAGCTAGTGGTCCCCGCCGTAAGTACGGTCGGAATTCGGCGAGTGGCCGGGCGTGGCTTGCGGTGCGCGGTGCGCGCCCGCGTGCCTAAAGGCACGTGGGTGGGTGCCGCGTGACGCCAGGCGCGTCCGGACGCCGCCGAAGCCGAGCGTATTTGCGGCGGTGACCGCTAGATCCGCCGGCCATCGCCGGCAGGATCACAACGATGTCGGAGGCGGCCACCGTCGTCTCCAGGCCCTGCAGCACCCGCACGTCCTCGTCGTTGAGATAGACGTTGACGTAGCGGTTCAGCTCGCCGGAGTCCGAGAAGAGCTGCTCGCGGGTGTCGGGGTGGGCGTCGGCGAGCTCCTCGAGCACCTGGCCGACGGTCTCGCCAGAGGCCGGGATCTCGCTCTCGCCGCCGGTGCGTGGGCGCAGCACCGGCGGGATCTTCACGGTCGGCATCGCGGCGAAACCTAGCGTCCGCGAGGGCTCAGGCCGCAGTCGGTGAGGGCTCGCGCGCCGGGGCACCGCAGAAGAGCTCGTAATCCGGGAACTTGCCCATCTCCTCGGCCGACGGCTCGGGCGCGTCATCGCCGCAGATCGGACAGGCCGGATCGCGCTTGACCTTGAGCTCGGTGAAGCGGGTGCTGAGCGACTCGTAGAGCAGCAGGCGGCCGATCAGCGGCTCGCCGATCCCGGCGGCCAGCTTGATCACCTCGTTTGCCTGCAGCAGGCCCATCACGCCGGCCATCACGCCGAGCACGCCGTTGGCGCCACAGCTCGGCGCCAGCTCGGGCGGCGGCGGCACCGGGTACAGGCAGCGATAGCACGGCCCCTCGTACGGGACGAAGGTCGAGATCTGGCCGTCGAAGCCGAGGATCGAAGCCGAGACGACGGGCTTTCTGAGCCGCACGGCGGCGTCGTTGAGCAGGTAGCGGGTGGGGAAGTTGTCGGCTCCGTCGACGATCACGTCGTACGGCCCGATCAGCTCGAGGATGTTCGAGGCGTCGAGGCGGGTGTTGTGCTCGACGACGCTGACGTCGGGATTGAGCGCCTCGATCGCGATCCGGGCCGAGGCCGTCTTCGGGATCCCGACGCGCTCGGTGTTGTGGATCACCTGGCGCTGGAGGTTCGACTCGTCGACGACGTCATCGTCGACGATCCCCAGCGTCCCGACCCCGGCCGCGGCGAGGTAGAGCGCGCTCGGCGCTCCGAGCCCGCCGGCGCCGAGCAGGAGCACCTTCGCGTCGAGCAGCTTGCGCTGGCCGTCGACGCCCACTTCGGGCAGCAGGGTGTGGCGCGAGTAGCGCATCCGCTGGTCGGCGGTCAGGCCCGAGTCGCTCTCGGTCGGCATACCGGCCCGCTCCCAGGCGACGATCCCGCCCTCGATGACGGCGACGTTTCCGTAGCCCAGGCTCTGCAGCGCGTCGGCCATCCGCGCAGAGCGATTGTCGGTCCGGCACTGAAGCAGCAGCCGCTCGCTCGGATCCGGGGCGACCTCGTCGAGACGGGCGATCAGCTCGTCCTGCGGGACGTGCAGCGCGGCGGGGATGTGCGACTCGTCCCACTCGTGCTGCTCGCGGACGTCGATCAGCTTGGTCCCGGCCTCGAGCTCCTCGCGCGCGCGCTCGAGATCGATCATCTCGATCCGCCGCTTGATCTCCTCTACGGGCTCGGCAGCCGTCGCCACGCCAAATCTCCTAATCCCTATCGGGAATCACGGATTTACTTCAGAAAGTTTAGCGCAGGCGCTGGAGGGGCGATCGGGTTCGTGCCCGAGAGGCCGGCATCCGGCCTACCCGCTGTTCGGCCATCCATGGCCTCGCGGGAGCCTCTCGGTCACGAACCCGATCGCCCCCGCTCCTCGGGCGGCGGGCCAAGGTCCGGCACGGGCTTGGCATCGACCACCGCCCGAACCCCCGCGTGGTCGCGCTCCGACGCCCGCCCGAGCAGCGTCTTGGCGATCAGTCGCAGGCGAAGGTTCGTCCGCAGCGCGCGCCACGCGAGCGCCTCGCGGCGCGGACCGTACGCCCGGCGGACCGCGGCGCGCCAATTGAGCGTGCCGGCCGAGCGCCAGCCCTCGCGCGAGCCGTAGACCAGCTGCGAGGACTGCTGGCCATGGTGGACGAGCCGGCACGCGCCCGGGTCGAACCACGATCTGATTCCGGCGGCCGCGGCGCGGAGGCCGAGGTCGATGTCCTCGCCGTACATGTGCAGTGCCGGGTCGAAGGGGCCGAGCCGGCGCAGGGTCGACGTCGGCGCGGCGATGCACGACCCGGTGAGCCAGGTGACCGGAACACGGCGCTCGAGCCGGTAGGGCTCGGTGAAGGCCCGCAGCGCCGGCGGCTGGATCGCCCCGGGGACCAGCGCTCGCACCCAAGGCCACGCTCCGACCTCGGGGCCGCTGGCCGACGGCTGGATCGTGCGATCGGAGTTCAGGACGCGCGGGCCGACCAGCCCCCCGAGCTCGACCGCCGTGGCCGCCAGCCGGTCGAGGCCGGCGTCGAGCAGCTCGGTGTCGGGGTTGAGCAGGACGGTGACCGGCTCGCTCGCGCGCTCCACCCCCGCGTTCGAGGCGACGCCGAACCCGGCGTTCTCGCCCATCGCGACGAACTGCGTCCGCCCCTTCCACTCGCGGGCCGCTGCCTCCGGGTCGTCAGAAGAGCCGTTGTCGACGACGATCAGCTCCGCGCGGCCGTCGAGGTGCTCGTTCATCGACGCGACGAGCGTGCGCAGGTGACCCGCGCACTCCCATGTCACGACGACTATCGAATAGCTCGAGTTGTCGATGCCCTAGCCGAGCGTGGGACGCATCTGCCGCAGCCGGCTAACGCGCTCCTCGATCGGCGGGTGGGTCGAGAACAGGCTGGCGATCCCACCGCCGCGGAACGGCTTGACGATGTACAGCGGCTCGGTCGCCTGGTTGACCTGCATCGGCATCGCCTTGGCGCCCTCCTCGAGCCGCAGCAGCGCCGAGGCCAGCGACTCGGGGTTGTTGGTGAACTGCGCCCCGGTCGCGTCGGCGGCGAACTCGCGCTGGCGCGATACCGCGAGCTGGATCAGCGTCGCCGCAATGGGCGCGAGCAGCACCAGGGCGATGCTTCCGATCAGTCCCAGCGGCGAATCGTTGTCGCCACCGAACCAGAGGAAGAAGTACGCCAGATACGTGATCATCGCGCCGATCGCCGAGGCGACGGACGAGGTGAGGATGTCGTAGTTGCGGATGTGGGCGAGCTCGTGCGCGATCACGCCGCGCAGCTCGTCCTCGGAGAGCAGCTTGGTGATCCCCGAGGTCACGGCGACCGCCGAGTGGCTCGGGTTGCGCCCGGTCGCGAACGCGTTCGGCTGATCGCTCGGGATCAGATACAGGCGCGGCATCGGCAGGCCTGCCCGCGTGGTCAGCTCGCGAACCATCTGGTACAGCGCCGGCGCCTCCTGCTCGGAGAGCGGCTTCGCGCGCGCAGTGGCGAGCGCGATCTTGTCGCTGAACCAATAGGCGACGAAATTGACGACCAGCGCGATCCCGAGGAAGACGGTGGCGATCTCGATGCCGCCGATCGCAAAGCCGATCGCGACGAGAAGGCCGCCGAGGGTGGCCAAGAGAATCGTGGTTCGCAAATTGGCTGCGAACTTGGAACTGCGGGTGGTGGTCATCGCGGGGAAAGGCTCCTTGATGCGGGTGCCCGGCTCTCAAACCGCAGGCGGCCGGACTGAAACCTGCGCTACATAGTTTGACAACCTCGGACAACGAAATGATGGGGGCCAACCCCTATTCGAGTTAGGGTCCAGACCCCCGGCAGGAATCGCGCACGAATTGCCCCGGCCGCGCGGATGCCGATACTTACCTAGATGAGGCACCGGCGGCGCAATCTGCTCACCCAGGTCCTGGTCGTCAACCTGCTGCTGGTCGTCGCCGCCGTGGTCGGCGCGATCATCGCCGCCAACCCGAGCGTCGACCTCGGCGAAGAGCCCGAGACCGCGCTCGTCCTTGGTTTTGCGATCGCGTTCACGATCCTGTTCAACGTCTTCCTGCTGACCCGGCGCTTCCGCCCTCTGGAGCAGCTCGTCGACCAGATGGAGCGCGCCGACCTCTCACGCCCGGGCGCCAACCTGCGCGTTTCGGAGGGCCCGCACGGCCCGGAGGAGGTCGCGCGGCTGCATCAGGCGTTCGTCCGCATGCTCGAGCGACTCGAGGCCGAGCGGCGGCGGGCGTCGAGCGCGGCGCTCGCGGCGCAGGAGGAAGAGCGCGCCCGCGTCGCCCGCGACCTGCACGACGAGGTCAACCAGTCGCTCACCGGGCTACTGCTTCGACTGGAGGCGACCCGTGAGAAGGCACCGCCCGAGCTCGCCGCGGAGCTGGCCGAGACGCGCAAGCTCGCCAACCAGGCGATGCAGGAGCTGCTCACGCTGGCCCGCCAGCTGCGCCCGACGGCGCTCGACGACCTCGGGCTGAAGGCGGCGCTGTCCAGCCACGTCACCGACCTCGGCCGCCAGAGCGGCATCGAGACGAGCTTCGAGTCGGAGGGCGACATCGCCTCCGTGCCCCATGACGTCCAGATCGTCGCCTACCGCGTCGCCCAGGAGGCGCTGTCGAACGCAATCCGCCACTCCGGCGCCAGCCACCTACAGGTGAGGCTCGCGCGCGAGAACGGCGCCTTCGAGCTCGACGTCGGCGACGACGGGCGCGGCTTCTCCTTCGACGACTCGTCCAGCGGCCTGGGGCTGCCCGGCATGCGTGAGCGGGCGCTGCTCGTGAACGGCGACCTGCAGGTCACGTCGCGCGTCGATTCAGGCACAAGTGTTCGGCTCCGCGTGCCGATAGGTAATGGTGATGACGCTAAAGACGGGGGATGAGTCGGTGCGCGTCCTGATCGCCGACGACCACGGCATCGTCCGCTCGGGCCTGCGCATGCTGCTCGAGCAGCAGGGAGACATCGAGGTGATCGCCGAGGCCTCCGACGGCGCCACCGCCCGCGACGTCGCGATCCGGGAGCGTCCCGATCTCGCGATCCTGGACGTGAAGATGCCGAAGCTCACCGGGCTGCAGGCGACGCGCGAGATCCGCGAGCACGCGCCCAACGTCTCGGTCCTGATCCTCAGCATGTACGACGACGAGCGGTATCTCTTCGAGGCGCTCAAGGCCGGCGCCTCCGGCTACGTCCTCAAGACGCAGGCCGACGTCGACCTGCTCGAGGCGGTCCGCGCCGTCGAGCGCGGCGAGCCGTTCCTGACCCCGGAGGCCCAGCGCGCGCTGATCAAGGACGTGCTCGGCCAGGCCGCCGGTCGCACCGACGAGCTCACCCCGCGCGAGCAGGAGGTGGTCAAGCTGGTTGCCGAAGCGCACACCAACAAGGAGATCGCCGAGATCCTCCACCTCTCAGAGAAGACCGTCGAGAACCATCGCTCCAACGCGATGCGCAAGCTCGGCATGCGCGACCGGGTGGAGCTGGTCCGTTACGCGATCCGCCGCGGGCTGATCGACCCGTAGGCGCCCGGGGGTTTTCCGACTCCCGCGCTAGGATTTAGTCGAGATGTTGTTCTCGACCAAGGCTGAATACGGCGTGCGGCTGATGGTCGAGCTCGGCCGGCGCGCGGGCGACACCTCCCCGGAGGCGGCCGAGCCGGTCGCGCTCGCGGCCGTCGCGGAGGCAGAGACGCTGCCGCTCTCCTACCTCGAGCACCTGGTCGCCAAGCTCCGCCAGGCCGAGCTGGTGACCTCGGTCCGCGGTGCGCACGGCGGCTACCGGCTGGCGCGGCCCGCGACCGAGATCGCGATGCTCGACGTCGTCGAGGCGCTCGAAGGGCCAATCGCGCCGATGGACTGCTTTCACGTCGACCGCGAGGGCCGGGTCCTGTGCTCGCACGAGACCGACGGCGACCAGGCCTGCGCCACCAAGCTGCTGTGGACGCGCGTGCAGGGCGGCGTGACGCGGGCGCTCGCGGGGACCACGCTCGCCGAGCTCGTCGAGTTCGCCGGTCCGCCGAAGAGCGCGCCGGTGGCCGAGCCGGTCGCCTGAGCGAGCGACGCCGACTTCAACCCGTTAGGAGACCGATGCCGGACCTGGAAATCCGAAACCTGCACGTCAGCGCCGAGGACAAGCAGATCCTCAAGGGCCTCGACCTCGAGGTGTCCAAGGGCGAGATCCACGCGCTGATGGGGCCTAACGGGTCGGGCAAGTCGACGCTCGCCAACGCGATCATGGGCCACCCCGCGCTCGAGGTCACCGAGGGCGAGATCGTCTTCGAGAGCAAGGAGATCACCGAGGCCGACCCCGAGGAGCGCTCGCGCGCCGGGCTCTTCATGGCCTTTCAGTATCCGGTCGCCGTCCCCGGCGTGACCGTCGCCAAGTACCTGCGGATGGCCATCAACGCCCACCGCGAGGCGCGCGGCGAGCCGCAGATCTCGCTGAAGGACTTTCGCCGCGAGACCGAGGCGGCGATGGAGCTGGTCAACATCCCACGCGAGTTCTCGAGTCGCTACGTGAACGACGGGTTCTCCGGCGGCGAGAAGAAGCGGATGGAGATCCTGCAGCTCGCGATGCTGCGGCCGAAGATCGCGGTCCTCGACGAGACCGACTCGGGCCTCGACATCGACGCGCTGCGGGTCGTCGCCGAGGGCGTCAACGAGGTCGCCGGACCCGACATGGGCGTGCTGATCATCACCCACTACCAGCGCATCCTGCACCTCGTCGAGCCCGACTTCGTTCACGTCATGTACGACGGCCGGATCGTCAAGGCCGGCGGCGCGGAGCTGGTCACAGAGCTCGAGCAGAAGGGCTACGGCTGGATCCGCGAGGAGGTCGAGGCGGCGGCATGACAACGGCGCAGGCCACCTTCTCGGTCGAGAAGGTCCGGGCCTCGTTCCCGGCGCTGAGCCGGGAGGTCAACGGCCAGCCGCTCGCCTACCTGGACTCGGGGGCCAGCTCGCAGCGGGTGCTCGCCTCGATCCAGGCGGTCGACCGCTACGAGCGCAGCCACCACTCCAACGTCCACCGCGGCGCCCACACGCTCTCGGCCGAGGCGACCGCGGCCTTCGAAGGCGCCCGGGCGACCGTCGCCGACCACATTGGCGCCGCCGACCGCCGCGAGGTGGTCTTCGTCCGCAACGTGACCGAGGCGATCAACCTCGTCGCCCACTCCTGGGGACGCGCGAACCTCGCCGCCGGCGACCGGATCGTGCTCACCGAGATGGAGCACCACTCCAACATCGTCCCCTGGCAGATCGTCGCCGAGCCGACCGGCGCCGAGATCGACTGGGTCCCCGTCACGGACGCCGGCGAGCTCGACATGGCGGCGCTGTCGAAGCTGCTCGAGCGCGGCCCGAAGCTCGTCGTCGTCACTCACGTGTCGAACGTCCTCGGCACCGAGAACCCGCTCGCCGAGATCTCGCGGATTGCTCACGAGGCCGGAGCGCTTGTACTGGTCGACGGCGCGCAGGCCGCGCCCAAGCTGCCGCTCGACGTCGGCGCGCTCGGGGTCGACTTCTACGGCTTCACGGGCCACAAGCTCTACGGCCCGACCGGGATCGGCGCCCTCTGGGCCCGGCTGGAGCTGCTGCGCGACATGCCGCCGTTTCTGGGCGGCGGCTCGATGATCCGCAAGGTCACCAAGGAGGGCACCACCTGGGCCGACCCCCCCGCTCGCTTCGAGGCGGGTACGCCGGCGATCTCGCAGGCGATCGGGATGGCAGCCGCGCTGCGCTGGCTCGACGGGATCGGCATGGAGGCGGTGACGGCGCACGAGCGCGAGATCGCCGCCTACGCCCTCGACCGGCTCGCCGAGGTCCCGGGGCTGCGGATCTTCGGCCCGCCGGCCTCACCCGATCGGCTCGGCCCGGTCTCGTTCGAGCTCGAGGGCGTCCACGCCCACGACGTCTCGGAGATCCTCGACCGCCACGCCATCGCCGTGCGCGCCGGCCACCACTGCGCTCAGCCGCTGATGGAGCGGCTCGGCGTCGCCGCCACGGCGCGCGCCAGCTTCGGCGTCTACACGACCAGCGAGGAGATCGACCGGCTGGTCGAGGGGCTGCTCGACGCCCGGAAGGTGTTCGGGCTGTAGTGGACGACCTGTACCGCGAGAACATCCTCGACCACTACAAGCGGCCGCGCAACTTCGGCCGCCCCGACGACTTCGACCTCGAGTTCGAGGACACGAACCCGTTCTGCGGCGACGAGCAGCACGTCTACATCGGGCTCGACGCCGACGGCAGGGTGAGCGAGGTCGGCTTCGAGGGCAAGGGCTGCGCGATCTCGACCGCGGCGACCTCGATGCTGACCGAGGAGCTCACGGGAAGGACGCGTGAGGAGCTCCTGCGGATCGACAAGCATGAGGTGCTCGAGCTGCTCGGGATCGACATCTCGGCGACGCGGATGAAGTGCGCGATGCTCGGCCTCAAGGTGATCAAGTCGGCAGCGCTCGGCGACGCCGCCGATTGGGAGGACGAGGGCGCGCTCCCGGCCGATCCGGCGGCCGAGCGCGACCGGATCTAGCTCGTCGGGCTAGTCGGGCCCGCCGCCGCCGACGCGGACCGTGCCCGAGAAGTCCGGCTCGCAGCGGACCAGCACGCCGTCGATGTTGACGATGTGCTGTTTGGCTTTGGCGAAGTAGTCGCCGTCGAGCAGCGGCTGCGCCGGGACGTACCACTTGCCCTTGGCGTTGCTGTTGGTGCGGCCGACCAGCTCCCGGGGCGCCGTGCCCTTGCCGAGCGCGGTCCGGAACAGCTTCACCCGGCGGTCGGACTCGCAGGCGGGCACGTCGGTCTTCACCTTGCCGTGAAAGGGCGGCGGCGTGTTGCGAATCGTGAGGTTGGTCGGGACGTTCTCGGAGATCCCGGCTACGGCGACGGTTGCCGTCGCGACGACGGTCAGCGCGGCAGCCACCAGCACGAGCCGGGTCATGCGCCGAACCTAACCGACTTGCACGGCGCGGGCAACTGCGACTTCGAGCCGCTCCGCTGGCGTACGCTCACTCCGTGGCCGGGGGTATCGCAGGCACGATCGCGGCAACGTTGATTCTGCTCGCAGCGCCGAACGTGCTCGCAGCGCCCGCCGCCGAGCCTCAGGAGCCACCGCCGCGCGAGTTCTATGGCGTCGTCTCGCAGGGCAAGCTCGACTCCCGCGACTTCCAGCGCATGGGCACGGGCCGGGTCGGCACGGTCCGCGTGCTGCTCGACTGGTCGGAGATCGACCCCACGCCGCTGCCGAACGACTACGCCTGGTCGCGCTTCGACGCCACCGTCAGCGGCGCCGCGCGCCACGGAGTCGATGTCCTGCCGACGCTGTACTCGGTCCCGCGCTGGGTCTCGATGCTCGAGCGCTGCGAAGGACCCGTCTACGGCCCTTGCAAGATCACGCCGCCGACCACCGACGTCGGCCTGAGCGCCTGGAACTCGTTCGTCGCCGCCGCCGTAAGCCGCTACGGCAGCGGCGGCTCGTTCTGGACCCTCCATCCGGAGCTGCCCCGGCATCCGATCGAGGTCTGGCAGATCTGGAACGAGCAGAACTCCCCCGGCTTCTACCAGCCGCGCCCCGACGTGGCCGACTACGCACAGCTCCTGGACCGGGCCGCCGATGCGATCCGCGACGAGGACCCGCAGGCGGACGTGCTGCTCGGCGGGATGTTCCGCTATCCGCTTCGAGGCGCAAAGGGCGCGATCCGAGCGACCGACTACCTCGCCCGCCTGTACCAGCGGCCGGGGATCGAGGCCGACTTCGACGGGGTCGCGGTGCACCCATACGCGGCGAAGCTATCGGGCGTGCAGCGGGCGATCGCCCGCACGCTCAAGATCGTCGCCGAGGCGGGCGACCTGGGAACCGGACTCTGGATCACCGAGGTCGGCTGGGCCTCGGGAGGCAAGCCGAACCCGCTGAATCGGGGCCTCAGCGGCCAGGCGGCGCGGCTGACGCAGGCGTTCTCGTGGCTGAGCGCCAACCGCGCAGCGCTGGGTCTGCGCCTGGTCGCCTGGTTCGCCTGGCGAGACCTGCCGCTCGCCGGGAGCCGCTGCGCCTGGTGCGCGCGCTCGGGCCTGTTCCGGGAAGGCGGCCTGCTCGCCAAGCCCTCCTGGGAGCGCTTCATGCAGTTCACCGGCGGCAGCTGAGCGCGCACGACCTCAGCGGGCGGTCAATACGCCGTCGGTGTCCAGGATCGTGTTCGGGCCCTGGGCCGCATCGGCCTGAAGCTCACCGACGCGCGTCAGCTCGATCCCGGCCAGCTCGCTGAGCGGCCCCCAGCTCTTGCCGCGGAGGACCTGACCGGCCGCGAACGGCTCGGTATCGAGGACCCGGGACGGGAAGATCACCGCGCAGCGGCCACCTTCTCCCTCCCCGACCACGACGCCCTGGGGCGTGATGAAGGTGACCAGGGCGCCGGTGTAGCGGTGAAAGTCGAAGTTGTGGCGCCCGTACGCGGTCGCCGCGGGATCGCCGTTCCAGGCGCGGATGCAGGCTGGCGCCGCGGCCACCACGCTCTCTTCGTCTTCGCCGCCGCCGAGCGCGACCACGGCGACCACGATCGCCGCCAGCACCAGCGCCGCGCCGAGCGCGATCGCCAGCCTCGCGCGCTGAGATCCCGCGCTTTCCACGGTTGGCACGGTAACGCGCGCCCGCAGGCACGGCGCCGCACCCACGCGCGCTAAAATCCGACTTCGGAACTAGGAATAGTGACTTCCGCCACCACAATGCCGCTCACCGAAACGATCACCGTCTGTCGCCTGTCGGAGCTTCCCGCGGGCGAGATGCGCCTGGTCGAATCCGACGGGCGCAAGATCGGCGTCTTTCACTGCGCCGACGGCGGGCTGTACGCGATCGAGGATCGCTGCTCGCACGACGACGGCCCCCTGGCCGAGGGAGAGTTCGACCCCGCAGCCTGTACCGTGGAGTGCCCGCGCCACGGCTCGCTCTTCGACGTGACGACGGGGAAGCCCCGCACGCTGCCGGCCTACCGGCCGGTGGAGACCTTCGAAGTGCGGGTAGACCACGACGAAGTGAAGCTGGAGCTCTGACCTGATGCCCAAGCCCCCCGAGACCGTCACCCCATCCGGCAAGCAACTGACCGAGGCCGAGTCGGCGCTCAAGGGCATCGGCTCCGACTACAAGGAGAAGTTCGGCTTCCACGACCCCGAGACCGGCTACGCCTACAAGGCGCCCAAGGGCCTCAGCAGCGAGCTGATCGCGGCGATCTCCGAGTACAAGAACGAGCCGCAGTGGATGCGCGACTTCCGCCTCAAGGCCTACAAGCACTACGAGAGCCGCCCGACCCCGCAGTGGGGCGGCGACCTCAATCAGATCGATTTCGACGACATCCACTATTTCGTCCGCGCCTCCGAGAAGAGCGAGCGCAGCTGGGACGAAGTCCCAGAGGACATCAAGAACACCTTCGACAAGCTCGGCATCCCCGAGGCCGAGCGCAAGTTCCTCGCCGGAGTCGGCGCCCAGTACGAGAGCGAGTCCGTCTACCACCAGGTGAACGAGCAGCTCGAGGCCCAGGGCGTGATCTTCACCGACATGGACACCGCCCTTCGCGAGCACGAGGACCTCGTCCGCGAGTACTGGGCGACCGTGATCCCGCCGAACGACAACAAGCTCGCGGCGCTCAACAGCGCCGTCTGGTCGGGCGGCTCGTTCGTCTACGTGCCGAACGGCGTAAAGGTCGCGATGCCGCTGCAGGCCTACTTCCGGATCAACACCGAGAACATGGGCCAGTTCGAGCGCACGC
>DAIRGH010000042.1:0-23504 GCA_036794585.1 Solirubrobacterales bacterium | reverse complement strand
CGCAAGACGATCCTCTTCGTCACCCACGACATCGACGAGGCGATCAAGATGGGCGACCGGATCGCGGTGATGAAGCAGGGCGGCAGGCTGGCGCAGTACGCCACCCCCTCGGAGCTGCTGATGGCGCCCGCCGACGAGTTCGTCGAGGACTTCGTCGGCGCCGACCGCGCGCTCAAGCGCCTGGCGCTGCTGCGGGTCGCCGACGTCAACCTGTGGGAGGCGCCGCTGGCCTTCGTCGGCCAGGCGACCGCCGAGGTGCGGGCAAAGCTCGCCGGCGCCGAGGTGCCACACGCGCTCGTCGTCGACTCCGAGCGGCGCCCCCTGGGGTGGATGTCGGCCGACGACCTCTTGGCCGAGACCGTGCCGGCGCGGCCGGCGACCTCGCCCGAGCCCGTCGTCGAGCTCGACGACGTCCTGCGCGACGCCCTCTCCGACCTGCTCCAGGCCGAGACCCGCTACGCGCCCGTCGTCGACGGTCGCGGGATGCTCGCGGGGGTGCTCTCGGTCGAGCTGATCTCCGAGTTCCTCACCTCCGACGAGGCGCTCGGCGAGGATCAACCCGCGGTCGAGCGGCCGCTGTGATCCCGCTGGCGCAGGCCAACGACTTCGTCCGCGAGCAGGGCGAGGAGACCAGCTGCGTGGCCAAGAACGACAGCGTCTGCTTCGACTGGATCGCCGACAACATCGACCGCTTCGTGACGCCGACCCTGCAGCACCTGCTCCTGGTCGCGTCGTCGGTCGCGATCGGATTTGTCGTGGCACTCGGGCTGGCAGTGCTGTCGCATCGCCGCCGCTGGCTGGTGCCACCTTTCATCGGGGTCACCGGCGTCATCTACACGATCCCGAGCTTGGCGCTGTTCCTCCTGCTGCTGCCGCTCACCGGACGCGGGACGGACACCGCCGTGATCGCGCTCAGCCTCTACAACCTTCAGATCCTCTACCGCAACATCGTCACCGGGCTCGCGAATGTGCCCGCGTCGACCAAGGACGCCGGCAGCGGCATGGGGATGAGCCGGCGCCAGCTGCTGTGGCGGGTCGAGCTGCCGCTGGCGGTGCCCGAGATCATCGCCGGCCTGCGGATCGCGACCGTATCGACGGTGGCGATCGCGACCCTCGCCGTCTTCGTCGGCGCGGGCGGGCTCGGCGAGGTGATTTACAGCCAGGGCCTCCAGAGCGACGTCTTCAAGACGACGATCGTGGCCGGCAGCGCGATCGCGGTCGCGATGGCGATCGCCTTCGACGGGGCGTACGTCGGCGGGCAGCGCCTGATCTCGCCGTGGCGCACGGTGAGGCCGCTGTGATCCCAGCCGGGTCGATCTTCGACACCTTCGGCGGCGCGATCGAGCTGATCTTCGAGCCCCGCCAGGTCACCGAGGCGGGCGACGAGGTCGGTGGCCTTGCGGAGTTCGGCGCCCAGCTCTGGACCCACGTCTGGATCAGCGTCCTGGCGCTGGCGATCGCGACCGCGATCGCGCTGCCGCTGGGGGCGTGGCTCGGGCACCGCGGCAGGGGCGAGCTGCTCGCGGTCGCGGTGGGCAACGCGGGCCGCGCGATCCCAGAGCTGGCGCTGATCGCCTTGATGGTCGCCTTCATCGGGACCGGGGTGCTCAATGTGACCATCGCGCTCCTGATCCTGGGAGTGCCGCCGATCCTCACCAACGCCTTCGTCGGCGTGCGCCAGGTCGATCGCGCCACGGTCGAGGCGGGGCGGGGGATGGGGATGAGCGAGCTGCAGATCCTGACCCGGGTCGAGCTCCCGCTGGCGGTGCCGACGATCATGGGCGGCGTCCGCACCGGCGCGATCAACATCGTCGCCACCGCCACCATCGCCCCGCTCGCCGGGGTCAAGACCCTGGGCGACTACATCCTCAGCCGCGGCGCCGTGGGGGAGGAGGGGCTGATCGCGGCGGCGATCCTGGTCGCGCTGCTCGCGCTGACGTTCGAGCTCGTCCTCGCGGGCGTGCAGCGTCTGCTGACGCCCCGGGGACTGGAGGTACCGCGCGAAGTGGCGCGCGCCGCGGCATGAATTTCGCCGTTCCGGCCACCCGAACCGCTTAGGATCATCCCTACCGCGATACCGCGGCAGTCCACAGACGAGAGAGGAACACCCAGATGAGTGCAAACCCCCGCCTGCGAGCACTGCTTGCGCTGTTCGCGGCACTTGTGCTGGCCCTGACCGTCGCCGCCTGTGGCGACGACGAGGAGAGCGACTCCGGCGACACCGGCACCGAGACCAGCTCGAAGCTGATCGAGGAGAACCCCGACAACAACGGGATCGCGCTGACGATCGGCTCCAAGAACTTCACCGAGCAGTTCATCCTCGGCGAGATCTACGCCCAGGCGCTGGAGGCCGCCGGCTACGACATCTCAACCGACCTCAACCTCGGCGACGAGTTCGTCGCCCTCAAGGCGCTGGAGAACGGCGAGATCAGCGCCTACCCGGAGTACACCTCGACGGTGCTGACCTCGTTCCTCGAGGCCGCTCCGGAGGATGTTCCGGGCGACGCGCAGCAGGCCTACGAGGAGTCGCAGGCCGACCTTGCCGACATGGGCCTGGTTTCGCACCCGCCGACGCCGTTCTCGAGCGCCAACGCAGTCGGTTTGCTGAGCAAGACGGCGCAGGACCTGGGCGTGACCTCGATCTCCGACCTCGAGGGCAAGTCGCAGGACCTCGCCCTGTACGGCTCGCCCGAGTGCCGCCAGCGGATCGACTGCCTGGTTGGCCTCGAGGACAACTACGGGCTCGAGTTCAAGTCGTTCACCCCGGTCGACATCGGCCTTCGCTACGAGGTGCTCGACAAGGGCCAGGCCGACCTGTCGATCCTGTTCACGACCGACGCGCAGCTGTTCGTCTCCGACGACTACACGATCCTCGAGGACGACCAGAGCCTGCTGCCGGCCGGCAACGTGATCATGATCGCCAGCCAGGAGGCGGCCGACGAGGCCGGCCCCGACTTCGCCGAGACGATCGAGAAGGTCCAGGCGGACCTGTCGCTCGAGGTGATGCAGGAGCTGAACGCCCGCGTCGACATCGACAAGGAAAAGCCCGAGGACGCCGCCCGCGCGTACCTCGAGCAGTTCGGCTACGTCGAGTAGCCCGAGTTTGCGGCACGGCCACGGGGTACTGGCTGCCCCGTGGCCGTGGCAGCTCTCCTCGACGTCGACGGCACCCTCGTCGACACCAACTACCACCACGCGCTCGCGTGGTACCGCGCCTTTCGCGAGCACGACCTGACGCCGGCCCTGTGGCGGATCCACCGCCACATCGGCATGGGCGGCGACCAGCTCGTAGGCGCGGTTGCCGGAGAGGACGCCGAGCGGTCGGCCGGCGATGCGATCCGCGACGCCGAGAAGCGGTGGTATGAGGAGCTGATCGACGAGGTGCGCCCGCTCGACGGCGCCCACGAGCTGATCGAGCGGCTCCGCGACCGCGGCCACACCGTGATCCTCGCCAGCTCGGCGAAGGAGGAGGAGGTCGACCATTACCTCGACCTGCTCGAGGTCCGCGAGCTCGTCGACGGCTGGACGACCTCGGCCGACGTCGAGGCGACCAAGCCCGAGCCCGACCTGATCGCCGCCGCGCTGCAGAAGGCGGGCGAGCTGTCGGCGGTGATGGTCGGCGACACCACCTGGGACGTCGAGGCCGCCGCCCGCGCCGAGGTGAAGACGATCGGGGTGCTCACTGGCGGGTTCTCGGAGGCTGAGCTGCTCGCGGCGGGGGCGGTGGCGGTGTTCGAGGGGCCTGACGCGTTGGCCCGCAGCCTGGACAGCACTCCGTTGCGGTGAGGGCTGGGTAGGGGAGGCGATTGGCGCTTCCGGCCGAAGTGGGCGGCCGTTGGCGCCTTATTCCCGCATAGCGGGAGTAACGCGCCATTCGCTCGCGGTTCGCCGCCACCGCCACCCCTACCCAGCCCTGTTCGAATAACGTGAGGCCATGGCGCTGAAGCTGGGCCTCAACCTCGGCTACTGGGGGATCGGGCCGAAGGGCGACGAGGCGGTCGAGATCGTGCGCGCCGCCGAGGCCGAGGGGTTCGACTCCGTCTGGGTGGCCGAGTCCTACGGCTCGGACTGCGTCTCGGTGCTCGCCTGGCTGGCGCCGCAGACCGAGACGATCAAGCTCGGCGCGGCGATCATGCAGGTTCCCGCGCGGCCGCCGGCCGCTGCGGCGATGGCCGGGGCGACGATCGACGCGCTCTCGGGCGGGCGCTTCATCTTCGGCTTCGGGCCCTCGGGACCGCAGGTGTCGGAGGGCTGGTACGGCGTGCCCTATCCGAAGCCCTGGGGGCGCACGCGCGAGTACATCGAGATCGTCCGCGAGATCATCGCCCGCGAGGGCCCGCTAGAGCACAAGGGCGAGCACTACTCGCTGCCGGTAGAGGGCCCGAACACGACCGGGCAGGGCAAGGCGCTGAAGCTCAACTTCCACCCGCTCCGCAACGAGATCCCGATCTTCGTCGGGGCGATCGGGCGCAAGTCGGTCGAGATGGCGGCCGAGATCTGCGACGGCTGGATTCCGATCTTCTTCTCCGCAGACGCCTTCGAGGAGACCTGGGGCGAGCACCTCGAGGCCGGCTTCGCCAAGGGCGGGCGGTCGCGCGAGGACCTCGAGATCTCGCCGTCGGTGCAGGTCGCGATCGACGGCGATCTCGACACCGCGCGCGGCGTGGTCAAGGCCGGCCTGCTGCTCTACCTCGGCGGGATGGGCTCGCGGGAGACCAACTTCTACGTCGACCTCACCCACCGCTTTGGCTTCGGCGAGGTGGCCGACGAGGTGCAGTCGCTGTACCTCGAGGGCAAGCGCGAGGAGGCATATGCGGCGATCCCCGACGACCTCGTCGACGCGACCTCGCTGGTCGGTTCCGAGGACGAGGTCACCCAGCGGATCGCAAAGCTCGCCGCCGCGGGCGTCGACCGTCTGATCTGCTCGGCCGTGCATATGGACGCCGGGCAGCGCATGCACACGATCAGGCGCCTGGCGCAGCTCGTCGGCGCCGGCGCGCCTGCCTGAGCGGCGCGCAGGCAGGCGTATTGCGGTAGCTTCGCGGGTGGGGAAAGACGTCAGCACGGGAGGACGGGAATGAGGTCAAGAGGTCTGGGGGCCATGGTCGCGGCGGTAGCGGTGCTGGTGCCAGCAACTGCGTACGCAGGACACGGTCTGATGTTCCTCGACCACCCGGCTCCACCGGGTAGCACCCCAGGCGGCCTGCCGTCCTCGACCGTCAACTCCGGCGGCCCGGGCGCCGAGTGGGAGCTGGTCGACACGTTCACCACCGGCAATCCGCACACCGACATCGACTTCTTCACTCAGGGCGGCGAGACCTACGTCTCCGCCGGAACGCTGGGGATCGGGGCGAACGGCGGCGGACAGACGATCGTCAAGCTGACCGACGGCGGAAAGGTCAGCCCGAGCTTCGTCTCGGCGGCGCCGACCGCCTCCTGCATCACCGACGCCAGCGCCTCGACTGGCCTGCAGCACGACATCGAGGCGGCGCCGAAGGGCGACGTCCTGATCAACACCACCAATCCCTTTGCCGACCGCAGCGACACCCAGGTGCTCGTCGACGCCACCGACAACCCAGGCCGCTGTCACGACCAGGGAGTCTTCGGGCTTCCGGGCACCGCGCCGCAGGGCGGGCTCGAGATCATCGACATCACCGACGTCGCCAACCCGGTCGAGATCGGGCTCACCAGCCACATCGGCGAGTCGCACACGGTCAACGTCGACCCGAAGCGTCCGCACATCGCCTACTCGGTGACCTCGGACCTCGTCTCTCAGGTGGCGGACACCAACGACTTCGATGGCGACGGCGACGAGGCCGAGATGATCCGCGAGAACGACGACCCCGCCAGAGCCGGGAGGATAGATCTCGACGGCTTCGAGGTCGTCGACATGTCCTCGTGCATGAACTTCCCGGCCGGGACCAGCACCGACGACAAGCGCGCCGCCTGCCGGCCCCAGGTCTATCGCTATCGCTACCCGACCGCCGACATGGCGCTCGGGCACACGATCCAGGAGGGCGGCTTCGGCTGCCACGAGCTCGAGATCTATCCCGACGACCGCCTGACCTGCGCCAGCGGCAACGCGCTGATCGTCCTCAACATGGCCGGCGCGTTCGACGACATGGGCACGCCGACGGACTTCAGCGACGACAAGCCGCGCGGCACACCGCTGCCGTGCCAGGAGCGCCCGAGCACGTCCGAGCCTCCCTTCGGAACGGGGGCTACGGTGATCGACTGCGTCGACGGCACCGCGGGCGACCCGGACGGGCCGGGCCCCATCACCGACACGAACGACCTGACCGTCCCTGGATGGAAGCTGCAGGGTTCACCCTCGCTCGAGGGCGTCACCTACCTCGGCAGCATCCACCACCAGGGCGGCGGTCCCGGGCAGGGGTCGGTCCCGCCGCTCAACTCGCTCGAGGACCTCGCTTTCAACCATGAGGCCGAGCTGTCGGGATCGGGCCAGCACCTGATCGCGACCGACGAGCGCGGCGGCGGCGTCTTCCCGCCGGGCGCAACGTGCGTCCCTGCCGGTGACAACCTCGACGGCAACGGCGGCGTGCACTTCTACAAGACCAGCGCCCTCACGCAGACCCGTCCGGAGACCGCCGAGGAGGCGCAGAAGGCCTACGCCAAGACGCCGGACGGGGAGCTGGCTATCTACCGCGCCCGGGTCCGCACCAAGGCGCAGGGAACCGTCTGCACCTCGCACGTGTTCCAGCAGATCCCGCGCGAGAACCGGATCTTCATGGGCTGGTACTCACAGGGGACGCAGGTGATCGACTTCGTCGAGGAGGCGAACGGGCAGATCCGCTTCACCGAGGCCGGCTTCTTCATCCCCGACAACGCGAACACCTGGGTCTCGCACATCTTCAAGACCGAGCAGAACAACGACGGCACGACGACCTACTACGGCGCCACCGGCGACTTCAACCTCGGCGAGGCGGGCCGCAACTCGATCGACGTTTACAAGGTGACGCTGCCGCCGGCGCCGAAGGTCTTCGGGCCGGGAGGCACTGACGCCGGCGGCCGCTGCGCGCAGAAGCTGAAGGGATCGAAGACCGGCGACCGGCTGCTCGGCAGCATCGCCGGCGACAAGATCACCGGCCGCGGCGGAGGCGATCAGATCAAGGGCCGCGCCGGCAAGGACTGCGTCAACGGCGGCGCCGGCAGTGACCGGGTCGGCGGTGGCAGCGACAACGACGTGGTCAAGGGCGGCCGCGGCGCCGACAAGTTGAAGGGCGGCGGCGGCAAGGACAAGGTCTCCGACCGCAGCGGTGGCCGCGACCGGCTCTCCGGTGGCGGCGGCAAGGACAAGCTGATCTCGCGCGGCGGCAACGTCGACGTGGTCTCGTGCGGCGGCGGCAAGGATCGCGCGGTGGTCGACCGCGTCGATCGGGTCCGCGGCTGCGAGCGCGTCAAGCGCCGCTGAGGCCCGTCGCAGCGACAGTTAGCTAGGCTGCCCCGGCTTTGAGACGGGCCGGGGCATGAAGGTCGGGGTTCCGAAGGAGACCGCCCAGGGCGAACGCCGCGTGGCGCTGATCCCCGATGTGGTCCGCTCGCTCGCCGAGAAGGGAGTCGACGTCGCCGTCGAAGCCGGCGCCGGCGAGGCGTCCGGGCATCCCGATCCGGAGTACACCGAGGCTGGAGCCGAGATCGGCGATCCGTTCGCCGCCGACGTGGTCGTCCATGTCGCCGTCCCCAGCGCCGAGGAGATCGGCCGGCTTCGCCAGGGACAGGTGCTGATCGGCCACCTCGCGCCGCTGACCTCGGCCGAGACGAACAAAGCGCTCGCCACCGCGGGCGTCACCAGCTTCGCGATGGAGGCGATCCCGCGGATCACCCGGGCACAGGCGATGGACGCGCTCTCCTCGCAGGCCAACGTCGCCGGCTACGCCGCAACCCTGCTGGCGGCGCGCGAGGCCGGCCGCTTCTTTCCGATGATGACCACCGCCGCGGGCACGGTGGCGCCGGCGCGGGTGCTGGTGCTGGGCGCCGGCGTGGCCGGCCTGCAGGCGATTGCGACCGCCAAGCGCCTCGGCGCCGTCGTCTCGGGCTTCGACATCCGTCGCGCCGCGTGGGAGCAGATCGCAAGCCTCGGCGGCCGTCCGCTCGAGCTCGACTTCATCCCCGACGCCGAGGCCGAGGGCGGCTACGCCCGGCCGCTCACCGACGGGGAGAACGAGCAGGTGCGCGAGGCGCTCGCCGACGCCGCCGCCAAGCAGGACGTGATCATCACCACCGCGCAGATTCCGGGGCGCCCGGCGCCGGTGCTGCTCACGCGCCAGGCCGTCGCCAACATGTCGCCGGGCTCGGTGATCATCGACCTCGCCGGCGACTCGGGCGGCAACTGCGAGCTCACCGAGGCGGGGCGAACAGTGACCTCCGACAACGGGGTGAAGGTGATCGCGCCCGTCAACCTGCCCTCCGACATGGCCGCCCACGCCTCCCAGCTCTACGCGAAGAACGTCGAGAACCTCCTCGGTCTCCTCGTCGACGAGGAGGGCAACCTCAGCCTGGACTTCGACGACGAGGTGGTCGCCGGCGCGTGCATCACGCACGAGGGCGGAATCCGCAACGAAAGGGCGGCTCAGTAGATGGACCTGATCATCGAAGTCACGATCTTCGTGCTGGCCGCGTTCGTCGGTTTCGAGGTGATCTCGAAGGTGCCGACGACCCTGCACACCCCGCTGATGAGCCAGACCAACGCGATTCACGGGATCGTCATGCTCGGCGGCCTGATCGTGATCGGCTTTGCCGATGACGGGCTGGAGAAGACGATCGGGGTGATCGCGATCGCCTTCGGGACGATCAACATCGTCGGCGGCTTCATGGTCACCGACCGGATGCTCGGCATGTTCGCCCGCAAGCCCAAGCCGGCCGCGGATCAGGAGGCGCCGAAGCCGTGACCCTCGCCGTGCTTGAGCCGGGCGGCGACGCCGCGACGCTGCTCTACATCGTCTCGTTCTCGTGCTTCATCATCGGCGTCCGGCGGGGAACCCACCCGACGACCGCCAAGCAGGGCAACCTGATCGCCGCCGTCGGCATGGCGATCGCGGTCGTCACCACGCTGCTGCTCGACGGGATCGGCAACTGGGGCCTGATCGTCGCCGGGCTCGTGATCGGCACCGCGGTCGGCGTGGTCGCCTCGACCCGCGTGCAGATGACGCAGATGCCGCAGATGGTGGCGCTCTACAACGGCGTCGGCGGTGGCGCCGTCGCGCTGATCGCCTGGTCGGAGATCCGGCACGGCATCTCGCTCAGCGAGGAGTTCCCTCTCGACGAGCTGATCCCGATCCTGTTCGCGGCAGTCGTCGGGTCGGTCTCGTTCTGGGGCTCGAACATCGCCTTCGCCAAGCTCCAGGACCTGATCCCCACCCGGCCCCTGGCGGTGCCGGGCCAGCAGGTGATCAACGCCCTGCTGCTGATCGGCATCGTCGTCGCCTGCGTGCTGATCGCGTCCAACAACGACGACATCTCCGAGCCGCTGTTCATCGCCGTCCTGCTCGCCGCGGCGGCGCTCGGCAACCTCGTCGTGCTGCCGATCGGCGGCGCCGACATGCCGGTGGTGATCTCGCTGCTGAACGCGTTCACCGGGCTCAGCGCCGCCGCCACCGGCTTCGCGCTCGACAACGTCTCGTTGATCGTCGCCGGCACCCTCGTCGGCTCCTCGGGGACGATCCTCACACTCGAGATGGCGACGGCGATGAACCGCTCGGTCGCCAACATCCTGTTCGCAGGCTTCGGCGGCGCGCCGGTCGCCGGCGCAGCGGCGGGCGGCGAGGAGCGCCCGCACACCTCGATCGGCGCCCAGGACGCGGCGATCAAGCTCGCCTATGCCGACTCGGTCGTGATCGTGCCCGGCTACGGACTGGCGGTCGCACAGGCCCAGCACGCAGTCAAGGAGATGGCCGACGGGCTCGAGAAGCGCGGCGTCTCGGTCAACTACGCGATCCACCCGGTCGCGGGGCGGATGCCCGGACACATGAACGTGCTGCTCGCCGAGGCCGACGTGCCCTACGAGAAGCTGCGCGAGATGGACGAGATCAACCCTGAGATGCCGCGCACCGACGTCGCCGTCGTGATCGGCGCCAACGATGTCACCAACCCCGCCGCCAAGAACGATCCCGATAGCCCGATCGCCGGGATGCCGATCATCGAGGTCAACGAGGCCCAGCAGGTGATCGTCATCAAGCGCTCGCTTTCGCCCGGCTTCGCCGGCATCGACAACGACCTCTTCTACGAGGACAACACCTCGATGCTGTTCGACGACGCGAAGAAGGCGGCGGCCGACATCGCCGCCGAGATCGAGAATCTTTGATTCGTATCTCCCTGATCGCGCTGGCGGTGTCGGCCGCGCTTCTCGGCCTTGGTCCCGCGGCGGCCTCGGCGGCGACGATCACCGTCAACTCGACCGCCGACACGGCGGCCGATGACAACACCTGCACCCTGCGCGAGGCAATCGACTCCGCCAACGACAACGTCGCCTCCGGCGCCATGGCGAACGAGTGCGCTGCGGGAGAGGCACCACCCACCGGCGACGTGATCGAGTTTTCGATTGCCGGGGCGGGTCCGCACGTGATCGCTCCTACGAGCAACGCCCAGGGCAACATCAACGAGGCGGTGGAGATCGACGGCACCGAGGGCGGCCCGGGGCCGAATATCGAGATCGACGGCTCGGGCCTGACCTTCCCGGCGATCTTCGTCGAGGCCAGCGGCGCGGACAGCTACATCCATGACATCGCCGTGTACGACGTCACGGGTGTGTCCGGCGACGGCATTCGCTCGCGCGCCGCAAACGTCACCTTCGAGAACCTTCTCGCCGGGATCGACATCGCGGGCACCGCGCACGGCAATGGCGGCGACGGGATCGAGATCTCCGGCGACAACAACGACGTGCTCCAGAGCCTGAGCTCGGACAACGGCGGCGCAGGAATTCGGGTGACGCCGGACGCGTTCGTGGGCACGGGCGGAGCGAACACCACGATCGCCGGGAACCGGATCGGGACCACCCTCGCCGGGACCGCCGGGCTCGGCAACGACAGCGGCGGCATCGTCGTCACCGGGACCCCCGACGACATGCCGGACGGGACCGTGATCGGCGGCCCCCTCGACCCGACGCCGGGAGGCATCTGCGATGGCGACTGCAACCTGATCTCCGCGAACACCGGCGACGGCATCTCGGTGGCGCCCGGCGGGACGCTGACGGGCCTGCAGATCAGGGGGAACTACGTCGGCACCGGTATCGGAGGGCTCTCGGACCTCGGCAACACGGGCGCGGGAATGCACCTGACCGGCGGGATCACGGGTGCGGTGGTGCGCAACAACCTGATCGCCGGCAACACCGGCAACGGCCTCGAGATGTTCCCTGGCGCCACCACGGCCGGTGCGCCCTCCAACACGACGATCGCCGGCAACCGGATCGGCGTTGATCGGGAGGGTGACGATCCGCTGGGAAATGACGCGCGCGGTGTCGTAATCACGGCGACGGTGGCGGCGAACTTGGGGTCGCCGACCGCCAACGTGATCGGTGGAACGACGGATCCCACGCCAGGAGGCGCCTGCGACGGAGACTGCAACGTGATCAGCGGCAACGGGCTCGACGGGATCGAGCTGTTCGGCTCCAGCCTCGCCGGCGGCCAGGTCACCGGGACGCAAGTGCTCGGCAATCACATCGGCGTCGCCGCCGCGGGCACGAGCGGTGTCGACAACAACCAGTGGGGCGTGGTGCTGGGCGGGGTGACGAACACGGTCATCGGCTCCGCCCAGGCGCCCAACGTGATCTCCGGCAACAGCAACTCCGGCATGCTGATCCAGGAGAACGCCGCCGGAGGCAATGTGGTCCAGTCCAACCTGATCGGCCTCGGCTCCGACGGCGTCACCGAGGTGGCCAACGGCGAGAGCGGGATCGCGGTTTTCTCCGGCGGCAGCGGGGTGCTGGTCGGCGGGACCGCGGCAGGCCAGGGGAACACGATCGCACGCAATACCGAGGCCGGGGTCGCCGTCGCGGGTCTCGGCTCACCCTCCGCCAGCGTGCCGATTCTCGGCAACTCGATCCACACCAACCCCGGCCTCGGGATCGACCTGATGCCCGACGGGATCACGTTCGGGGTCACCCCCAACGACGGCGCCGGCGACCCCGACGACGGTGGCAATGGGCTGCTCAACTTCCCCCGGCTGGACAGCGTCGCGGTCGCCGACGGCTCCACCTATGTGCTCGGCGACCTCGACTCGGTGGCTTCGACTCGGTTCCGGATCGAGCTGTTCGCGAACGCGACGGCAGACCCGTCGGGGCACGGCGAGGGACAGACTCCGGTGGGCGCCTTCGAGGTGACGACCAACGCCGCCGGCCATGCGCTGCTTCAGGCCGAGCTGCCCGGCGGCGTCGCCGCCGGCCAGTCCGTCAGCGCGACGTCGACACAGCTCGACGGCGCCGGCGCGCCGCTGCGTACGTCGGAGTTCTCGGACGCGGTCAACGAGGCGTGCGACATAACTGGGACGGGCGGCAACGACACGCTGACGGGAACGGCGGCCGCCGAAATCATCTGCGGTCAGGGCGGTGACGACACGATCGAGGGTGGCGGCGGCGACGACCTGATCATCGGCGGCGCGGGAACCGACACGTCCAGCTACGCCGCTGCGGCGGCCCCGGTGACCGTCGACCTCGCTGCGGAGACCGCCACCGGCGCCGGCAGCGACCTGCTGCGCGGCATCGAGAACGCGACCGGCTCGGCTGCCGGCGACCAGCTGACGGCGCGCACCGCCGGCAGCGTCATCAGCGGCCTCGCGGGGAACGACACACTCATTGGCGCGGGTGGACCGGACAGCCTCGACGGCGGCGACGGCGACGACGCGGTGACCGGCGCCGATGAAAACGACACTCTGACCGGCGGGACCGGCGACGATGCCGCGAACGGCGGTGCCGGCGACGACGTGATCAACGGCGGTGACGCCAACGACACTCTGACCGGCGGGACTGGCACGGACGTCGCCAACGGCGGTGCCGGCGACGACGCGATCACCGGCGACGATGGCGACGACACGCTCGGCGGTGGGGACGGCAACGACTCGGTCGACGGCGGGGCGGGCGCCGACAGCGCCGGCGGCGACGCCGGCGACGACGAGGTTCTCGGTCAGGCCGACGACGACGAGCTGTTCGGCGGCGACGGCAGCGACACGGTCAAGGGCTCCGGCGGCCGCGACGACCTCGAGGGAGGCGCGGGAGAGGACACCGTCACGGCCGGCGGCGGCGACAAGGATGAAGCCCGCGGCCAGGGCGGCGACGACACCATCAAGGGTGGCGGCGGGAAGAAGGACGACGTCCGCGGCGGCGGCGGCGAGGACAGGCTCGACGGGGGCGGCGGCAAGAACGACGAGTGCGACGGGGGTGGCGGCACGGACCTCACGCCGGCGCCCGGCTGCGAGAGCGAGAAGTCGATTCCCTAGCTACTCGCGCTCGCGCTCGCGCTTGCGGTCGCGGCGCACGTGCGGCCAGGCCCAGCCGATCAGCGCGCCGAGGCCGCCGGCGATCAGCAGGGCGAAGAACAGCGGCGTGTCTGTCGAGGCGAACAGGAACTCGACCGGCACCTTCTGCGAGTTCTGGATCACGAACACCAGCAGCAGCACCGCGGCGGCGACGATCACATAGAAACGCCAGCCGCGTCCCTCCTGGCGCGGCGCGCCCTCGCCTGGGTCGCGACCGGTCACGGCGCGACCCTATCGGCTCGAATCCTCGCCTGACTCGGCACCTTCGCGCACCTACCCCGAGCGCCGACCGCCTAGCGTCGGCGCGTGTCCAGCGAGCACGGTCAGAGCACGGTCGAGTGGGTCGGGTTGGTGGCGCTGGTCGCGCTGGTGTTCGCGTTCGTCTTGGCGATCGCGGGATTGGCGCTGCCCGGAGCGGCGCTGGCGCAGGCGCTGAGCGCGCGGATCGTCTGCGCGCTGGAGCTCGACGACGGCTGCGGTGTGGATGTGCCCCCGCTGGTCTCCGCCTACGGCGCCGAGCTCGGCGCGCTCGTCGCCGAGCAGGCGCCGCAGATCCGCTACGAGCCCGGAATGAGGGCGGTGCCGGTCGACTACCGCGACTGCCGCCAGGACGCCTGCGCCGAGGGCGCCGACAAGCTCCGCGTCGCGCACTCGGAGGCCGGCGAGCCGGTCACAGCGTTCACCCACGTGATCGACTGCCGCGCCGGCTCGACGCCGCCCGCCGGCGCCGACTGCTCCGGCGACGCCGCCGGCAACCTCTACGTCCAGTACTGGCTCTACTACCCCGGCAGCGCCACGGGGGAGGGCTCGATCGCGCCCGGAGTAGTGCGCCAGGTCTCGACGGCGCTCGGCAGGCCGAGCTTCCACCCCGACGACTGGGAGTCCGTTCAGTTCCGCTTCCACCCCGACGGCGGCATCGACGCTCGCGCCTCAGCCCATCACGGCTACGGCCCGGGCTGGCTGCGACGGTCTGCCGCCGGCTACACCGTCGCGGGCGGCAGCCACGCCGGCACGGTCGAGCCGGCGCCGTTCGACCGCGTCACGACCCCTCGCCGCCTCACCCTGATCCCGCTCGAGCCGATCGCCGACGCCCACCCCGACACCCCCTTCGCGGTCACCCCGCCGTGGCGCAAGCGCGTCTGGCTGGAGCCTGAGTACGAGGGCACCGACTAGCGCGCCGCTACTTCGGCGGCATCCGCAGCGCGCCGTCCAACCGGATCGTCTCGCCGTTGAGCATCGGATTGGCGATGATCGCGGCGGCCATCTCGGCGTACTCGTCGGGGTGGCCGAGGCGTGAGGGGAAGGGGATCCCGGCGCCGAGCGCCTGGCGCTGCTCGGCCGGCAGCGCCGCCAGCAGCGGCGTGTCGAAGAGGCCGGGCGCGATCGTCACCACCCGCACACCGCGACTGGCGAGGTCGCGCGCCGCCGGCAGGGTGAGGCCGACGATCCCGCCCTTGGAGGCGGCGTAGGCGACCTGGCCGATCTGGCCGTCGAACGCGGCGATCGAAGCGGTGTTGACGCAGACGCCCCGCTCGCCGCCGTCGTCGGGCTCGTTCTCCACCATCGCCTGCGCCGCGAGGCGCAGCACGTTGAAGGTGCCGATCAGGTTGACCTTGACGACGTTGGAGAAGATCTCGAGGTCGTGCGGGCCCTGCTTCGACACGGTCCGCTGCGCCCAGCCGATTCCCGCGCAGCAGACCGAGATCCGCAGCGGACCCTGCTCGGTCGCCGCCGCGACGGCCGCCTCGACCTGGTCGGCCTCGAGCACGTTCGCCTCGACGAAGCTCGCGCCCTCGCCGAGCTCGCCGGCCAGCGCCTCGCCCTTCTCGGCGTTGAGGTCGGCGATCACCACTTGGGCGCCGTCCCGGTGCAGGCGCCGGGCCGTCGCCTCGCCGAGCCCGGAGGCGCCGCCGACGACGAGCGCGTTGGTTCCCTCGACCTTCACGAGGCGAGGACTCTAGCCGGGTAGGCTGACCCGATCGCCTCAACGGTCCAGGTCAATCTCAAGCAGCGGATCGCCGACCGGCTCGCCGAGACCCGCGAGCGCACGCTGATGCTCGTGGGGCCGCTCAGCGAGGAGCAGCTGAACACGGTCTACTCGCCGATCCTCAGCCCGCTTGCCTGGGATCTGGGTCACATCGCCAACTTCGAGGAGCTGTGGCTGGTCCAGCGGGTCGGCGACCGCGAGCCGATGCGCGGCGAGCTCGGCGAGCTCTACGACGCGATCGAGAACCCGCGCAAGATCCGCAACGAGCTGCCGATCCTGCGCGGCGACGACCTCGGCGCGTACATGGGCGAGGTCCGCGAGCGGACGCTCGACGTGCTCGACGGGATCGAGCTCGAAGATACCGGCGACGACCTGCTGCGCGACGGCTACGTCTACGAGCTGATCCTCGCCCACGAACAGCAGCACAACGAGACGATGCTGCAGCTGCTGCAGATGATCGAAGGCTACGAGCCGGTCGAGGTCGATGCGAGCGTGGCGGCAGAGCCGGTCGCCGACGGGCCCGAGATGGTCACCGTCGCCGCCGGAAGCTACGAGGTCGGCGCCGGCCCGGACGGGTTTGCCTACGACAACGAGCGTCCGCGCCACGCGGTCGAGCTCGATGCCTTCGAGATCGACCGCACCCCGGTCACCAACGGCGCCTTCGCCGCCTTCGTCGAGGACACCGGCGCGCCGCCGCCGCTCTACTGGCGCCGCGAAGGCGAAACCTGGCTCGACACGACCTTCGGCCGCCGCGAGCCGGTCGACCCGGCCAAGCCCGTGGTCCACGTCGAGTACGAGCAGGCCGAGTCGTTTGCCCGCTGGGCTGGCAAGCGGCTGCCGACCGAGCTCGAGTGGGAGGCGGCCGCGACCGGCGCCGACCCGGATCGCGCCAACCTCGACCAGCTCGGCTTCGGCTGCGCGCCGGCCGGCGCCTACCCCGAGGCGTGTGCGGACTGCGGCGCCGTGCAGATGCTCGGCGACGTCTGGGAGTGGACCTCGTCGGAGTTCGCGGGCTATCCCGGTTTTGCCGCGTTTCCGTATCCCGAGTACTCCGAGGTCTTCTTCGGCGACGGCTACAAGGTGCTGCGCGGCGGTGCCTGGGCGACGCGCCGCGACGTGATCAGGCCGAGCTTTCGCAACTGGGACCTGCCCCAGCGCTCACAGATCGTCTCCGGCTTTCGTTGCGTAAGGGACTCCTAGATGGCGACCGCCGCCGAGCAGATCCAGATCGACGTCGACCTGCCCGAGGGCGGCTTCTGGGCTGGGCTGGCCGAGGACGTGCGCGAGGGGCTGTCGAGCCCGTTCAAGGAGATCCCGCCGAAGTACTTCTATGACGAGCGCGGCTCGGAGCTGTTCGAGCGGATCACCGAGCTGCCCGAGTACTACCCGACCCGGGCCGAGCGCTCGATCCTCGAGTCGGGCGCGGCCGAGATCGTCGCCGCCGCGGGCCCGACGACCCTGATCGAGCTCGGGTCGGGTGCGGCCTCGAAGACCCGCACCCTCCTCGACGCGATGAACGACGCCGGGTCCCTGGAGACATACGTGCCGGTCGACATCTCCGAGGAGATCACCCGGCGGGTGGCCGAGGAGCTCGTCGCCGAGTACGACGGGCTGCGCGTGCACGGGGTCGTCGCCGACTACGAGACCCATCTCGAGCGCATCCCCCGCGAGGAGGGCGGCCTGATCGCCTTCCTCGGCGGCACGATCGGAAACTTCCGCCCCGGCCCACGACGCTCGTTCCTCGCCCGGATCGCGACCCTGATGTATCCGGGCGACCGCTTCCTGCTCGGCACCGACCTGGTCAAGGACCCCGCCGTCCTGGAGGCGGCCTACAACGATTCTGAGGGCGTCACGGCCGAGTTCAACAAGAACGTCCTGCGCGTGATCAACCGTGAGCTCGACGCCGACTTCGACCCCGATCTCTTCGAGCATGTCGCCTTCTGGGACGCCGACAACGAGTGGATGGACATCCGGTTGCGCTCGCTCGCCGAGCAGTTCTCCGACGTGCGCGCGCTCGACATGCGCGTCCACTTCGCCCGCAACGAGGAGATGCGCACCGAGATCTCGACCAAGTTCACCCGCGAGCGGCTCGAATCGAGCTACGCCGACGCCGGCCTGGAGCTGGTCGAGTGGTGGACCGACCCGGACGGGCTGTTCGCGCTCAGCCTGGCGAAGTCGGCCCCTTAGATAGCGCCCTGTCACAGCGCGGACCGCTGCCTCGTCTCCATTGCGGTAACACCTAACCGAAGGAGTTCGAGATGAAGGTCTTCGTCGCGGGCGCCACCGGGGCGCTCGGAAAGCAACTCGTGCCGAGGCTGGTCGCCGCCGGCCACGAGGTGGTCGGGATGACCCGCAGCGAGCAGCGCGCCGAACTGGTGCGGGAGCTGGGCGCCGAGCCGGCGGTCGCCGATGCGCTCGACCCGGACGCGGTCGGCGTCGCCGTCAGCGAGGCACAGCCCGAGGTGATCGTGCATCAGCTCACGGCGCTGTCCGACTCGATCGACCTGCGGCACTTCGACCGCGACTTCGCCCAGACCAATCGGCTGCGGACCGAGGGAACCGACATCCTGCTCTCCGCCGCCCGCGCCGCCGGGACGCGCAGGTTCGTCGCCCAGAGCTTCGCCGGCTGGCCCGCCGCGCGGACCGGGGGGCCGGTGAAGACGGAGGACGATCCGCTCGACGCCGACCCGCCCACCGGGGTGCGGTCGACGCTGGAGGCGATCCTCTACCTGGAGCGGGCGGTCACAGGCGCCGCGCCGATCGAGGGCCTCGCGCTGCGCTACGGCGGCTTCTACGGCCCGGGAACGTCGCTGCAGCTCGACCCGCCCAGCGGCGAGCACATCGAGGCGATCCGCGCCCGGAAGTTCCCGATCGTCGGCAATGGTGCCGGCGTGTGGTCGTTCATTCACATCGAGGACGCGGCCGAGGCGACGGCGATCGCGGTCGAGCGCGGCGCTCCGGGCATCTACAACATCGTCGACGACCGCCCCGCCGCGGTGCGTGACTGGCTGCCCGAGGTGGCGCGCCAGCTGGGCGCCAAGCGGCCCCGGCGGGTGCCGCGCTGGCTCGGCCGGATCGTCGCCGGCGAGGCGGCGACCGTGATGATGACCGAGATCCGCGGGGCGTCGAACGCGAAGGCCAAGCGCGAGCTCGACTGGACGCCGCGCCATCCCACCCTGGCCGGCTCGCTTGCCGGGAGCGCGGCCTGAGATGAGCGCCGACCCGCAGCTCTACGAGGAGCTGCGCCCGCGCGCGTTCGCGATCGCCTACCGGATGCTCGGCAGCGTCGCCGGGGCCGAGGACGTGGTCCAGGAGGGCCTGCTGCGGCTCCACCGGGCTGTCGACGGCGGCGAGGAGATCGCGTCTCCCGCCGCCTACCTTGCGACGGTGGTCACGCGGCTCTCGATCGACGAGCTGCGCTCAGCCCGCGCCCGGCGCGAGACCTACGTCGGCGAATGGCTGCCCGAACCGCTGGTCACGGCCGAGGGCGATGATCCCGCGGTCCGGGCCGAGCTCGCCGATTCGCTCTCGCTCGCCTTCCTCGTCCTGCTCGAGAGCCTCACCCCCGAGCAGCGCGCCGTGTTCCTCCTGCGCGACGTCTTCGACTATCCGTACGACCGGATCGCCGAGATCGTCGGCCGGCGCGAGGACGCGACGCGCCAGCTCGCGGTCCGCGCGCGGCGCGAGGTCGAGCGCGGCCGGCCGCGCTTTGAGTCCGAGCCCGAGCAGGAGGAGCGGCTGGCAGCGAGCTTCTTCGCCGCCGCCGAGGAGGGCGACCTCGGGACCCTGGAGGCGGTGCTCGCGGCCGACGTCGAGCTGCACGGCGACGGCGGTGGCAAGGTCCCGGCGCTCGCCCGTCCGCTCCGCGGTCGCGGCCGCGTCGCGAGGACGCTTGCCGCATGGGCCCGCGCCGGCGCTCGCTTCGGCGGCTTCACGCCCCGCCGGACCTGGGTCAACGGTGCCCCGGGCGCGATCTTCGTCGGCCCGGATGGCAAGGTGCTGAGCGTCCTCGTGCTCGAGATCGCTAGCGGCGAGGTCCGCCGTATCGATTCGATCGTCAACCCGGACAAGCTCGGCCATCTCGGCCCGGTGGCCGACATCAACGAGCTGCTCAGCCGGGCGAAGCGGGCTCGCTAGCGACGACCTCGGCTCTCACCACGCGCCCGTCGTCGGCGAAGTGCACGTACCAGGTCGCCGGCTGGTCGAGCTCGACGCCGCTCGCCCTTCCCTCCAGGTGGACGACGCCGGTGGCGATCACCGCATCGCCCTCCTCGCGGATCTCCGCAATCTCGTAGTCCCAGCGCTTGAACTGCTCGCCGACGTCGGCAAGCCACTGGCGCCCGCCGTCGTAACCCCGGTAGGCGCGGCCGCGGACGTCCGACAGCGGCGAGACGAACTCGATCTCGGGCGAGACCAGGTCCTCGGGCACGTCGTCGATGCCCTCGTTGAAGAGCTCGAACAGCTTTCGTACGGTCTCCGTCCTGCCGAGCGCCATGGCGGTTAGCCCGGACCGAGCGCCTCGATCAGCTCGCCGGCCTTGTCGGGAGTGGTGATCGGCGTGAGCACCGGTAGCGTGATCCCGCCGGCGACGAACTCCTCCAGCCGGTCGCGCATCTGCTCGGGCGTGCCGAAGATGAACATCTGCTCGATCAGCTCCCACGGCGCCAGCTCGGCGGCGCGCTGGCGGTCCTTGGCCTCCCACGCCTCGACCATCGGCGCGATCGCCTCGCCGTGGCCGAGCCAGCGATAGAAGGCGGCGTAGACCGGGACGGTGACGTAGGAGGAGAACATGAACCGCGCCAGCGGCTCCACCTGCTCGCGCTCGCCCTGCAGGCAGAAGAACCGGCAGAGCAGCTCGAAGTTCTCCGGGGCACCGTCGATGCCCTCGACCACCTGCGGCAGGCCCGACAGCGGCAGGAAGTTCGAGAACGCTCCGTCGCCCTTCTCGACCGCCAGGCGCAGCATCTTGCCGCGCAGCGCCGCGAGCACGATCGGCACGGGTTGCGGCGGTGCCTGCTCGAGCTTGAAGCCGGTCTCGGTGCGCTCTCCGGCGAGCGCGGGGCGCAGGAAGTCGACCGTCTGGGCGACCCTCTCCAGCGGGCGCTCGAACGGGATCTGGTTCCAGCCTTCGACGATCCGGTCCGAGGACGCGCCGATGCCGAGCACGAAGCGCCCGTTGCTCGCCTCGGCGAGCGCCGCAGCCTGCTGGGCGAGCAGCGCCGGCCCGCGCTGAAAGACCCCGACGACGCCTGTGCCGAGTCGCAGCGAGTCGCTCCACGCCGCCGCCAGCGCCAGCGGCGTGAACCCATCCGGCCCGTTCGTCTCGCCGCTCCAGAGGTCGGTGTAGCCGGCCGCCTCCGCGCGCTTCACGACCCCCTCGAGGTCGTGTAGCGGCGTCATCGGCAGCGGCACGGTGAGTCCCCAGCGCTTCATGGTGCGCGCGACTCTATTTCGTGGGATAGGCTCGCGCCCGCATGGACTTCTCCCGACTGAACCGCAACCGGGTGCTGCTCGGCGGGCTCGCCGCGATCCTGCTGATCGTCTCGGTCCTCTTCCTGCCCTGGTTCGAGCTGACGGACTCACCGACGCGCGACGAGAACCCCGACGTCAACTACATCTGCGGCGAGGGCGAGCTCAGCTGCACGGGCTGGGAGACCTTCCCGATCCTGCGCTGGCTACTGCTCGCCGCGGCGCTGGCGCCGCTGATCCTGGCCTACATCCTCGTCCGCGGCCACAAGCTCTCGTGGGCGCCGGGCGAGATGACGATGGTCGTCGGCTTCGCCGCCTTCGTCCTGATCCTCTACAACGGGATCATCGACCGACCCAGCGACACGTTCGGAGTCGACCTCGCCTACGGCTACTGGGTCGCGCTGCTCTCCGCGCTGGGGATCGCGATGACGGGCTTCACCCGCTCGGTCGAGAGCGGTCCGCGCAAGACGCGCAAGGCCCCCGGCACGGTCTAGCGGCCACCCGGTAGCGTCCGTCCCCGGTGGGAGTGATCTCGCATGACGTGCGCTCGGGCTCCAAGCCCGACCGCAACCTGGCGCTCGAGCTGGTCCGGGTGACCGAGGCCGCGGCGCTGGCCGCGGCGCGCTGGGTTGGGCGCGGTGAAAAGGAGTCGGCCGACGGCGCCGCGGTCGACGCGATGCGCCTGCTGCTGGAGACGGTGCCGATGGATGGCGTGGTGGTGATCGGCGAAGGCGAGAAGGACGAGGCGCCGATGCTCTACAACGGCGAGCAGATCGGCGACGGCAGCCCGCCCGAGGTCGACATCGCCGTCGACCCGCTCGAGGGCACCACGCTGACCGCTCGCGGCATGCCCTCGGCGCTGTCGGTGATCGCGCTCGCCGAGCGCGGGACGATGTTCGACCCCGGCCCCTGCGTCTACATGGAGAAGATCGCCGGGGGTCCCGACGTCGCTGATGACCTGAGCCTCGACGACCCGCTCGGCGAGGTCGTCGGCCGGGTGGCGGAGCGCAAGGGCAAGGCGGTCGGCGACGTCACGGTGATCATGCTCGACCGCCCCCGCCACGAGCAGGGCGTCGAGGAGATCCGCGAGGCCGGCGCCCGGATCAGGTTCATCAGCGACGGCGACGTCTCGGCGGCGCTGTTCGCGGTCTCGGCCGAGGCCGGCGTCGACCTGCTGTGGGGAATCGGCGGCACCCCCGAGGGCGTGCTCTCGGCCGCGGCGATCAAGTGCCTGGGGGGCAGCCTGCTGGGGCGGCTGTGGCCCCGCGACGACGACGAGCGCAAGGCCGCGGTCGACGCCGGTTATGACCTCGACGAGGTCCTCGACGTCGAACGGCTGGTCTCGGGCAACGACGTCTTCTTCGCCGCCACCGGCGTCACCGACGGCGACCTGCTCCAGGGCGTCCGCTACATCCGCGGCGGCAAGGCTTCGACCGAGTCGTTGGTCATGCGCTCGCGCTCGGGCACGGTGCGGACCGTGACCGCCCGCCACGACACCGCGAAGCTGCGCGAGGTCACCGGCGGGCGCTACGGCTGAGGGTCGGCCTCGAGCTCCTCGGCGAACGTCCGCAGCCGCTCCTCCTCGACGCTGCCGGTGTCGTGGAACTCGAACCGCAGCGCGTTGATCACGGCGCCCGCCAGCAGCGCGAGCGCGATGAGGTAGAACCAGAGCAGGGCGACCAGGACGAAGCCGAGCGCCACGCCGAGCTCGTCGAGGTTCGACTGGGTGAGGTAGACCGGGAACGCGGCGTTTGCGATCGCCGTCGTCGCGGTCACGAACAGCGCACCCGGCCACACGCCCCTCCACGGGACGTGACCCTTGGGGACGACGTAGTAGATCAGCGCGCAGATCCCGAAGGTGAGCGTCAGCGCGAGGGCGAGCACCAGCAGGCTGCGAACGCCTCCGATCTCGTCGAGGCCGAACGGCAGGTCGTCGGCGCTGGAGGTGAGGACTCCCTCGGCCACGGGGATGATCACACTGGCGGCCAGGAAGCCGACGACGACCAGCAGCATCACCAGCGCGAAGCGCTTCTGCTCGACCCAGCCGCGGCACTCGACGTGGTAGATGCGGCAGAAGGCCGTGTCCATCGCGCCCCAGAACGAGGCGCCGATCCAGACAGCGCCTACCGCCGCGATCACCCCGATCGTTGCCGACTCCTCCCGGATCCGGTCAACGATGTTGGTCAGTGAGTCCTGCTCGACCGCGGGGAAGATCCCCTGCAGATCGCGGATCACGCTGTCGCGAACGTCGGCGTTGTCGATCACCTGGCCGAAGACGAACAGGACCAGCAGCGCGAACGGAAACACCGCCAGGGCCAGGTTGTAGGCGACCATCGCCGCCAACCCGGTGATGTTCTCGCGGTACGCGCGCTCCCAGAAGACCCGGAGGTAGCGCCGGATCACCGACGATCGACGCCGTCGCGCAGCGCTCCGAGCGCCCGGTTCGCGAGCCTCACGCCGAGGGTCGCCGCCTCGGCGACCGCGGCGATCCCGGCCCACGCGAGGTCATCCAGGCCGCCGCTCTCGCCCTCCGGCCGGTCGGCGCCGGCCGGCTCGCGCGGCG